>JACPWF010000013.1 GCA_016197155.1 Candidatus Omnitrophota bacterium | reverse complement strand
CTCTCCCGCCAACGCTACTGGGGTGTGCCGGTACCCGTTTTTTATTGTTCGGCGTGCGACGAAGCGATCCTGTATCCGGCGCTCATCCGCCGCGTGCGCGACATTTTCAAAAAGGAAGGCTCGGACGCCTGGTTTTTAAAATCGGCGCTCGACCTCGGCGGCGGGTTTGCCTGTCCGCGTTGCGGGCGAAAGGACCTGAAAAAGGGCGAGGATATTTTGGACGTCTGGTTCGAGTCGGGTTCGAGCTGGCTGGCGGTTTTGATGGAAAATGAAACGCTTCACTTTCCGGCGGACCTGTACCTCGAGGGCAGTGACCAGCACCGGGGGTGGTTTCAGAGCTCGCTTTTGGTTTCTTTGGGAATTTTGGGAAAGGCGCCTTACCACGCGGTTTTGACGCATGGCTTCATCGTCGACGGCGAAGGCAAAAAAATGTCCAAGTCCGAGGGCAACGTGATTTCGCCGCTCGATGTCATGGAAAAATACGGCGCCGATATCCTGAGGCTGTGGGTGGCATCGAGCGACACCTCCGATGACATCCGGCTTTCCAAAGACCACCTCACGCACCTGGCCGAAGGTTACCGGAAGATCCGCAACACGTTCAAATTTCTCCTGGGAAATTTGAACGGTTTCGATCCCCGAAAGGACGCGCTGGAGCGCGACGAACTTTTTGAGGTGGACCGCTGGGCGCTTTCGAAGCTCGAGCTCCTGAAGCAGGAAGTGGGCGAGGCTTACGAAAACTACGCCTTTCACCGGATCTATCACGCGGTGTACAACTTTTGCGTGAAAGAGATGTCCTCTTTTTATCTGGATGTTTTAAAGGACAGGCTCTACACCGACGCGCGCGGGTCTGTTTCGGGCCGCGCGGCGCGGAGCGTTCTCCATGAAATCTTGACGGACCTGGTCCGGATGCTGGCGCCGGTTTTGAGTTTCACCTGCGAAGAGGTGTGGGGGCATTTGGGATTTCCGGAGAGCGTCCATCTGGAGAGCTGGCCCAAGGCCAAACCGAAAAACAGGGACGCGCTTCTCGAGGCCAAGTGGGAACAGTTTCTCCTCGTGCGCGAAAAGGTGCTGAAGTCGATTGAAGAAAAACGCGAGAAAAAAGAAATTGGCAATTCGCTGGAGGCTGAGGTAGAATTGACTCTTTCCAAAACCGGCGATTTTGATTTTTTGAAAAATTTTACAAAAGATTTGCCGGCGCTTCTCCTGGTGTCAGACGTGAATGTCACGGAAGAGGCGTCACCGTCCGCGGACGGCTTGCGCGTCACCGTCAAGAGGGCGCGAAACCTGAAGTGCGGGCGCTGTTGGAACTACCGCGAGTCGGTCGGGAAGGACAAAGAACACCCCGCGCTTTGCGGACGCTGTCTCGAAGCGGTCAAAGGAGTTTTGAATGGATAAAAAGGAAGCCAAAATCTTTAAGGAGCTTTTGCTCAAGAAAAAAGACGCCCTCTCGAAGGGCATCGAGCACATCGCCAAAGACGCGCTCAAAACTTCCCAACGCGACGCCGCCGGCGACCTGTCGGCCTACAGTCTCCACATGGCGGACATGGCGACGGACAACTACGACCGGGAGTTTTCCCTCGGTCTGGCGGACAACGAGCAGAAAATTTTGAACCGGATCGACGAGGCGCTTGAAAAGATAGACGGCGGCACGTTCGGTCTTTGCGAATTGTGCGGCAAAAAAATCTCCAAAGTGCGCTTAAAGGCCGTTCCCTACGCGGAGCTGTGCGTCCCTTGCCAGGAAAAACAGGAAAAGAAAAAGAAAAAATAAAAAAACGCCTTTTCTTTCTCATCGTTCCTTCCGTTTTTATTCTTGACCGTTTAACCAAAGCCCAAATCATTCGCGCGTTCGCCGAAGGCCAGAGCCGCGCGGTGTGGCCGGGGGTTTTTCACCTCACGCGCGTGAACAACACCGGCGCGGCGTTTGGGATCTTGAAGGGCGCGGCCCCATTTTTAATGGGTGTGACGTGGGCCTGCGCGGTTTTATTGGCCGTTTATCTTTTTTGGAGCGGGGTAAAAAAACGGGAAAGGCTTTGGTCGCTCGACGGTGTCGCGTGGGCCCTGGTCCTGGCGGGCGCCCTCGGCAACGGTTTTGACCGCTGGCGATACGGCTACGTGGTCGATTTCCTCGATTTTCGCGTGTGGCCGGTGTTCAATGTGGCCGATGCCGCCATTTCCGTCGGTGTTTTCCTCATCCTTTTAAAATTTTTAACCGGTCGCCGCTCCTGATGCATCCCATCCTTTTCCGCTTGGGTCCTTTCACGATTTATTCGTACGGCGTTTGTGTGGCCCTGGCCATGCTCGCGGCGTTTTTCTACACGCGCAAAAACAGGGAGGCGCAGGACCTTTTGTTTCTGCTTTTTTTGTCGGGCCTCGCGGGCGCGCGTTTATTTTTCGTGGCCCAGCACCCGGGCGACTATCGCCTGCACCCGTGGCGCGTGTTTTGGATCCAAGAGGGAGGGCTCGTGTGGTACGGCGGTTTTTTGACGGCCGTGGCCGTGGGGGCCCTCGCGGTGCGCGCCCGGAAAGGATCCGTTTTAAAATGGGCGGATTATTTCTCCCCGATCCTGGCGCTTGGCCAGGGCATCGGAAGAGTGGGCTGTTTTTTGAACGGCTGTTGCTACGGAAAATTGACGGGCGCGGGCACCCGCTACCCGACCCAGCTTTATGAGATGAGCCTGCTTTTTGCGCTCGCCATTTTTCTTCTTCTGGGGTCGTTTAAAAAACACCGTGACGGGCAGGTCTTTGCGGCGTATCTCGGCGGCTACGGCGCCATTCGCTTTCTGGTCGAATTTCTCCGCGGCGATCAGGAGCTTTTCGGAATGTTCACGCTCCCCCAGTGGATCAGCCTCGTTCTGATTTTTGCCGCTTTTTTTCTCAATCGCTTTTCAAAAAGAAAAATTGTTTAACCCATGGCCTCTCTGGATCAGGTGGTTCCCGCCTTAAGGGAACCCACGCGCATCGACGTGTTTTTGGCGCGCGCGCTCGTCGGGAAATTTTCACGGCAGGAAGTGAAACGTTCCCTCGATGAGGGGCGGATCCTTTTGAATGCCAGGCCCGCCAAGCCCCGGCTTCTCGTGAAAGAGGGCGACCGCATCACCGGTGAAATGATTTCCCAAAAACATTCGCCGCTTTTGGCCGAATCGATCCCTCTTTCGGTGGTTTACGAAGACGAGTGCCTGCTCGTCATTGACAAACCCGCGGGCATGGTCGTGCATCCGGGCGCCGGAAATAAAAAGGGCACGCTCGTTCACGCGCTTTTGGGACGGGACTCGGCTCTGTCGACGGCGGGCGGCGCCGAGCGGCCGGGGATTGTTCATCGGCTCGACAAAGACACGTCCGGGCTCATGGTCGTGGCGAAGGACAATGTCTCGCACCGTTTTTTGCAGGCGCAGTTTGCCTCGCGGACTTTTTCCAAAACGTACACCGCGCTTGTGAAGGGAAGGGTGGAGTTCGAGGAGGGGCGCATTTCAAAATCCATCGGCCGCGATCCGAAGGTGCGGCGCAAAAGGGCGGTTTCGAGCGACGCGTCGGCCAAGGAGGCCGAGACGCGCTACCGTGTTTTAGAACGATTTTCGCACGCGACCCTTTTGGAAGTGAAGATTTTGACGGGCCGCACTCATCAGATCCGCGTTCACCTGGCTTGCCTTGGGTATCCCGTGGTCGGCGACGTTCTCTACGGTTCCGGGAAGCCCGGGTCTTCGGTGAGATTGGGACTGCACGCGTCGAAGATCGGATTCACCCACCCCAAGACCGGGGAATCGGTGGAGTTCGAAAGCAAATTGCCCGATGATTTTGAGGCTTTGATTCGCGGACAGCGGTTGGTAAACTGATACTCCATGGAATCCGTCACTGTTCAAAAAACCCTGACCCCCTTATCGGGAAGCTTGGCCTTTCCCGGCGACAAGTCGCTGTCTCACCGCGCGATCATGTTCGGATCGCTGGCCGACGGAGTGTCGGAATTCACAAACGTCCTGGCCGGCGAGGACTGCGTGCGCACGCGAAAGGCCTTTGAAGCCATGGGCGTCGCGATCGAAGGTTTAAGTCCCACGCACTTGAAAATAAAAGGGCGGGGCCTGCGTTCCCTGAGAGCGCCTAAAAAAGAGCTTTATCTCGGAAACTCCGGGACGTCGATGCGGCTTCTTTTGGGGATTCTCGCGGGGTTTGATTTCGACGCCGTTTTGACGGGCGACCCCTCTTTGTCTTCGAGGCCGATGCGGCGCGTCACGGATCATTTGAAAGCGATGGGCGCCCGGATCGAAGGCCGCCAGGACGGAAATTTCGCGCCGATCAAAATTCATGGGGGCAACTTAAAAGCGATCGACGCGCGACTTTCGATTCCGAGCGCCCAGGTGAAATCGGCTTTGCTTTTGGCCGGTTTGTACGCCGAGGGCCAAACCTCGGTCACCGAGCCCGCGCGTTCGCGAGACCACACCGAGAAATTTCTCTCATATTTCGGCGCCCCGATCGAACAAAAAGGGCTGAGGGTTTCCGTGAATGGCTCCGCGCCCGGCAAAGGGCCTCTCCGGGCGAAAAGTTTTGAGATCCCCGGCGACATTTCGAGTGCGGCGTTTTTTATCGCTCTTTCGATTCTTGTTCCAAAGTCTTCCATTCAATTCCGATCCGTTTTGTGGAACCCCACGCGCACCGGCCTCCTCGCGGTTTTAAAAAGAATGGGCGTCGACGTCCGCGTGGACCGGCTTCACGCCGGGGGACCCGAGCCCGCCGCGGATTTTACGCTCACCCGCCGCGCGCTCGGCGCGTTTGAAATTGAAAAAAATGAATTGCCGGCGCTCATCGACGAAGTCCCGATCCTCGCGGTGCTGGCGACGCAGGCCGAGGGCACGAGCATCATTCACGACGCGGAAGAACTGCGCGTCAAGGAAACGGATCGGATCCATTCGATGGTCACCACCCTTTCGCAAATGGGCGCCTCGATCGCCGCCGAGGGAAATTCGCTCGTGATCAAAGGCCCCACTCCGCTTCACGGGGCGCCGGTCGATTCTTTCAGGGACCATCGCACCGCGATGGCGCTGGTCATCGCGGGTCTGGTCGCCGAAGGGAAAACCACCGTCAAAGACACCGAGTGCGTCCGCACGTCCTTCCCGGATTTTTTTGAACTCCTGAAGAAATGCGGGACAGCCATTTGTTGACAGGCCTTGGGGCCATTGTTATAATTAGCCGTTTCATTCAGCCACTTTAAGAGAAATCGTTTTTTCTTTGAGACAGCCTTTTGCGCAAATCAGTCAATTTTTTTCATAAATTCACGGATTGGGTCCTCGGGTCTTTCTCCAATGACATGGGGATCGACCTCGGCACGGCCAATACGCTCGTGAACGTCAAGGGCCAGGGCATTGTCCTGTGCGAACCTTCCGTCGTCGCGATCCGAAAAGGCACGAGCGAAGTCCTCGCGGTGGGCGACGAGGCCAAGCGCATGCTCGGCCGCACGCCCGGATCCATCGTCGCGATTCGTCCGATGAAGGACGGCGTCATCGCCGATTTTGAAATCACCGAGAGCATGCTCCGTTATTTCATCAATAAAGTCCATCAGCGCAAACGTTTTGTCCGGCCGCGCATGGTGATCGCGATCCCCTCCGGCATCACCGAAGTGGAGAAGCGCGCGGTCCGCGATTCCGCGCTTCACGCGGGCGCGCGCGAGGTGTACCTGGTCGAGGAGCCGATGGCCGCGGCGATCGGCGTGGGCCTGCCGATTCAGGAACCCGCCGGCAGCATGGTGATCGATATCGGCGGCGGCACGGCGGAGATGGCCGTGATTTCACTGGCGGGCATCGTTTTTTCCAAGAGCATCCGCATCGGCGGCGACGAAATGGACGAGGCGATCATCGAACACGTGAAAAAAACGTACAACCTCATGATCGGCGAGCGGACCGCCGAAGAGGTGAAGATCCGGATCGGGTCTGCGTATCCTCTGGAAGAGGAACTTTCAATGGAGATCCGCGGCCGCGATTTGGTTTCGGGCCTGCCGAAAACCGTGAAGATCACCTCCGAAGAAGTTCGCGAGGCGCTGGCCGAACCCATTCAATACATCATCGAAGCGGTGAGGGTCACGCTCGAACGGACCTCGCCCGAACTCTGCGCGGATCTCATCGACCGCGGCATCGTGATGGCCGGCGGCAGTTCCCTGATCCGGGGGCTTGACAAACTTATCTCCGAAGAGACGGGCCTGCCGGTGCACGTGGCGGAAAACCCGCTTCTGGCGGTGGCGCTGGGCACGGGAAAAATTTTAAGTGAACTGCATTACCTGAAACGGGTCACGGTTTCGGCCAACCGCACGATCGAGAATTAAAAATTTAAAGATGTGCTGAAAAAAACGTCCGTTGTCATCGGTGTCGCGTCCTTCCTTTTTTTCCTGACCACTCTCCCTGTTTCCCAAGCCGTTTCGATTAAAGGCTCGGCCGCCTCATTTCTCGAATGGCCGCTTGTCTTGTCCAAAGAGACGGCCGCGTTCGTCACGGACCTTTACCGTTTCCGGCAAAACGCCCGCGAAAACCGCGCGCTCAAAACCCGGCTCGCGGAAATCGATTCGAAGGCGTTTGATTCCCGCGAACTCGCCCTGGAAAACGCGCGGCTGACCAAACTTTTAGGGCTTGTGCCTCCGCAGTCCCTTTCGTTTAAGCGTTTGATCCACAGCCGTGTCATCGGCCGCTCGCCGTCGGCGTGGAACCGGGTGTTTCTGATCGACAAGGGGACCAAAGATGGCGTCAAGATGAATAGGGTTGTCCTATCGGACTTTTCGCTCGTGGGAAAAATCGTCGAATCGGGCCCTTCGGTCTCCAAGGTGCTTCTGATGCAGGATCCCAATTTTCGCATCGGGGTCCTCGTCCAACGCACGCGCCAGGAGGGGGTCTTGACGGGTTCGTTGTCCGGCCGCTGCGCCATCCGTTATCTTTCAAAGGACGAAGAAATCAAAATCGGTGACGAAGTGGAAACAGCGGGCTTCGGCGGGCTCTTTCCGAAAGGGGTGCGCGTGGGAAAAATCGTCCGCGTCCGGAAAGACGCGGGTCAGAATTATCAGGAGGCGGAGCTCGAGCCCTTCGCGGATCCGGGCCGGGCGGAGGAAGTCACGTGCGCGGGGTCCTAGCGTTCGCGGTGATCTTTTTTCTTTTTCTCATTCAAAACGCCGCGGGGTTTATTTTTTTTGGGCAGGACCTGCCGCTGGTCCTGTTGGGGGTCCTTTTCTACGCGCTTTCCCGGGGACCGGTTTTTGGTTTAGCGCTGGGAGGTGCCGCGGGCGGCCTGCTCGAAGTTTTTGGAGTGGGACGCATCGGTTACGAGTCGGCGATTTTTGGCGGAATCGGTTTTTTGGCGGGCCTGGCGGCCCAAAAAGTTTTTCGCGACAGCCTGTGGACGCAGATCCTTCTGCCCGTGATCGCCCTGTACCTCGTGACTTTTTTCAACCTTGGAAATCACGCCTTCGGCTTATCGCTTGTTCGCGAGGCCTTCCTGCCGCGGGACCTCTTGATCACGGCTATTCTCTCGCCGTTTGTTTTTCAAATTCTCAAACGATTTTCATGAGCGTTTCGGATAAGGCCCAACGGCTTTTATTCGTCACGACCGCGCTCTTCGCGTTCCTGGGTGTAAATCTCGTCTGGATGCAGGTCATTAAAGGAGACGCCTACCGGGCGCTTTCCGAAAAAAACCGCCTGCGCGTGATTTATCTGGAAGGCGCGCGCGGAAAAATCCTCGACCGCCGCGGCCGGGTGCTGGCGACCAGCCGCCTGGGTTTCAACTGTTCCGCCATTCCCTGGGAAGCCCAAGGGGCGATTCAGCAAAGCTGCCGCGTTCTCGCGCCGATCCTGGGCGAAGACGCCTGGACGCTCGAAAAACGTTTTTACGAACGCCCGCCCGGCGCCTTTCATACCGTGCTCATGGCCGAAGACATCGGTTCCCAAAAAGCCATCGCGATCGAAGAGCGTCTCGACAGATTGCCGGGGTTTCTCGTGGAGACGCATTCGAAACGGACCTATCCCCTGGGAGAATCCGCGGCGCATCTGGTGGGTTTTGTCGGGCCGATCCGTGACGATGAGGAAGATTTAATGGAGATCGGCGGGTACAAGCCGGCTGACTGGGTCGGCCGCGACGGTGTGGAAAAATTCTACGAGTCCTACCTTCGCGGCCGGTCCGGCGGCATTCAAATGGAAGTCAACAGCCGCGGCCGGTTCGTCCGGACGCTCGGTTTCGAGCGGCCCACCGGCGGCAAGGATATCCGCCTCACCGTGGACGCCGAACTGGAATCCACGGTTCAGGAATATTTACGGGCTCAAAAAGGGGCGGTGATCGTCATGAACCTCGAGGACGGCGGGCTCCTCTCGCTCAACAGCTCCCCCTCCTTCGACCCGAATCTTTTTGCGACGCGCGAGGGCCGGAAAAAAGTGGGGGACTATTTGACCGACGAGCGCGCCCCGATGGTGAACCGCGCGATCCGCGGCGCTTATCCGCCCGGATCGATTTTTAAAATCGTGACGGCCCTGGCCGCGCTCGAACAGAAAAAAATAACCGCCGCGACGGTTTTTAAATGCGGAGGCGTTCTCACGATCGGCGGGAACGCGTTTCACTGCTGGAATTTGACGGGGCACGGCGACGAGCGTCTGGCCGAGGGATTCGCCCACTCGTGCAACGTGTATTTCTACTCAGCGGGCGTTTTGGCGGGGGTGGACGCGATCGCGGAAAAGGCCGCCCAATTTGGTTTTTCAAAACTCACCGGCATCGATTTGCCGGGCGAAAAAGAGGGGTTTGTCCCTTCCCGCGAATGGAAGAAAAAAGTTTATCACGCGCCCTGGTATGAAGGGGAGACCGCGAATTTCGCCATCGGCCAGGGTTATCTCCAGGTGACCCCGATTCAGGCGCTGGGGATGATCGCGGGTGTGGCCGCGCACGGCTGGATCTTCAAACCGCATGTCGTCGACCGGATCGAAAATGTCAAAGTGGCGGACGGCTCGTCCCGCACGCTGACCATCGACCCGTCGGATCTCCGGGCCGTGATCGACGGCCTCGACGCCGTCATCCAATCGGGCACGGGGACCGGCAGGCTGGCCCGCGTCGAGGGGATCCGCATCGCGGGAAAAACGGGCACCGCGCAATCGGGGCAGGACCGCACGCACGCGTGGTTTGTGGGATTTGCCCCCGAGGAAAATCCAAAAGTGGCCGTCGTGGTTTTTCTGGAAAACGGCGGGCGCGGGGGAGTGAGCGCGGCGAGCCTGGCCGCCCTTCTTTTTCAATGGCTCAAAAAGGCCTCCTATTTATGAGTTCTAAATTAAACTTCCGGAATTTGGATAAAGGCCTTTTCGCGGCGCCGATCCTCATTTTTTTGATCGGGGTCTTCAGCGTTTACAGCGCGTCTTTCAAATCGCGCGAGCTTCTGGTTCACACGCTCGTGGTCAAGCAGATCCTCTGGATGGGCATCGGGATCCTGCTCGTGTTTTTGATCCTTCGCGTGAACACCTTCCGCCTGCGGGACTGGGCCTGGCCGCTTTATTTTGTCAGTGTTTTCCTTTTGGTCGCGGTTCTTTTCACACCGCCGCGGCTGGGGGCCCGGCGCTGGATCGATTTGGGCGGATTCAATTTTCAGCCCTCGGAGTTGGCGAAGCTGTCGGTCATTCTGGTCTTGGCTCACCTTTTTTCTCACAAGCGGGTCGAATCCCTCTCCAAGCGGGATCGCCTGATGCCCTTCATCATCGTGGGCGTGCCCTTCCTTTTGATTTTAAAAGAGCCGGATCTGGGGACCGCGGTCATTCTCGTGCCCATTTTTCTGGCGATGCTTTATGGGTGGGGATTCAGGGCGCGCGCGCTCCTGATTTTTTTGGCGATCGGAGTTTTGGCCTCGCCGCTTCTTTTTTTCTTTCTCAAGGATTACCAACGCACGAGACTTTTGGTTTTCATGAACCCCAATCTCGACCCTTTGGGAGCGGGCTACACGATCATTCAGTCTAAAATCGCGATCGGGTCGGGGGGCTTGTTGGGAAGGGGTTTCATGGGCGGCACCCAAACCCATTTGCAGTTTTTGCCGGAAAAACACACGGACTTTATTTTCAGCGTCGTGGCCGAAGAGGGAGGGCTGGCCGCTTGTCTGGCCCTCCTTTTTCTATTCGGCGTGATCGTCAAAAAAGGCTACGCCCTATGCGGCCAAACACCGGACCGGTTTGGCAGTGGGCTTGCCTGCGGGATCACCACGATGATCGGCTTCCAGGCTTTTATC
This sequence comes from Candidatus Omnitrophota bacterium, assembly GCA_016197155.1. Taxonomy (GTDB): domain Bacteria; phylum Omnitrophota; class Gorgyraeia; order 2-02-FULL-51-18; family 2-02-FULL-51-18; genus JACPWF01. The sequence continues at coordinate 39,290 of JACPWF010000013.1, read as the reverse complement.
AACATCGGCATGACAATGGGCCTCTTGCCGGTGGTGGGGGTCCCGCTTCCTCTAGTCAGCTACGGAGGCACCTCGGTTATCACGACCATGCTCGCCATTGGCCTTCTCCTTAATATCCACCTCCACAAGCCTCTTTTTTAAATTATAGATTTTTAATCGATTAATATTAAGGGGACTGTCCCTTTTAGCCCAAAAAGGGACAGTCCCCTTTTGAATCTTATTAATTGTAAATTTTTAATCGATTAATTTATCATAATTATTCTTAACTACTATTGACTAATGTTAATAATTAGTATATTATTTTAATCAAGAAAGGACAAAAATATGCTAATCCTCTCAAAACTGGCTTTTCTGCCCACTAAGTTAAGGTATAAGCTGGTGGTTGCGTTTTGCCTGATGTCGTTACTGCCTATTTTAGGCGGTGTGTATGTGGCCTCGCTCTTCATTAAGTTTCCCTTTGAGATCAATTCGGCTAACCTCGGGATCGTGTCCCTTGTCATGGTGGGGAGCATCGTTTTGGCCGTGCTCGGCTATTTGCTGGCCAAACAGCTCGTCTACCCGATTGTGGGCGCGACGGTGGCGGCTCAAAGCCTCGCCGACGGGAAACTGGATATCGAGCGGCAGATCCGGGAAATCAAAGGGGCGGACGAATTGGAGGACCTCTCGCATAGTCTTCGGACCATCTCCGCAAATGCCAGGGAACTTCTTGAGAAAGTGGAAAAGCTTTCCATGAAGGACAAACTCACGGGGCTTTACAACGCCACCTACATCCGCGAGCGCCTGGATGAGGAGATCCAGCGGTCCATCCATTACCAGCGGCCCTGCGCGTTCGCGTATTTGGCGATCGACGGGTTTGACGCCTATTCCAAACAACACGGCGAAGAGGTGTCCGGGGAGCTTCTGAAATCCATGGCCAAGGTGTTCGGCAGGCATCTGTCCGAATTTGACCGCGCGGCGCGGATCACAAAGGAAGAGTTCGCGGTGATCCTTCCCGAGAAGAATAAGAAAAGCGCCATCGAGTTTGTGGAGAAGATCCGGCGGGGGGTGGCGGATCATCTTTCCGCAAAGGTGGGCGGTTCAAAGGTCCGGTTCACCGTGTCGATCGGGATCAGCGAAAATCCGATAGACGGCGTGTCGGGGGAAGAGCTTTTCTTGAAAGCCCACGGCCGGATGCTGGAGGCGAAAAAGCGCGGAGCCAACTTAGTCGAAGCATTCGCTTCTTAAGAAATTAAAACAGGAAGGATGGGGGATCGCGATGAAAGAATCGCTGACCGAACTTTTAAAGTACGCCGTTTCTAAAAGGGCCTCGGATGTGCATATCAGTGAAGGCGCGCCCGTTGTGATGCGCGTGGACGGGGACCTCGTGCCTCTCTTCGAGGGGGTGTTGACGCGCGGCCAGGTCATGGCCCTTTTGGCGCAGTGCGTGTCGGAAGACCGGTTTAAAATTTTTGAGAAGGAAAAGGAGCTCGACACCTCCTTTGGCATCCCGGGGGTGGGCCGTTTTCGCGCGAACCTTTTTTATCAGAGAAACGCGATCGCCGCGGCGATCCGCGCCCTGCCGTTTGACCCGATGACGTTCGAACAGATCGGCTTTCCCATTGCGGTGGCCGAGAGCCTGGTTTCGCGTCCGAGCGGGCTCATTCTCGTGACCGGCGCCACCGGCAGCGGCAAGACCACGACCCTCGCGTCGATGATCGATCACATCAACCGCCACGAGGCCTGTCACATCGTCACGGTCGAAGACCCGATCGAATTCATTTTTCAAAATAAAAAAGCGATCATTCACCAGAGAGAAGTGGGCGGCGACACGCAGTCGTTCCACGCCGCGCTCAAGCACGTCCTGCGCCAGGACCCCGATGTGGTTTTGATCGGCGAGATGCGCGATTTGGAGACGATCGAAACCGCCCTCATGGCCGCCGAGACGGGCCACCTGGTTTTCGCGACCCTGCACACGCCGGACGCCGTCCAGTCGGTGAACCGCGTGATCGACGTTTTTCCGGCGCACCAGCAACAGCAGATCCGCGTCCAGTTTTCATTTGTCCTGCAGGCGGTGATCTGCCAGCAACTCATTCCCAAAACCGGCGGGGGCCTGGCGCTGGCGGCCGAGATCCTGATCGCCAACCCCGCGATCCGCACGCTCATCCGGGATTCGAAATCCCACCAGATTTATTCGTCGATTCAAATGGGCCAAAAAGAAGGGATGCGCACACTCAACATGAGCCTGGCGGAACTGGTGAGGTCGGGAAAAATTTCGCGCGAGAGCGCGCTCGAACGCACCTCTGATTTTCAGGAATTGGAAAGGCTTTTGGCGATGAAATGAAAAAAATCAATCCCAAACAACTCGGGGAGCTTTTAATCGAAAGCAAGCTCATCACTCCCGAAAATCTGGCCGAGGCGCTCAGGGTTCAAAAGGAGAAAGGCGGGCTGATCGGGCAGATCCTAGTGGCGCTCGGGCACACCACGGAAGAGGCGATCGCCCAGGCGCTCACGGCGCAGTACGGTTTTCCGTATCTGCCGCTGGGCGGCTACGAAATAGACGGCGAAACGGCTAAATTAATCCCCGAACAGGTGGCCAAGCAGTATGGCCTGATCGCCGTGGACCGCGTGGGGGGTATCCTGACGGTGGCGATGTCGAACCCCCTCAACACCTCCGCCGTCGAAGACGTGGAGATGATCACGCATTTGAAACTGCAGATTTTTGTGGCGACCACGACGGATGTGAACGAGGCGATCAAACGGTGTTACAAAGTTTAATGGAAACGGCGGGTGAATGATGAGCTCGGCTCTGCGGGAACGGTTGACGGCCCTCTTGGTGAAGGGCAACATCCTCACTCAGGAAAAACTGGACGAGGCGCTCAAAATCCAGAAGCAGAGGAAAGAGCGGATCGGCGAACTTCTCGTGAAGCTCGGCTATATCTCGCCCGACAATTTGATCGAGGTCTTGAGCGCGGAGCTGGGCATTCCCGCCATTCACATTCACCGTTACAAGCCGAGCGCGAAGGCGCTTTCCCTCATTCCCCGCAAGATGGCCGAGCTTTATAACCTCGTTCCCGTTTCGGTTTTTGGAAACACGCTGACGATCGCCATGGCCGATCCGATGAACATCGAAGCGCTCGACGACGTCCGGCGTCTCACGCAAATGGAGACGCGCACGCTCATCGCGCAGGACAAAGAAATCCGCGAGGCCATTGAACAATACTACGGCGAGAATCTCTCGTCCTCCCTGAACGACGTGGTCAAGGGTATGGAGGAAGAGAATCTGGAGGTCCAGGACAGCGGCGTGGGCCCTTCTCAAAAATCCGCGCAGGAACTTCTGCGCTTGACCGAGGAAGAGCCGGTGGTGAAGCTCACCAATTCCATTTTAGCGGAGGCCGTGCGCCGGCGCTCAAGCGACATTTTCATCGAGCCCGAGGAAAAAACCCTGCGCGTGCGCCTGCGGGTGGACGGCCTTCTGCAGGAAGGGCTTTTGACGACGCGCGCGATGCACCCGGGGGTCGTGTCGCGGCTCAAGGTCATGTCGAATCTCGACATCGCCGAACACCGTGTCCCGCAGGACGGCCGCTTTAAGATCCGCACGCGGGACCGGGAAGTGGATTTTCGCGTTTCTGTCCTGCCGACGTATTTCGGAGAAAAAGTCGTGCTGCGCGTGCTCGACAAAAACCAGGCGATGCTGGACATCGAAAAATTGGGTTTTGAACCGGAGCCGCTGGCCCAGCTCAAAAAAGCTGCTTCGCACCCTCACGGGATGATCGTGATCTGCGGCCCGACCGGATCGGGAAAAACGACGACACTTTATTCGGTATTGAAACTCATCGACACGCCCGACAAAAATTTGGTGACCGTGGAGGACCCGGTGGAAGTTCAGATCGACGGGATCAATCAGGTGGCGATCCGGTCGGAGGTGGAGCTGACGTTCGCGGCGGCCCTGCGCTCGATCTTGCGGCAGGATCCGGACGTCATCATGGTCGGGGAGATCCGCGATTCGGAAACCGCGGACGTGGCGATCAAGGCGGCTCTCACGGGGCATCTGGTCTTGAGCACCCTGCACGCGACGACGGCCGTGGGCGCGGTGACGCGATTCGTGAACATGGGCATCGAACCTTTTTTGATCACCTCGAGTGTTTTGCTCGCCGGTTCTCAGAGGCTGGTCCGAAAAATCTGTCTCAAGTGCAGGGAAAGTTATGAGCCCTCCAAAGAATTGATGCGGGAGCTCGCCGTCACGGAAAAACACCTGGGCGCTCACAAGCGCGCCCTGTTTTATCGCGGGAAAGGTTGTGAGGCCTGCGGCAAAAGCGGCTACGCGGGCCGCGCGGTGCTGCTCGAGGCGCTGACGCTGTCCCCCGCCGTGAAGGACCTGATTTTAAAATGCGCGCAGGAGCATGAGATTAAAAAACGGGGTCTCGAGGAGGGAATGAAAACGCTCCGCGAGAACGGCATCGCCAAGATCCTCCAGGGCGTCACGACGCCGGAAGAGGTCCTGCGCGTGACCGTGTGCGACGAGGATTTGAAGACATGAAGAACTTGAGCGAGCGGGTCATCGAACTTTTAAAAAAAACCAAGCGCGTGAGTGAGACGGACCTCGAAAGGGCGCTTTTGGCCTACGCAAAAGAGGGAAAAGGAAAACTGCGCGACGTCCTGGTCGAGATGAACCTGGTGACCGAGAAGGAACTCGTCTCGCTTCTCGGCGAAGAGCTCAAAATCCCGTTTTTCAATCTGGCCAAATACAAAATCAATCCCGAAATCGCCAAAATGATTCCCGAGAAACTGGCGCGAAAACATCAAATCGTCCCCGTTTCCAAAATAGGCAAAACGCTGACGCTGGCGATGGCCGACCCGCTCGACGTTCTGGCGATCGACGACATCACGCTTCTCACGCACGAGAAAATCGAATGCGTGATCAGTTCCGAAAAAGACATCCAGGAAGCGCTCGACCGGCTGTATGCGGCCGAGAGCGAGACGATGAGCGACGTGGCCAGTTCGATCAGCGCGTCCGGCGACGAGGTGAAATTTTTAAAAAGCGACGAGGAGCTCGAGGCGCACGTCGTCGGCGGCCGTGGGACCGAAGCGCCCGTCGTCAAGATCGTGGACCTCATGCTGCGCGAGGCGCTCGCCAAAAGGGCCAGCGACATCCACATCGAGCCGTTCGAAGAGGCCATGCGCGTGCGCTACCGGATCGACGGATCCCTCGAGAAAGTGTTGACGATCCCCAAAAAACAGCAGAACGCCGTTTTGACGCGCCTCAAGATCATGTCCAAACTTGATATCACCGAGAACCGCGTGCCGCAGGACGGCCGGTTCAAGATCCGGTTCCGCGAAAAAGAGGTGGATTTTCGCGTGTCCATTCTGCCGGTGCATTTCGGAAGCAAGGTGGTCATGCGGCTCCTCGACAAAAGCGCCATCACCGTGGGACTCGACAATCTCGGTTTTTCGCCGGAGGCCCTCAAAAATTTGAAAACCGCCATTACCAAACCCTTCGGCATGCTCCTCATCACCGGCCCCACCGGGAGCGGAAAGTCAACGACGCTTTATTCGATTTTGAGCCAGCTCAACACGCCCGAAAAAAACATCATCACCATCGAAGACCCGATCGAATACCAGGTCGGAGGGATCACCCAGATCCAAACCAAATCCGAGATCGGCCTGGACTTCGCCAGCGGCCTGCGCGCGGTCCTGCGGCAGAGTCCGGACATCGTGATGGTCGGAGAGATCCGCGACGCGGAAACCGCGGACATCGCCGTCAAGGCCTCGTTGACCGGACAGCTGGTTTTGAGCACGCTTCACACCAACGACGCGGCGGGTGCCATGACGCGTCTCATGGACATGCACGTCGAGCCGTTTCTCATCGCCTCAAGCGTCATCCTCGTGGCCGCCCAGCGGTTGTGCCGAAAAATTTGTTCTTCCTGCAAAGAAAAGATCGACATTCCCAAGGAAGTGTTCGAACGCATGAATATTTCTTTGAATAAAATCGCGCCGGACCCCAAGACCCGCGTTTTTTACCGCGGCCGCGGCTGTGAGAAGTGCGGCAAGACCGGTTACCGGGGCCGCATGGGTATTTTGGAAACCCTGCTCGTGGACGACGTGATCCGGGACCTCGTGGTGCGCCGCGCGTCCTCCTACGAGATCAAGGACTACGCGGTGAAAAAGGGAATGACGACCTTGAGGGACGACGCGCTCAAAAAATTTTGCCAGGGACTGACCACGCTGGACGAGATCGCGCGCGTGACGTCGGAGGACGAGTAACCATGCCCACCTATCGCTACACGGCCAAAGACGTCACCGGCAAAAACGTGACGGGAATTTCAGACGCGATGGACCAGCGCGCCGTCATCGATCTTTTGAGGAAACAAGCGCTTGTGATCCTGTCCATTCAAGAGGAGAAAAAGCAGGAGAAGGTTCCTTTTGCCGCTAGGATGGGCGGGAAGGTGAAGCTTGGGGAGCTGGTTTTATTTTCGCGGCAATTGGCCACGATGATCGACAGCGGCATCCCTCTGGTTCAGGCGCTTGAAATTTTGTCCGAACAGATCGAGAACCACACCTTTAAAAAAATTATTTCCGATGTGAAACGCGATGTCTCGGCCGGAGCCTCTTTTTGCGAGGCTCTCGCCAAACACCCCAAGGCGTTTTCGCCGCTTTTCGTGCAAATGGTCAAGGCCGGCGAATCCAGCGGCTCTCTCGACGACATCATGGACCGGTTGGCCGGTTATCTCGAAAAAACCGATCACCTGGTCCGGAAGGTGCGCGCCGCGATGATCTACCCGGCCGTCGTGACGACGATGGCGGTTTTGATCACGCTCGTTTTGATGCTCAAGGTCGTGCCCGTATTCAAGTCGATGTTTCAGGATTTTGGCGGCCAGCTCCCTTTGCCCACCCAGGTCCTCGTCACGATCAGCGATCTGTTGATCCACACCTTTTTTATCTGGACGGGCGCTTCGGTCGCCGCGCTTTTTTTACTCAAACGCTATCTCTCGACGGAAAAAGGGGTCATGGTCCTCGACACTTTCAAACTGAAAATGCCGGTGTTCGGCGTGCTCTTCCGGAAAGTCGCGGTGAGCAAATTTTCCCGGACACTCGCGACCCTCGTGAAAAGCGGCGTGCCCATTTTGAACGCCTTGGAGATCGTGGGAAAAACGGCGGGAAACAAGGTGATCGAGAACGCGGTGGAGAAGGTGAGAGCCGGGATACGGGAAGGGGAGAGCATCACCGCCCCGCTTTCACGCAGTAACGTTTTTCCGCCGCTGGTGGTCCGCATGATCGCCGTCGGCGAGCAGACCGGGGAACTCGAAAAAATGCTGTCCAAGATCGCGGATTTCTATGACGACCAGGTTGACGCCGCCGTTTCAGGGCTGACGAGCCTCATTGAACCGCTCGTCATCGCGTTTCTCGGGGTTGTGATCGGCGGCATCGTGATCTGCATGTTCCTGCCGATATTCAAAATTTCAACGCTGGTGCAGTGAGGAAAAAATGAGCAGAAAAGGCTTTACGCTTTTGGAGATCATGATGGTCACGGCCCTCATCGGACTTTTGGCCGCGATCGCCGTGCCCGGTTTCGAGCACGCGCGGGACGCCTCCCGTAGCAGTGTCTGCGTGAACAACCTGCGGCTCATCGACGCGGCCAAGGAACAGTACGCCATTGAAAACAGCCTGCCAAGCGGCACGGCCACCACGTCCGCGGACTGCACGCCTTATTTGAGCAACAACGTGTTCCCCATTTGTCCCGGCACCTCCACGGCGTACACCACCAATCCCGTCGGGACTTTCCCGACCTGCGCGTTGGCCGGTTCGGCTCCGGGCGCAACGCCGAAAAGCCACCGTTTGGACTGATCTTTAAAATTTGACAAAAGTAATGGTGTATGCTACACTTTGCATAGAAATAGGAAGACTTGATAAGAGGTGGTAATTCTTATCAGGGGTTTTATTTATATATAAAGGAGCATCACATGGTCATCAAAAGAAACACCAAGGGTTTTACCCTTGTGGAAATCATGATCGTTGTGGCAATCATCGGTCTTTTAGCCGCCATCGCGGTGCCGAACTTCGTGCAGGCCAGAAACTCCGCGCGGAGCAACACGTGTATCAATAACCTGAGGCTCATCGATTCGTCCAAAGAGCAAAGCGCCATCGAGAATAACCTTGCCAGCGGCGCGGCGATGACCTCGGCCAGCTGTACGCCGTATCTGAAGAACAACACCTTCCCGACTTGTCCGGGAGCCGGGACGTACACGGTCAACGCCGTCGGTACGCTTCCCGTTTGTTCTTTGTCGGGCGCAGCGGCAGGCGCGACACCGAAGAGCCATCGGCTAGACTGATCGTTCGGTTGATCGATTGATTGTGGTGGGTGCGGCCCTCCGGGCCGCCCCCCTATTTTTTAAAAAATCCATTTATGAAAAATCCCTTTTCGTTTCGGCACCCGGGCTTCGTCGGGGCGCTTGGCCTCGTCGCTACGCTCTTTTGTCTTTACAGCGTTTCGCTGGGCCATAATTTTTTATTCGACGAAGACGACATCATCCTTTTGAATCCGCTCATGAGAAATCTGGGGAACCTTCCCGGTTTTTTCGGGGCGGGTTTTTTTCAGAAGGGTGTCGGCGTCGACACGATATGGGAGCAGTACTACCGGCCGCTCACGCTTCTCTCGTTCGCGCTGGACTACCGCGTGTGGAACGTGAACCCTCTGGGCTACAACCTCACCAATCTTTTGCTTCACGCGTCGGTGACGATCCTGCTTTTCCGTCTTTTAAAAAAAATTTTTAAAAATAATCTGGTCGCGTTCCTGCCGGCCCTAATTTACGCGGTGCACACGATCCACACCGAAGCGGTGACCTACATCGCCAGCCGCGGGGACTTGCTCGGCGCGCTGGCCGCGCTGGCCGCGCTTCTTTTTTACTGGGAATCAAAATTCGGCGCGGCCCTTTTGGTTTACGGCGCGTCCTTATTATTCAAGGAGAGCTGTATTCTGGTCCCGGTGTACCTGGCGCTTTTGGACGCCGCGTTTGTGAGAACGCCTTTTAAGACGCTCGCGCGCCGTTTGCTCCCTTTTTTGACAGTGGCGCTTGCTTACATCGTCTTCCGGAAATTTTTCTCGCCCGTCCCGCTCGGCCCGCCGGAATTTCATGCGCGCGAGGCCCTTTTAAGGTTTTTGTCGATGGGGCCTCCGTTTTTGAGCTACCTCACCGCGATTTTTTTCCCGGAGCCTTTTAAATTTTGCGACAGTGTCGAATTCGCAAGCCGCTTCACCGACCCCCGCGTGTTCACGACGCTCGGCGTGATTTTTCTTTTGGCGCTGGGCGGGATTCTGACCCTGCGCCGCCGCGGGGCGGCGTTTTTCGGCCTGGGATTTTTTCTGGCGAGCTTCGCGCCGTCGCTCCAAATCGTTCATTTTTATCCGGAGTGGGCGGAGCACTACCTTTACATCCCCTCCATGGGACTGGTCATTCTTTTCGGCGCGCTCCTCGACAGCCTGAAAACGGCCGGCCGGAAAATTCTCATCACCCTGTTTCTCGTTTTTTACGCGCCGTTTTTTTTATTCGTCTCTCTGCGCACGTTCGAGCGGAACTCCGCCTACACGGACATCCAGCGGTATTACCGCACGCTCGCCAGAAGCGCGTCGCCCTACGCGTACTACGGGTATGTCAATCTGGGGATCATGGCGATTTTGAACGGTTCCTGGGACGACGCGTTTGTCCCGCTCAGGACCGCCTATGCGATGTCTCCCGAGGCGGAGTCGAATAATTACAATCTCGGCCTTTATTATTTCAATAAAAAAAAATACGAGACCGCCGCGGGTTATTTTAAAAAAGCGTATGAGACCTCCGACGGCAAGCATCAGCTCATTCACCGGGTCCGCCTGGCGCTGTGCCTGACGCGGCTGGAAAAGTACGGGGAGGCCGCGCAGATCCTGGAGGAGGCGCAGGCGAAATTGCCGGACTCGGCGCTCGTGTATAAAAATCTGATCCGCACGTACGAACTTTGGGGAAAACCCGATAAAGCGCTTGAGTGGGCCGAGAAAGGCCTGGCGATTTTGGACAGTCCGGCGAAAGACAAGGAACACGCGGCCCTTCTTTTGGAGACCGTGCTTCTGGCCTACCTGAACGAATGGGACGACCTGGCGCGCGCCAAGCTCGACACGTTGCTCCAAAAATATCCCAAGCTCGAATGGTTTGCGGACACGGCGGGATTTTTGAGAGGCCGCATGAGTTTGGAGGCCTACCGGGGCCTGGTTTCGCGGAAGTACGCGTTCAACGAAAAAACCGCCCGGTACTACATTTTGATGAGGCACGTGTTGAACCGCGAACGGGCGGATTTGTCCGAGGATCTGTCGGAACATAAAATCCAAATCCAAAAGGAAGCCGAAGACACCCTGATCGTCGAAAAGATTTTGGCCAGGGCCGAGAAAGCGCTGGCAATTTTTAACAAAAGCGGGTAAATTTATACATTGATGAAGAAAATCAGGGACGAAGTCATTGTCGCGCTGGATATCGGCGCTTCCTCCATCAAGTGCGTCGAGATGGCGCGCCGCGAAGGCCAGGAGAACCCGGAGCTCACGCGGGTGTCGATCGTTCCTCTTTTCGAAAAATTCGCCAAGGACACGGCCGCGGCCCTACGCCAGTGTTTTGACCCGCTTCTTCCCTTGCCGCGCCGCGCGCGGGTCGCCGTTTCGGGCCCGTCGCTTTTGGTCCGCCGCATCGCGCTCCCCGTCATGTCCCATCTGGAACTCAAAGGCGCCATCCGTTTCGAGGCCGAAGGCCACATCCCGTTCCCGGTGGATGATTGCGTGCTCGATTTTCAAATTTTGAATCAGATCCCGGAGAAAAACGCGATGAACGTGATTCTTGTGGCCGCCAAACGGGATTTGATCCAGGGCCGGGTGAAGATGCTTTCCGACATCGGCATTCAGCCGGAGTTCATCGATGTCGATGTTTTTTGTCTGGTGAACGCCTTTCAGTCGCTCGGCGACGGCCGCGGCGAATCCGTTTATGGGCTTTTGAATATTGGGCACGGGGGGAGTTCTTTCGCGATCGTGAAGGACAAGCTCCCCGGCTTTGTGCGCGAGGTCCCGACGGGAGGTCTCGAAGTCACCCGGGCCCTGGCCCAGATGCGGGCGATCCCCGAAGACCAGGCGGAAGCGCTGAAAAAAAACCGCGACCCCCAGAACATGAACGATTTAAAAATCGCCACGCAGAAGGGTTTCGAGTCTCTGACGGAGGAGCTCAAACATTCGATCGATTATTTTGAAAATGAAACGAGCGAGGAGCTGAAAACCATCTGGATGAGCGGGGGAGGGGCCCTGTCGGTGGGCGTGGCCGAACACTTGTCGGCGGAACTGGGACGGCCGGCCGCGCTCTGGAACAGCATCCAAAAAATCCAGGCCGTACCCGGCGTGGACCAGAAGGTTTTGGCCGAGCATTACCCGGAGCTGGCCGTGGTTCTGGGGATGGCGCTTCGGGGAAAGGCGCGCGGGAAATGATCGAGATCAATTTACTGCCTGAGGAACTGCGGGAAAAAGAACCGTCGCGGATCGTCCTGCCGGACATTCCGATCAAAAAAACGGCCGTTGCCGCGATTGGGATTTTCGCCGCGATTCAGATCCTGCTCTTTGTTTTCGCGTTCTACCAGAGGCTCGAGCTCTTTGCCACGCGAAGGGAAATCCAGTCACTCACATTGGCCAACAAGACCATCGCCGCCGAGAAATCGGAAACCGCCGCGGTCCAGGCCAAACTCAAGCAGATTCAGGTCTTGACGACGAGGAAATTTTATTGGGCATCGCTTTTGAACGCGGTTTCGGATTCGATGACCAGGGGGGTTTGGCTCAGGAATCTGGGCGTGGAACCGGCCGCGCAGAATAGCCGCATTCTAAAAATGGAGGGCAGTGTGGTGGGGGCGGGGCAGGAAACCGCGTATGTTGGCAAGTTCATCAAGGAATTGAAGGCCCACCCGCTCCTGGGCGAACTTTTTTCCGAAATCCAGTTGTCCACGATGAATCAGAAAAAAATTAAAGAGTTCGACGTGTATGATTTTACGCTCGTCTGCGCTTTCCGAAAGGATAAGGCATGAAACTGCCCTCTTTTAAAGTGCCCGCGTTCGTCGGGACAATGGCCGGCAAGGCGGGGGATTTCCTGAACAAGCGCAACCCGCGCGAAAAGATGCTCATTATCTTTTTGGCCGCCGCTGTGGTTTTGTCGCTGGACATCATGGCGGTGGTTCTGCCGACCTTTTCGGGACTCGTGCGCACGCTACCGGAATTGCGCGGCGCCAAACAGAATCTGGCGGATTTGAGAGAGGACGCGAAAAACGAGGGCGCCATTCACAAAAAATGGGAGGGGAGCCGGGCGGCATTGACGGACGGGGAAAAGGCCTTTGTGGCGCCGAACGAGGTGCCCGCGCTCCTTGAGAACCTCTCTCAGCTCGCGCATGGCGCCGGACTCAAAATCATGTCCCTGAATCCGGCGGAGCCGCCGAAGGGCCAGGCCGGGAATGCTTACGCCCCCATTCCCATCAAAATCAGCGCCGTGGCCGGCACGCACGAATTTGGGCGTTTTTTGGCCACTCTGGAAAGCGGGAGCACTTTTTTCAGGGTGACGGACATCCGGGTTTCCACAAACTTTTCCGACGAAAAGAGGCATCTGATCGAGCTCGGCATAGAGGCTTATCGAAAAGGTTAAAGACATGCGTAAAAGGCGCCAAATTCAATTCTTTTTGTGGATTCTTTTCATGGCTTTTGGTATGATTTCCACGAGGGCTTTCTCCGCGGCGGAGGATTTGTACAATTCCCACGGGAAACGGGACCCGTTTATGCCGCTGGTCTCGCTGACGAGCCGTGAGTCCCCGGGCCTTTTGGGCGTCCAAAACGTGGAAGACCTGGAAATGCAAGGGGTTGTCTACGATCCCAAAAAAGGTTCAATCGTGATCGTGAACGGTTCCGTTTTGAAAGAGGGTGAGGAATCCGGCAGTGTCAAGGTTCTGAAGATCGCGCCGGAGGGGGCCACGTTCCTTGTGAACGGGGTCGAGGCCTTTAAGCCCGTGTACGAGGAAGAGAAAAAAGGGAAGTGATTTTTTGAGAAAATTCATGAAAAATTACGCGCCGCTCGTGTTCGGCGCCGTTTTGGCTCTGTCTCTGGTGTGCCGGGAAGGGTTTGGCGATCCCGCCCCTGCCCCGACGGCCACGGCGGCGCCCGTTGAACCGGCTCAAGAGACAACTGGCGTGATTTCTTCCCCCGGAAACGTCACGATCGATTTCAAAGACGCCGACATCCAGAATGTGTTGAGGATCCTCTCGATGAAAAGCGGCGTCAACATCGTCGCCGGAAAAGACGTGACCGGCGCCGTCACGATGCGCCTGGTGGACGTGCCATGGGAAAAGGCGCTCGATGTGGTCTTAAAAACCTACGGCTACGGATACGACCGCGACGGCAACATCATCCGCGTGGCGACACTCGAAACCCTGCAAAAGGAAGAACTGTCCACCGAGGTTTACACGCTCAACTACGCGCAGGCGTCGGAAGTGGAAAAAGCCCTGAAAGATATTTTGAGCGAGCGGGGAAGGGCGCGATCGGACGCGCGTTCGAACATGATCATCGTCACCGACATGCCGACGTCGCTTCAGCGCGCGGCGAAGGTGATCGAACGCCTGGACAGGCCCACGCCGCAGGTGGTGATCGAGGCCAAGGTGATCGAGACGACGCTCGGCAATTCGGAAAAGCTCGGCATCAAGTGGAATGCGCACATCGCGGTGAACGGCGCCTCGAGGCCCAACACATTTCCGTTTCCCGCCCGCGAGCAATTGTCCAAAACCCTGAGGGAATTTTTACCGGAGGGGCGGGGATCTCAAAGCTCGGCGACGAGCATCGGCACCTCGAGCACCACTACCTCCACTACCGTTCAGGATTTTCCCACTCCGGACCATGGGCACGCGGCGACTTTTCCCGTCGCGGATAAAGGCGAATTCCGATTTGGGGCGCTGGATTTCACGCAGTTTCAGGCCGTGCTCGACATGATCAAAACCCGGAGCGACGCGAAAATTCTCTCCGAACCGCATGTGACGACGCTCAACAATAAAGAAGCGAAGATTTTAGTGGGAGAGGTCATCGCCATTCCCACCTTTGAAAGGAACGGCACAACCGGCAAGATGGAGATCACGGGCTACTCGAACCGGGATCTGGGCATCCGCCTGTCGGTGACGCCTCAAGTGAACAGCGCCAATGACATTGTGGTCGATATTCACCCGGAGATCAGCAGTCTCCTGGGTTTCGATGATTTAACGACGGACATCAAAGTTCCCCGCTTCTCCACCCGGGAGGCGGTGACGCAGGTTCGCATTAGAAGCGGTCAAACCATTGCTATTGGAGGATTGATTAAAGAAAATACGGTTGATACCAAAACGAAAGTTCCGATTCTGGGTGACATCCCCCTGCTCGAAAATCTTTTTACGCATACGGATAAGACGGTTCAAAAGACGGATCTTTTATTTTTCATGACGGTCAACGTCGTGGACGAGAAAATGCCGTTGCCTCAGGGGCACAGGGTTTAAGTTTTAATTTTTTAAAAAAGTAAGCTTTATCCGACACGGACTGCCGATCCTCACCCGGGATCCACGCGGTCCGTTTTATTTTTGGAGAGGAAAAAATGAAAAAAGAAATACTGGTCAATTTGGAATTTCAATTCCGCAAAGTGGCGGTCGTCGAAGACGGCCATCTGGAGGAATTTTACGTCGAACGCCCGACGGACAAGCAGTTGGTGGGCTCGATCTTTAAGGGAAAGGTGAGCTCGATCGTGCCGGGGATCGGCGCGGCGTTCATCGACATGGGTCTGGAAAAAAACGGTTTTCTTTACGTGACGGACGTGACCGAACACGGCGGGATCGACACCGAGGAAGCGGTGTATGTCGAAAACGGCGACAAGCCGCAAACGCCCCCGCCGCCCCCGCCGCGGCGCGACCACCGGCATGAACCCACGCCGCTGATTCAAGACGTCCTAAAAAAAGATCAGGAGGTGCTCGTTCAGGTCGTGAAAGAACCCTTCGGCACCAAGGGGGCCAGGCTCACCTGCCAAATTTCTCTGGCCGGGCGCTTCGTGGTCTTCATGCCGCATCATCCGCATGTCGGTTTGTCCAAACGCATCGACGACCGGAAAGAAAGAGACCGGATCCGGCAGATCATCAAGAACATCGCCCTTCCCAAAGACGCGGGCCTCATCGTGCGCACGGCCGCCTGGGGCTGTGAGGCGAAGGTCTTGGAAAGGGACATCCGGTTTTTGATCCACCAGTGGCGGCTCATCCAGCGCCGCTGTGCCACGCGCAAGGCGCCGGCGATTGTGCATGAGGAATATGGCCTGGTGCTTCGCATGGTCCGCGATGTTTTAACGGAAAATTTTGACCGGATCGTGATCAATGACCGCGAGGAATTTAAGCGCGTGGACCGCTTCATGCGCGCGGCGGTGCCGAACCTGCGGCCCAAACTTTCCCTTTACACGCAGGACGCGTCGCTTTTCGCGGCGCACGGCATTCAGCGCGAGATCGACAAGATCTATGACCCCCGCGCGTCCCTAAAAAGCGGCGGGCACATCGTGATCGAGCAGACCGAGGCCCTGGTCGCCATTGACGTCAACACCGGGAAATTCACCGGCACGAAAAATCTCGAGGAGACCGCGTACCGCACCAACTGCGAGGCCGCGCGCGAGATCGCCAAACAAATCCGCCTGCGGGATCTGGGCGGCATCATCATCATCGATTTCATCGACATGGAACAGCACGACCACCGGCGGTCGGTTTTGAGAATTTTGGAGGATTCGCTCAAACGCGACCGGGCCAAGACGAGCGTCCTGAACCTTTCTCAGCTGGGCCTCGTCGAAATGACACGCCAGAGGATGCGCCGGAGCCTCGAAGGGGCCTCGACACAAAACTGTCCCTATTGCCAGGGCCGCGGGATCGTGAAATCCAAAGAAACCGTCGCCTCGGAGGCGCTCATGAAGCTCTCCCAGACGCTCAAAGCGGCCAAGCGTGAGCATTTTGAGGTCACGGTGTGCCCGGAAGTGGTCGATGTCCTGGGGCGGGACAACGCGCGCGCCATCCGGTCTCTCGAGTCCCAGACCCAAAACCGCGTCAGCCTCGTGGGGGACGCGCACCTGCACGTGGAAGAGGTCCGAATCAAGAGAATACTTGACAGGCGTAAGAGGCTTTGGTAGATTCTCTCCCTTATGTTTGCGGTCATTCAAAGCGGCGGAAAACAGTATAAAGTCAGGGAAGGCGAATCGCTCGAAATCGAACGTTTCGACCTGGGCAAGGCCAAGACCCTCAAACTCGACCGGGTCCTGCTTCTGTCCGGGAAGGATTCCGTTCAAATCGGCAGGCCTTTCGTGAAGGGGGCCTACTGCGAAGCGGAGCTGGTCCGCGAAACCAAGGGCCCGAAGGTCATTTCCTTCAAATACATCCGGCGCGAGAAGTCGGCCACGAAGATCGGCCACCGGCAGAAATATCTCATGGTCAAAATAAAAGCGATAAAAAATGGCGCATAAAAAAGGTTTAGGCAGTTCCAAAAACGGCCGCGATTCGAATTCCAAACGGCGCGGCATCAAGCGCTTCGCCGGCGAGTTCGTGAAAGCCGGCAGTATCCTCGTCCGGCAGAAGGGCACCCATTTTCTCCCGGGCCGTTTTGTGGGCCAGGGGCGGGATTTCACTCTTTTTGCTCTGAAAGACGGCGTCGTCAATTTCAAGCCTTCCTATCGCATCCATATCGTTCCTTCTGAGAATTAAAATTAAACGGTTTTCCCATGTTTGTTGACGAAGCGGTGATTGTTTGCGCCGCCGGCCGCGGCGGCAAGGGGTGTCACAGCTTTGACCGCACCCATCCGCGGCATCCGCGCGCCAACGGAGGCGACGGCGGGGACGGGGGATCGGTGATCCTCGAGGCGCAGGGCAATATCCAGACGCTTCTGGATTTTCAGTTTCACCGCGCGTTTGGCGCCGAGCACGGCGCGCATGGCTCGAGCAACCACAAGACGGGCCGCCGCGGCGCCGACCGGACGGTCGGCGTGCCGCCCGGCACCGAGGTGATCGACCGGCGCACGAACGAGCTTTTGCGGGACCTCGACCGCGTCGGGGCGTCGGTCGTGGTGTGCCGGGGCGGCGCCGGCGGGCACGGCAACGACAAAAAAAACGCGGCGGTCGAGGGCGAGCCTGGCGAGGAAAAAGAAATTCTCCTTAAGCTCAAGCTCATCGCCGATATTGGCATCGTCGGTTTTCCCAATGCCGGCAAATCGACATTCATTTCCCGCGTGTCGAACGCCAAATCCAAGATCGCGGCCTACCCCTTTACCACTAAAAATCCGATTCTGGGTGTGGTAAAATTTGACGATGGCCAAACCAAGGTCCTCGCGGACATTCCCGGCATCATCGAGGGCGCGCACTCGGGGCGCGGGATGGGCATCGAGTTTTTGAAGCACGTCGAGCGCACGAAAGCGCTTCTGCACCTCGTGGACCTGGCGGGGGTGGACGGGCGCGATCCGGTTTCCGATTATGAGAAGCTGAATGAGGAACTTGCGGCCTATTCGCCGCTTTTGGCGGCGAAGGAAGAGATCCTCGCGGCCAACAAAATGGACATCCCCGAGGCGCGCGGGAACCTGAAAAAATTTGAGCAAAAAATCAGAAAAGAGGTCTATCCCATTTCCGCCGTGACGGGCGAGGGGGTGGAGGCCCTTTTGCAGCGATTGAGGAAAATTCAGTGAGAAAAAATTTTATCAAAGACATCCGCGGCGTGGTGATCAAGGTCGGCACGTCGGTCCTGACGCGCGGCGGCCGTTTTGACAAAACCATCATCGGGGACCTGGCCGCGGAGATCGCCGGATTTTTAAAAAGGGGCACGCGCGTCTGGGTGGTCACCTCCGGGGCCATCGGCGCGGGCATGACGCTTTTGAATTTGAAAAAACGCCCGGTTTCCATGCAGGGCCTGCAGGCCGCGGCGGCGGTCGGACAGCGCCACCTCATGCAAGGCTACGAAGAGGCGTTCGCGCGGAGGGGTTTTTCGACCGCGCAGGTCCTTTTGACCTGGGACGACCTGGCGTCGCCGAAACGGTTTCTGAACGCGAAACGCACCTTGAAACAGATCCAGGACTGGGGCCGCGTGCCGGTGATCAACGAAAACGACACCGTCGCGACCGACGAGATCCGCTTCGGCGACAACGACCGCCTCTCGAGCCTCCTTTCGATCCTGGTCGAGGCGGACGCGCTCGTGATCCTCTCGGACACGAACGGACTTTGCCGCGGCGGGAGGCACGGCGCGCGCATCCCGGTCGTCGAAAAAACGGACGGGGAAATTTTTTCGCACGCGAAGGAAAATAAGAACGACTTCACCGTCGGCGGCATGGCTTCGAAGCTGAAGGCGATCCGGATGAGTGTCAGCTCCGGCATCCCCGTGTTTTTGGCCGGCGGCCGCTCGCCGAAAGTCCTGACACGGATCTTCGCGGGCGAGGACATCGGGACTTTTTTTGCGCCGCATCTTAAAAAGCGTTCCGCGCGGAAAGATTGGGTCACGCACTTCACCGCCCACATCCGCGCGCAGGAGAGGCTCTGAAAAATGAACACACCCATTTTGGACATCGCCCGCCGCGCCCGGCGCGCGGCCGCCGGCCTTTCGGTTCTCTCCGCCTCGAAAAAAAACGGGGCGCTTGAGGCCATGGCCCGCGCCCTGTCCAAAAATAAAAAATTCATTCTCTCGGAAAACAAAAAAGATGTGGCCGCTGCCCGGAAAAAGGGGCTGGCCCCGAGTCTCGTGAATCGTCTTTTGCTGAGCGAGGCGAAGCTCGTTGAAATCGCCGGGTCCGTGGCGCTCATCGCCAAACTCGGGGATCCCGTCGGGCGTGTCCTCTCGGCGCGAAAAAGGCCGAACGGGCTTGTCATTCAAAAAGTGCGCGTGCCGATCGGCGTCATCCTCATCATTTACGAATCGCGCCCGAACGTGACGGCCGATTGCATGGCGCTGTGCCTGAAATCGGGCAACAGCGTCATTCTGAAAGGCGGGAGCGAGGCCCTTTTTTCAAACCGCGCGATTTACAGGGTGATGAACGGCGCCGCGCTCAAAGCCGGCGTTCCCGAGGGGGCGTTTGAATTTGTCGCGACGGGCGCGCGCGCGGCGGTGAAAACGCTTTTGCGGTTGAATGAGTGGATAGACCTCGTCATTCCCCGCGGAGGCGAGGGGCTCATCCGCCAAGTCGCGCGGATCTCCAAAATTCCCGTCATCAAACACACCAAGGGCATCTGCCACGTGTACGTGGACAAGGACGCGGACCTTGAAAAATCCGAGGCCATCGTCGTGAACGCGAAAGTCCAGAATCCCGCGGTGTGCAACGCCATGGAAACGCTTCTCGTGCACGAGGCGGCGGCCAAAAAATTTCTCCCGCGCGTCGCGGCGGCCCTGCGCGAAAAAAAAGTCGAACTGCGCGGTTGTGACAGAACGCGCGCGATCGTGCCGGGCGTCAAAAAAGCGAGCGAGAAGGACTGGACGACGGAATATCTGGACCTGGTTTTGTCGATCCGCGTCGTGAAGAATCTGGAAGAGGCCGTGCGGCACATCGGGACCCACGGCTCGCATCACTCGGACGCGATCGTCACGGAAAATAAAAAAACCGCGGAAGTTTTCACGCGCGCGGTGGACTCGGCCTGCGTCTTCGTGAACGCCTCGACGCGTTTTTCCGACGGAGGCGAATTCGGCATGGGCGCGGAGATGGGGATATCCACGGACAAACTTCACGCGCGCGGGCCGATGGGGCTCGAGGAGCTCACGTCCTACAAGTACGTGGTGCTGGGAGACGGGCAGACCCGCGGATGAGGATCGGAATATTCGGCGGCAGTTTTAATCCTGTTCACAACGTTCGGCTGTGCCGGTTTGTGGTCTTTAGCCGTCCGGGCGCCGCGCGCCGGAGAGCGCCGGCGGCGGTCCGGTTCGCGCCGTTCGACGCGCTCGGCATTTCGGCGTCGGACATCCGCCGGCGCCTCGAGAGCGGCAAAAGTGTGAAGCGCCTGGTCCCGGCCGTCATTGAAAAAGATTTAAAAAATTATTTCGGGAGGACCCGATCGACTCGAATCCAAAAATAGAAAAAGTCTGCCGCACGGCCCTGGAAAAAAAAGCGGAAAACATCGTGGTCATGGACATGCGGCACCGGTCGAATATCTGCGAGTTTTTCGTCGTGATGAGCGCGCCTTCGACGGTGCGGGTGAAGACCATCGTGGACCACATTGAAGAGACGATGGAAAAAGAAGGCTCGCCCGCGCTCCACAAGGAGGGCGTCGACGCCGCGCTCTGGGTGCTTCTGGATTTCGGAAGCCTCGTCGTGCACGTCTTTCAGGAAGACACGCGGCTGTTTTACGGCCTCGAACAGTTGTGGGGCGACGCCCCGAAGGTTCATTTTACCCCATGAGCGATCTTAAAAAATCCCTGACCGAAAGATTGGCCCTCGCGATCGAGAAAACGATCGGTGTCCCGCCGCCGGCGGCCGACGTCGAGGCCTCGTTTGAAATTCCCCGCGAGGAACGCTTCGGCGATTTCTCGTCAAACATCGCGCTCAAACTTTCCCGCGAACACAAACGTCCGCCGCGCGCGCTCGCGGAGGACCTTAAAAAACAATTGGAGGAGGGATTAAAAGACCCGCCGCTTGCCCGCCGCGTCGAGCGGATCGCGGTGGAGGGTCCCGGGTTTCTCAATTTTTACCGGACGCGCGCCGAGCAGGCGTCGGTGCTCGAGCGAATCGAAAAGGAGGGGGAGCGCTTCGGCCGGTCCGCGCCCGAAAAGAAAAAAAAGATCCTGCTCGAATTCGTGAGCGCCAATCCCACGGGCCCGCTCACGGTGGCGCATGGGCGCCAGGCGGCGCTCGGGGACTCGCTCGCGCGGATCCTCGAATTCTGCGGCCACCGCGTGACGCGCGAATACTACAACAACGACGAAGGCGTGCAGATCAACACCCTCGGCCAGTCGCTGGCGTTTCGGGTGAAGCAGATCCTGGAAAAAGACGCCGCGCGCGAGATGCCCGAAAATTATTACCGCGGCGAGTACCTTGTCGGGATCGCCAAGGAATTCATCAAACAATTCAATCCCAAACCGCCTCACCCGAAAGATTTTGAAGAAAAATGCCGGATCTTCGCCAGAGATAAAATCATGGAGGGCATCCAAAAGGATCTGAAGGATTTCGGCGTCGCGTTTGACAGTTATTATAGCCAGGAAATTCTCGGCAAGTCCGGCCGCGTGGAAAAAACGCTTGAGACGCTCAAAGCAAAAGGCGTCGTCTATGAAAGCGAAGGGGCCCTGTGGTTTCGTTCGACGGATTTCGGCGACGACAAGGACCGTGTCCTCAAAAAAAGCGACGGGAGTTACACGTACCTCACGCCGGACATCAGCTATCATCACCACAAATTTGAAAGGGGTTTTGACGAGCTCATCAATATTCTGGGACCGGACCATCACGGGTACATCGCGCGGCTGAAGGCCTCGCAGGAGGCGCTGGGGCATGACCCTTCGCGCCTGCGCGTGCTGATCGCGCAACTCGTGACCCTCTTCGAAGGCGAGAAACAGGTGCGGATGTCGACGCGCGCGGGCGAGTTTGTCACTTTGAGGGAAATCCTGGACGAGGTGGGCCGCGACGCGGGGCGTTTTTTCTTTCTCGTGCGCAAATTCGACGCGCATCTGGATTTTGACCTGGCGCTGGCCAAAAGCCAGACCCCCGACAACCCCGTTTTTTACATTCAGTACGCGCACGCGCGGATCGAGAGCATCAAAAATCATCACCGCGAAACGTCCGGCGCGGCGCCCTCGGCGGATTCCTCGGAGAGGCTCACGAATGAGCACGAACGGAGAGTCCTGCGGCTTTTGTCGCAGTATCGCGAGGTCGTGATCGCCGCCGAGCGCACGCTCGAGCCCTATCGCGTGGTCGCGTATCTCGAGGAACTCGCCGCGGCGTTTCATAAATTTTACGCCGAAAACCGCGTCGTCTCCGATGATGCGGCGCTGACCCACGCGCGCATGCGCCTGGTGACCGCCATCCAGACGGTTTTTCGATCCGGGCTTGGACTTTTAGGAGTTTCCGCGCCTCTCAAGATGTGAATGAGATCCTTCGGCCGCCTGTGGCGGCCTCAGGATGACAGGTAAGCGTGTTCAAAACCCTCGAATTTTACACGGGCAAAGAAATCCATTTCGATTCGCTGGCGCGAAGCCTCACGGATTTTGGCTACCGCCGCCAGGCGCGCGTGGGCGCGCGCGGCGACTTCAGCGTCCGCGGCGGCATTCTCGATATCTTTCCCGTTCATTTTTCCCTTCCCGTTCGCGTGGAGCTGGCCGGCGACTCGATCGAAACCATTCACACGTTTGACCCCGAAACCGGCCGCGCGCTCGAGCCCCACCGGATGGCGGTGATCCTGCCGAGAGAAGAGGCGGGGCGTCCGCGCAAAGGCCCGGTGGCTTTCATGGAGGCCTATGAGTCCCCGATCGATCCGTTTGTGGACATCGAAATCGGCGACCTCGTGGTCCACGTCCTTCACGGCATTGCCCGTTTCCGGGGAATAAAAGACGGTCATTTCACGCTCGAGTTCGCGGACAAAGACATCTTGTACGTCCCCACGCGCGACCTTCACCTGATCCAACGCTACATCGCTCTCGGAAAGGCGCGCCCCGCGCTTTCGCGCTTGGGGTCGAAGCGTTGGGAGCGGCTGAAGGCGAAAGCGCGAAAAGGGGTTTTATCCTTCGCGGCGGAGCTTTTGGAGATGCAGGCCAAGCGCCGGGCCCTGCACGGTTTCGCGTTCCAAAAAGACACCGAGTGGCAGGGACGGATCGAAAAAGAATTTCCCTACGAAGAAACCGCCGACCAGAAAAAATCCGTCGAGGACGTGAAAAAAGACCTCGAGTCCGAGGTCCCGATGGACCGCCTCCTGTGCGGCGACGTCGGATATGGCAAAACGGAAGTGGCCCTGCGCGCGGTGTTTAAGGCCGTGATGAATGGAAAACAGGCGGCCGTTCTCGTGCCGACCACGCTTTTGGCCGAACAGCATTTTGAGACATTCACCGAACGGATGAGGAATTTTCCCGTCGAGATCAAAATGCTCTCTCGTTTTCAGTCCAAGGGCGAGCAGAAAAAGATCGTGGAGTCGCTCAAAAACGGCGGGTGCGATATCGTGATCGGGACGCATCGCCTCCTTTCCAAAGACATCGCGTTTAAGGACCTGGGGCTCGTGGTCATCGACGAAGAACAGCGCTTCGGCGTGAGGCACAAAGAGCATTTGAAAAAACTGCGGCTTTTGGTGGACGTGTTGACGCTCACGGCGACGCCGATCCCGAGAACCCTCTATCTGTCGCTCATGGGCGCCCGGGACCTATCCACGATCAACACCCCTCCGCGGGACCGCCGGCCCGTCGAGACATTCGTCGTGGAAAAAAGCGATGACCTTATTTGCCGGGCCATCCGGAAAGAGCTGGCCCGAAAAGGGCAGGTTTTTTTCATTCACAACCGCGTGAAAGGGGTCGGGGCCCTCGCCAAAAAAATTCAGACGCTCGTTCCCGAGGCGCGCGTCGCCGTCGGACACGGGCAGATGCCCGCCAAGGCCCTCGAGGAGGTGATGCACCGGTTCATTCACGGCGAGGTCGACGTGCTCGTTTCGACGACCATCGTCGAATCGGGCATCGACATTCCCAACGCCAACACGATTCTCATTGACCGCGCGGACCTCTTCGGCCTGTCCGAACTTTACCAGCTCCGCGGCCGCGTGGGGCGTTTCAACCGCTCCGCGGCGGCCTATCTTTTCATTCCCAAAGGGGCGGCCCTGACCGCCGAATCGGCCCAGCGCCTGAAGGCGATGGAACGCTTCACTTATTTGGGTTCCGGCTTCAGCCTCGCCATGGAGGACCTCGAAATCCGCGGGGCGGGAAACGTGCTCGGGACCGAACAGCACGGCGCCATTTCCGGGATCGGCTTCGATTTGTATTGCCGGATTCTTAAGGAAAGCATAGCCCTTTGCAAGGCATCCTGATTATGGTATAGTCAGAAACTTATGAAATTTTGGACCCGTTTTTTTATTTTTTGCGCGATGTGCCTGGTTTCCGGCTGTGGCCTTTCAAAGAAATCCGAAGACCCGGTGCTGGCCCGTTTTGACGGCACGACGATCCGCGCGGCGGAGTTTAAGGAAAAAGTCGGGACCCTGCCCCGGGACCTGCGCAGTATCGCCGCCAAACGAAAAAAAGACTTTTTGGAAGACATCACGGCCGAGCATTTTCTCCTCCGGGAAGCCAGGCGCCGGCATCTGGAGGACCGCAAGGACGTGAAAAATCTGATCGAGGCGGCCAAGAAGAAGATCATCATTGCCAAATTAATCGAAATCGAAGTGGACCGGAAGATCAAAATCGAACCGGACGAGGCGCTGGATTATTACCAGGCGCACAAGCCCGAATTCATGACGCCGCTTCTCCTCAGGGCCTCGCACATTCTCGTGAAAACCGCCGACGAGGCGGGCGACATCAAAGCGAAGCTTGACGCCGGCGCGGATTTTGAGGAATTGGCAAAGGCGCGATCCGTCGACACGACGGCCGCGCGCGGCGGGGACCTGGGTTATTTTCAGAAAGGACAGCTTGTGCCGGAGTTTGAGGAGGCGGCCTTTCGGATGAAAAAAGGCCAGACCGGCGATGCCGTCAAGACCGCTTTCGGTTATCACGTGATCCGTCTGACGGACCGCGTGGAGCCCTCCTTGCGCGATTTCAAATCCGTGCGGCGCTTTGTGGAGGAGAGGATTTTAGGCCGGAAGCGTTCCCAGAGTTTTAAGGCGTTTGTGGAAAAATTGAAAGGCGGTTCAAAAATCGAAATCGACGAAAAAGCGCTGGATGCGGTTTCGATCGATCCTTCGGAAAAATCGGAATGAAATTTTTAAAATCGTTCGTCATCTTCTCGGTGTTTTTGGTTTTGACGCGAGTCCCCGCCGCCTTGTCCGCCGAGGTGATCGAACGGATCCTGGCCGTCGTGAACGACGAGGTCGTCACGGAACAGGACCTCGAGGTCGCCATGGCCCCCGTCGTCGCCCAGTATCGTACGCGGTACACCGGGAAAGAATTTGACGAGAAGGTCAGGGAGCTCAGCCGGGACTTTTTGAACAAAGTCATCGAGGACAAAGTCGTTTTGAGCGAGGCCAAACACCGCCAGGTGATCGTGAAGGACGAAGAGGTGGACGAGGTCATGGCCGACGTCCGCGCGAAATTCCCCAGCCGCGAGGTTTTTTTAAAGGCGATCGGGGAGCAGGGGCTCACCGAGAAAAAATTATGGAACCGCTTCCGGGACCAGCTCATGGGCCAGAAGCTTGTGGGTTATGAGGTCAAGTCCAGGGTCTCCGTATCGCCGGGCGAGGTGAATGAATATTACAAGGCTCATCCCGATGAGTTCGCTCAGGGCGACCGCGTCAAACTCCGGCACATCCTGATCCGCGCGGACGCGCGTTTCGAAGACGAGGCCAAATCGCTCGCCGAGTCGCTCGTGGCCGAGATCCGCGGGGGAAGGCCGTTCGAGGACCTGGCCAAATCCACGTCCGAGGCCTCCGAGGCCAAGGACGGCGGCGACATGGGATGGATGGAAAAGGGCCAGCTCATGGGCGAGATCGACGAAAAGGTGTTCGCGCTCGAACCCGGCCAGATCACCGACCCGATTAAAAGTTCGCTCGGTTATCACATTTTCAAAGTGGTGGAAAGGCAGAAATTTTCCGTGAAGCCGCTTTCGGAAGTCCGCGGCGAGGTTCAGGACAAATTATTCAAGGAAAAGTTGGGTGTGCGCCTCGACGCCTGGATGAAAAATTTAAAGAAGAATGCCTATATCTCCATCCGGTAGGGCCGCCGGCCGTCTCTCCGAAACACTCGCCATCACGCTCGGTGATCCCACGGGCATCGGCCCCGAGGTGGCGCTGAAGGCCCTCGGCCGCTTGCCGGCCAAAGACCGCTCCTCCTGTTTTTTGATCGGCCCAGCCGCTTTCTACCGAACCCTCGCCGGGCGATTGGGTCTCAAACTGGATTTGAATTGTGTTTTTGACCGGCCTTTTCCCAAAAAAATAAAATATGGCCGCTCCGACAACGAGTGGACGCGCCTGGCCGCCCATTCCATTAAACTGGCCGCGTCGATGGCGATGAGGGGAGAAGTCGACGCGATCGTGACGCCTCCCATCCATAAAGCGGGAATGAAAAAGGCGGGTTTGAATATCCCGGGCCACACCGAATATCTGGCGGAGCTTTCCGGGGCAAAACATTTTGAAATGATGCTCGTCGGCGGAAAACTGCGCGTGGTTCTGGTGACGCGGCACGAATCGATAAAAAATGTCCCGCGCCTGCTTACCAAAAATCGCGTCGAGGAAACGATCTTGACCGCGGATAGGGAACTCCGCCGCTCGTTCGGGATCCGGCGGCCGCGGCTTGTCGTGTGCGGCCTGAATCCCCACGCGGGCGAGGAGGGGACGATCGGGCGCGAGGAAACGCAAATCATCCGCCCCGCGGTCCTGGCCGCGAAAAAAAAGACCGACGCGGTGATCGCGGGCCCTCTGTCACCCGACGCGCTTTTTCACGACGCGTATCACGGCGCGTACGACGCCGAGATCTGCATGTATCACGATCAGGGGCTCATTCCCCTCAAAATGATCTCCCGCGGGTCGGGGGTGAACGTGACGCTCGGCCTTCCTTTTGTCCGCACCTCGCCCGATCACGGCACGGGCTACGACATCGCCGGGAAATTCCGCGCGGACCCGGGGTCGATGCTGGAAGCGATTCGCCTGGCCGCTCTTCTGTCGCGCAACCGAAAAAAATATGCCCAGTCTCACCCAGGAAGCTAAAGCCGCGCTCGGCCGCCTCGGAGTTTCCCCCAGAAAAAAATTTGGACAGCATTTCATGATCGATGAAAAGGCGCTGGCCTTCATCGCCGACGCGCTGTCTCCGGAAAAAGGGGAGACGGTTCTCGAGATCGGGCCGGGCCTGGGTTTTTTGACGCGCGAACTGCTTTCAAGGCAGGCTCAGGTTATTGCCGTTGAAAAAGACGACAAAATGGCTTCTTCGACGGATTCCCGCTTTCACGGGAATGACAAAATAAAAATAATTAAAAAAGACATTCTTCGGGTCGATCCGGAAAAAGACCTGGGTGTCGCCGGTCGTATCAAAGTTGTGGGCAACATTCCCTACAACATCACCAGCCCCCTTCTCGAATGGCTCATCCAAAATCGCGCGCGGATTTCCGAGGCCGTTCTCACGGTGCAGAGCGAGGTGGCCGGGCGCCTGGCCTCCGCGCCGGGCGGTAAAAATTGGGGGGCCTTGTCCATTTTTGTGCAGGTTTATGCCGAGGCGGAAATTCTTAAAGAGATAAACCGCGCCGCTTTTTATCCCGCCCCGAGGGTCGATTCGGCCGTCGTGAGGCTCGTTTTTTCCGCCGCGCCGCGGTTTCCGGTCAGGGACGAGGCCAAATTTTTCCGCATCGTCCGCCGCGCGTTTCAGAAAAGGCGCAAAACCCTCGTGAATGCTTTGGAAGACGCGGCCCTGGCGGGATTTTCCAAGCCTTCCTTAAAGGCCGCGCTCGAAAAGATCGGCATTCATCCCTCGCGCAGGCCCGAAACTCTCGGGATTCCTGATTGGAACCGTTTGTCCGAGATGTTATAATAACGCCCTGTTATGGAAGCCCTTCACGCGTTGTGGACATTTCCCGCGGTCATTCTCGCCGCATTTTTGATTGCCTGGGCGGCCGAATGCGGCCAATTCTTTATTTCCCAAGGACTTGCGCTCGCGGCGCTCGCCTGGGCGCAGACCCTGCCGGAGTTTGCCGTCGAGGCCGTCATCGCTCTCGAGGCCGCCAAAAATCCGGCCCAAGCGCACCTCATCACGGCCAATTTCACGGGCTCGCTCCGGCTTTTTGTGGGGCTGGGGTGGCCGATGGTTTATTTTGTGGCGGTTTTTTTCGGCAGGAAACGCCAGGGCAAAAAAGGTTTTTGGACGATCCATCTCGAAGACGAGCACGCGATCGCCGTTCTCTCGCTTCTGCCGGCGCTGTTTTATTTTCTGGTCATCTATTTCAAGGGAACGCTCACGATGGGGGACGGCGCGGTGTTGGCGCTCATTTACGCGGGCTATCTTTGGCTTCTGACGAAGATGCCGCCGCAGGACGCCGAGGGCATCGAGGATTTGGGCCGGATCCCGCGGCGGATCATGCGCCTGCCGAAGCCTCTGAGCGTCGCCGGCATCGCCGCGCTTTTCGCCGCGGGGGCGCTGGTGCTCTGGTTTGCGGCGCATCCGTTTTTGGAATCGATGCTGGCCGTGGCCGCGTCGGCCGGGATTTCCCAATTTGTTTTCGTTCAATGGATCGCGCCGTTTTTAAGCGAATTTCCCGAAAAGCTGTCCGCGTTCCACTGGGCGAAAACCGTCGAGAAGGCGCCGATGGCGCTGGTGAATTTCGTTTCTTCGTCGCTCAATCAATGGACGATCCTCGTGGCGACGGTGCCGTTCATTTACGCGTTTGGTTTGGGCCATCCGGCGCCGGTGGTGTTTGACCAGCGGCAAAAGGTGGAGATCCTGCTCACGATCGCGCAGTCGTATCTGGGATTTTTATTTTTGGCGGGCATGGATTTTGACTGGCAGGAAGCGCTCGGGCTCTTCGGACTGTGGGCCGCTCAATTTTTCGTGCCCGCCCTGCGCGGGCCTCTCACGTGGGTTTACGCGGTGTGGGCTTTTTTTGAAACATGGAAATTGATCCGTCATCGCGCCCGGCGGAACGCCTTTTCGGTTTTCAAAAAATTGTGCGCGGAGCACCTCTCTAAGAGGGTGTGATGTTCACCTGGATCAAAAAAGCCCTTCGAAATCTCATTATCCTGGCCGTTTTTTTTCTATTATTCATCGGTTATTTTAAATTCAGGGATTTTCTCCTCCTCCGGCAGGTTATTCACAATCTGAAAGCCGAATCGCGCATCGCCGAGGTGCTCGTGACGGACTCGAGCCTCGACGAATACACGCGCAAGTACACGACGACGATCAAATTTCTCGAATACGACGTGAAGGGCCGGCCGATGAAGCCGCGCTTTTTCACGTTTAAGGGGAATCTCATTCAATTTCAAACGCTCGTCGCGCGCTTCGACGACAAATACGTCGAGCAGGGCCATCGCCTGAAGGGAAAAAGCGTTTACCTGTTTCTCGAAGCGTTCGTGTTGGACGGCGCGCGCACGCAGGAATTCACGATCACGCCGGTCGACGAGATCCCGGAGGGCTACCGCGTGGGGGATCCGCCGAACGCTTTGGAGAGGGAGATCTGGCGGCATTTTTGGAAAGTCGCGCTCGAGCCGGCCGCGAGAGAAAAAATCGGACTGAAGAACGCGCAGATCGAGGCGCCGGGTTCGGTGTTCGTGCCGGGCACGATTTACACGCTCATCATCGAGCATCACGGCGGGATCCGCATTGACACCCGCCCCATACCGGAAATTTTGAAAAGTTGAAAGATTTTATTTTCGTTAAAAATGCCCGCGAGCACAATCTCCGGGGCGTCGATTTAAAAATCCCCCGGAATGCGCTGGTCGTCTTCACGGGCCTGTCGGGGTCCGGAAAATCGTCGCTGGCGTTCGACACGATCTACGCCGAGGGCCAGCGCCGCTACGTCGAGAGCCTCTCGGCCTATGCCCGCCAATTCCTCGACCAGATGCAAAAACCGAACGTCGAAACCATCGAGGGGTTGTCGCCGGCGATCAGCATCGAACAGCGCGTCGCCGGGTCCAATCCCCGCTCGACGGTCGGCACGGCGACCGAGATCTACGATTACCTGAGGCTTCTTTTCGCGAAGATCGGCATCCCGCACTGCTACCGGTGCGGCCGCCGGATCACCCGGCAGACCTCGCAGGAAATCGTCGAGCAGATTTTGAAGGAGCCCGAGGGAACGAAACTGCAGATTCTCGCCCCCGTCGTCGAGGGCCGCAAAGGCGAGTACCGGGAAATATTCAAAAACATTCAAAAAGAGGGCTTTGTGCGCGTGCGCGTGGACGGACAGGTGCGGGAAATATCCGATCTCGTGGGGACGACCCGCCGGGTCGCCCCTACATTGGATAAAAAGAAAAAGCACGTGATCGAGATCGTCGTCGATCGGCTCGTTTTGAAAGAGGGGATAAAAAAACGGCTCGCGGATTCGGTCGAGGCGGCGCTCAAAACCGGCCGGGGAACGGTGAGGGTGGAATTTGAGCGCGAAAAAAAGACCGAGAAAGTTTTTTCGGAGCTTCACGCGTGCGTTCACTGCGCGTTGAGTTTTCAGCCGCCGGAGCCGCGCCTTTTTTCTTTCAACAGTCCCTACGGCGCG
Source organism: Candidatus Omnitrophota bacterium (assembly GCA_016197155.1). GTDB lineage: Bacteria > Omnitrophota > Gorgyraeia > 2-02-FULL-51-18 > 2-02-FULL-51-18 > JACPWF01. The sequence goes on along the minus strand of JACPWF010000013.1, from coordinate 8,993 downwards.
TGCCCGAGTTGTGACGGGCTGGGAAATTGTCTCGAGATCGATCCGGAGCTCGTGGTGCCCGACAAAAACAAACCCATCCGCGGCGGGGCGATCGCGCCCTGGAACCGCGGCGGCCGCTCGCTCGTGATTTATCTCCGGCGGCTTTTGAGGCATCTGGCCGGGGACCTGGGATTCAGCCTCGACGTGCCGTTTAAGGATTTGAGTAAAAAACACCGGGAAATCATTTTGCACGGGAGCGCGGACGAAAGCGGGTGGAAATCATTCGAGGGAGTCATTCCGAATCTTGAGCGGCGTTTCAAAGAAACCGAATCCGAATTCATGAAAGAAGAAATCCACAAATACATGAGCCTCAAGCCCTGCGAGGAATGCCGGGGCAAACGGCTGAAGCCCCAGGCCCTTTCCGTGAAGGTGGAGGAAAAAAATATCATCGAGATCACCGCGTTCTCGATCGAGGAGGCCGAGGGGTTTTTTCGCCGGATCCGTTTGACGCCGAGCGAGGAAAAAATCGCCCGCCCCATTTTAAAGGAAATCTCTGAGCGTCTGGGGTTCATGAAAAACGTCGGGCTCGGGTATCTGTCGCTCGACCGCCCGAGCGGCACGCTCTCCGGCGGCGAGGCCCAGCGGATCCGCCTGGCGACCCAGATCGGCTCGGGGCTCATGGGCGTTTTGTACGTGCTCGACGAACCCTCGATCGGCCTGCATCAGCGTGACAATGAAAAATTGCTCGACGCGCTCGTCGCGCTCCGGAATTTGGGAAACACGCTGATCGTGGTGGAGCACGACGAGGTCACGATGAAGCGCGCGGACTATCTCGTCGACCTGGGCCCCGGCGCGGGCAAACACGGCGGCCGCATCGTCGCGGCGGGCACGCCCGAAGAAGTGATGAAAAATCCCGAGTCGCTCACGGGCCAGTACCTGACCGGCAAGCGGCGGATCGAACTGCCCTCCGAGCGCCGTCCGATCGCCCGCCGGAAAAAAATGACCGTCAAAAAAGCCGCCGAGAACAATTTGAAAAATATCGACGTGGAGATTCCGCTGGGCGTTTTCACCTGTGTCACGGGCGTCTCCGGGTCCGGCAAGAGCACGCTCGTGGATGAAATTTTATTCAAGGGCCTGGCGCGGCGGCTTTACAAATCCAAAGAAAAACCCGGCCGGCACGAGGCGATCCTGGGCGCCGAAGAAATCGACAAGGTCATCGAAATCGACCAGTCGCCGATCGGCCGCACCCCGCGCTCGAACCCCGCGACGTACACGGGCGTTTTCGGGCCGATCCGCGACCTCTTCGCGAAATTGCCGGAATCCCGGGTGCGGGGATTCGTGCCGGGCCGTTTCAGCTTTAACGTCAAAGGCGGGCGCTGTGAGGCGTGCGAGGGAGACGGCGTGAAAACGATCGAGATGCATTTTTTGCCGGACGTGTACGTCACCTGCGAGGTGTGCAAGGGCAAACGCTTCAGCGATCAAACCCTCGAGGTCCGTTACAAGGGCAAATCCATTTCGGACGTGCTCTCGATGAGCGTGGAAGAGGCGCTCGGCGTTTTTGAAAATGTCCCGATGATCCGGTCGAAGCTGAAGACTCTGCACGACGTCGGCCTCGACTACATCGAGCTCGGCCAGGCGGCCACGACACTTTCCGGCGGCGAGGCCCAGCGCGTGAAACTTTCCACCGAGCTCTCCAAGCGCGCCACCGGCCGGACGTTTTATATTTTGGACGAGCCGACCACCGGGCTCCATTTCGCCGACATCGACAAACTTTTAAAAGTTTTACAGCGCCTGGTCGACCAGGGAAACACGGTGCTGGTGATCGAGCACAACCTCGACGTCATCAAAACCGCGGATTATCTGATCGACCTCGGGCCCGAGGGCGGAGACAAAGGCGGGGAGCTCGTGGCCGCGGGGCCGCCCGAAGCGGTCGCGAAAAATCCGCGGTCGTACACGGGCCGTTTTTTGAAGGCGTTCTTTTCATTTTTTCTCTTTTTTAATTTGGTTGCCCCTTTTGCCCGCGCGGCGGATGACGCGCGGGTGCGCGAGGCGCGGGCCTATTTTCATTCGAATGATTTTTCAAACGCGGCCAGGGAGTTTGAGGCCTTGTCCCGCGACGCCGAAGGGGCGTCCGTCCGCGAGGCGGCGGCCTATTGGACGGCCGAGTCTTATTTCAAGGCCAAAGATTATTTGTCGGCGCTCAAATTTTACAACGACATCATCGAGCATTATCCCACCTCGCGTTTTTACGTGTATTCGCGCTACTCGAAGGCCTGGTGCCTGTTCGAGCTTGAGAATGTCGACGACGCGATCCTGGAATTCAAGCGGGTCATCGAGGATTTCCCCTCGCACGCGTTCGCGGTCGAGTCCAAATACAAGATCGCCCAGGCGCTTTACGAATTGAAAAAATACGATTCCGCCGCGCAGGCATTTTTAAAATTCATTCAGGAAAATCCTCTGAATCCCAAAATCCCGAATGCGGCCTATCTTTTGGGCGAATGCCAGTACAATCTCGGGCAATACGGCGCCGCGCTCGAGTCGTTCAAAAAAAGCATCGAACTGGGCGGCAAAACGGGTTTTCACGCCTGGGCGCTTCACGGGCTGGCCTGGTCTTATTTTCAGATCGGGAAATATCCGGAGGCGCTTGAAACCTTCGCCTCCTTTGCGGAGGAGCCTGCCGCCGCGGGCCTGGCGGACTCTTTCCTTTTCGGCCGCGCGCGCGCGCTGACCCGGCTCGGCCGCCACGCCGAGGCGCTTGACATTTACGACCAAATCATCAAAGATTTTCCGCAGTCGGAACTTTTGGACAACGCGTTTTTCTGGAAGGCCGAGACGCTTTACGACCTGGGACGCGCCCGCGAGGCGGCCGATCTTTACGAGGAAATGACGCGCCGGTTTCCGGCCGGCGATCTGACCGACGACATCCAGTACAATCTGGCCTGGGCGTACCTGCGGCTCGACAAACCCGACCAGGCGATCGAACATTTTCGAACGGTCGTTTCCGAGGGCCACGACGAGACGCTGAAGGTGAGCGCTCTCTGCCGGATCGGCGACACGGCCCTTGAGAAGGGGGATCCGGAGGGGGCCCTCGAGCAGTACGACACGGTGCTGAAAGATTTTCCGGGCAGTATTTATTCGGACTACGCCCAGTACCAGTCGGGCGTGACCCTTTCGCATCTGGGGCGGCTGGACGCGGCGGTTTTGAGTTTTCAAAGTCTTTTGGTGAATTATCCGGACAGCCATTTTTGCGACGAGGCCCTTTACCGGCTGGGCACGACGCTCATTCAGAAAAATAATTTCGCCGAGGCCGCCGCTCAGTTCACAAAATTCGCCGTCCTTTTTCCCCAAAGCCCTCTGAAGGACAAAGCCGCCTTTGAGCTGGGAAACTGCCGTTTTCATTTGGAGGAATATGAAAAGGCGCTGGTCATTTTTAAGGAACTGAATTCCCGCTCGCCCGGATCGGAAGTGGGACAGCTCGCGAAATACCGGATGGGCTGGTGCTATTTCCGCACGCACCGGGAGAAAGAGGGGATCGCGGAGTTTGAGGATTATTTGAAACGTTATCCCGAGAGCGCGGCCGCCGCCGATGTGGAGTTTGGGCTCGGACAATATTATTTTGACCGCGGGCAGTACGCGCGATCGCGGGAATATTTCGGGGGGATCGCCGCGAAATTTCCCACGCACGCGGCCGCCGCCGACGCGCTCTTCCGGACCGCGCTGGGCTACGAACGCGAGGGGGATCTCTGGGCGTCCGTGCGGGAGCTGGACCTCCTTTCCGAGCGGTTTCCGAAAAGCGAATGGTCCGCCAAGGGTATGGCAAAGGCCGCCGACTTTTTGGTTTCACAGGGAAAGACCGAAGAGGCCAAGACCGAGCTCATGAAGATCATCAATAATTTTGAGGCCGAGCCCGCGCGCTCGTCCGCCGAAAAAAAACTCGCCGAAATTTTAAAAACGGAAGGCCGTTTGCGCGAAGCCGCGTTTCACTTTGGGGAGGCCTTGAAGCGCCTGGAGGGAGAGGCGGCCTGCGCGGCACGCTTTGAACTCGCCGAGGTCTACGAAACCGAGGGGGACAATCCCAAGGCCGCGGCCGAATTTCTAAAAGTCAGCGACGCGTGCCCCAAAGGCGCGCAGGCCGCCGAGGCGAGGCTTCGCGCGGCGAAATTAAAAAGATAAAAAGGAGGAAGACCCGATGTGGGAATTCATGTCGAAGGGCGGCCCGATCATGTGGCCGATTCTGTTTTGCTCGGTGCTCGCGTTCGCGATCGTGATTGAGCGCCTCATCAAACTGCGTCAGGAAGAGATTGACACCAAATCTTTCATGGAGCAGATCTCGAAATCCCTCAAGCGTAACAAGATCATGGAGGCGCTCGAGCTCTGCGAGCACACCGGCGGCCCGATCGCGAATATCCTAAAGGCGGGGATTTTGAAGCACGATCGTCCCCGCCATGAAGTCCGGGAGGCCATCGAGGACGCGAGCATCCATGAAGTGCCGCGCCTCGAAAAAAACCTGCCGGTCCTGGCGACCGTCGCGCACGTGGCGCCGCTTTTGGGACTTTTGGGGACCGTGACCGGAATGGTCGCCGCGTTTCAGGTGATCGAGGCGAAGGCCTCGTCGCTCAATCCCGTGAACCCCGGGGATCTGGCCGGCGGCATCTGGGAGGCGCTCCTGACGACGGTGTTCGGACTGTGCGTGGCGATCCCGACGTTCGTGGCTTACAATTATCTCGTCAGCCGCGTGGACGGTTTTGTCCTTGAAATGGAACGCAGCGCCACGGACCTTTTGAACATCCTGGGCGAAAAGAGGGAAGAAAATGCGCTTTAAAAGGCTGAAACGCCGCACCGAAATCAAAAAGGGACAGCTCGACATCGCGCCCCTCATTGACGTCGTGTTTCAGCTCCTCATTTTTTTCATGCTCACGTCCAATTTCGTATTCCAGCCCGGCATCCGCGTGAGCCTGCCCCGGGCCGTGACGAGCGAAGTGATCTCGAGCGAAAATCTGGTCGTGACCGTCACGGGACAGGACCTTCTTTTCCTGAACGACACGCCGATCACGGTGAATGAACTGGCGATGAAATTGAAAGAGGCCTCGGATCAGAATAAGAGCCTGCTCCTCAAGGCCGACACGGGCGCTTCTCTCGGGCGCGTGGTGGAAATCTGGGATCTGTGCCGCCAGGAGGGAATCGCGCAGATCAATATCGCGACGAATACGAAAGCGGGTCAAAACACGGCATGAACTCCATTTATTCCGGCGCCAATCCCGGCTGGACTTTTCGGAACCGCCCGTTCGCGTTCGCGGTCGCGCTTTCGCTTCTCTGGCATTTTTTCTGGTTTTTTTCGATTTCGATCGTGGTGACGCCGAAAAAAAAGCTCTTCAAAACCCGGCCCCGGATCGTTTCGCTCGGGCCCGTTTTGGATGACACGATCTTTCGCACACTCGTGGAGACCAAGCCCCAGCTCTCGCGGGCTTTTTACCGCGACGCGTCCGATTTTTCGCAAGTCATCGAGCCAAAGGCGCAGACGATCGAGCGCCACGCGCCCGGGGAAGTGGTGAGCGTGCCTTTCAGCCGGAAATTTTTCACGTCTCTCCGCGATTGGGTCGGAGGTTCCAAGGCCTTTCCCGAACTCGACCTCTGGCCGGGATCGGATGATTTCCGGGGAATGTCCCGCGAAGAGATCGAGGAATTGAAAAAAAGAAAACACCGGCCTCACCCGTCGGCGGGGAGCTAGCGCCATGTTTCGCCTGGATGTTTCCATGGCCGTTTTTTTGTACGTGATGTCGTCGCTCGTCATCATTTTCTTCCTGTGGATATTCTTTGAGCGAAAGGCCGCGCTCCCCCAGTTTGTGCGCGAGGAGGCCGACGTGTGGGAATGCACGATCTGCGCGTACACGTACGTGGACTCGACGCATCATGAAATTTCGCAGTGCCCGCAGTGCAAGAGCTACAATAAAAAATTACCGGAGGAGCGGCTCGTTTAGGCTTGGGATGACAAGGGGTTTGAATTGTTTTATAATGACGCCACTGGAGGGTCTGGAATGATCACCGAAATAGGAATTGTCGCGGGAGACATTTGGCATTATTTGGACCAGCATAAAAAGTCCACGCTCAGTCAGCTCGTCCCCGGGATTGACAAGCCGCGTGATGTGATCCTGATGAGCATCGGATGGCTCGCGCGCGAGGGGCACGTGATCCTTGAGAGAGAAAAGAACGACTACAAAATCACCCTGCGTTTTTAGATGGCGGTTCTGGTCGTCCTGACGACGGCGCCGAATGCGTCCTCCGCCCGGAAAATCGCCGAGGGCCTGGTCCGAAAGCGCCTGGCCGCGTGCGTGACCGTTTTGAAAGGGGCATTTTCCGTTTACCGCTGGCGCGGGAAAATCGAAAAAGCGCCGGAGGTTCAGCTTTTGATCAAGACGACGGAGGGAAAATTTCAAGCCCTCCGCCGGTGGATGGAGAAGAAACATCCCTACGAATCGCCCGAGATCATCGGATGGCGCGTGTCGGTGGGTTCAGCCAAATATCTTTCCTGGATCAATCATTAATTGCGAAGCAATTTTTGGGCCTGTTCTTCTACGCTCCTTCGGAGCTTCGAAGGAACTAGGCTAATGCGAAGTAGAGCCTGTGGTTCGACGAGAGCTCACCACACGGCTGGCGTGAAATAGGGCCTGTGGTTCGACGAGAGCTCACCACACGGCTGGCGTGAAATAGGGCCTGTAGCTCAGTTGGTAGAGCGTGTCGTTCGCAACGACGAGGTCGCCGGTTCGAGCCCGGCCAGGTCCACGCTTCGAAAAAATTCGCCCAAAATTTAAATTTATTTAAATCCGCTTAAATTCATATGTTTTTACCATCTTGACCGTTATTTCCTCATAGAGTAAACTTTCGAAGCCCTTTTGTAGCCATTTTCTCTGTCAACGTTTAACGAATTCGGAGATGATTTTGCGAAAGATTTTAAAAAGTATTTCGCTGGCGCTCGTTTTAAGTTTTCTCTCCGAACAACTCTCCTTCGCCAATCCCGATCTTCAAAAGCTGGATGTCGGAAAATGGATAATGGAGAATGGGGAAACCCAAAGAAAGAATTCGCTCCGCTGGGCCAGGTCCGTTCTCCCCGAAATCCCCGACTCTGTCGCCACCATTGAAGACGCCTGGAAGGGGTCAGAGGGGTCGGTGGGGTCAGAGGCCTCCGACCCCGGGCTATCCTCATCCAGGACGCCCACACCAATAATTCAGGCCAGCTTAACACCGCAAAGCTTTTAGATCTTCTTTTCCACAATCCACAATCCACCATCCACCATCCGCATTTCGTCTTCCTCGAAGCAGGCAGTGGCAACGAATCCCTCTCCTACCTCCGCAGTCAGTCTTCTTTGTCCCATCGCAAACAAGTCGCCGAGAAGTACCTCCTGAGAGGCCTTCTCCAGGGCTCCGAGTACGCCGACCTCACCCAGGACCGCCATGACTTCACCCTCTATGGGGTAGAGGACATGGCCCTCTATCAGGAAGCCCTTGAGACCTACAGATCCATCGCCAAGGATAGAGAGCGCCTGGAGGACTACCTGGAGCGTGTGCGCGGCACCTCTGAGTCTCTGAAGACCAAGCTCTACAACCCCGTTCTCTTAGACTTTGACAGAAAGCATGAGAAATTCCTGAAGAATGAAATCTCCATCACGGATTATATCGACAGCCTTATGAAATGTGTCGATGGCTTGGATCGTGGATCGTGGATGGTGGATTGTGGGGAAAACTTAAGAACTTTAAAGTCTCTTAAAATTCTTGAGTCTAAAATTGATTTTTCCAAGGCCGCTCAAGAAGAGTCTCAAGCCATTGCTTCGCTTTCTGACAAAGATCAGAAGGAGTTGATGGAAGCGGGTGCTCCAAAAACCGCACCTTTATATTCACTGGATAATAAAACCCAAAAAGCCTTCTTTGCCCTTTTGCAAGAAAAGCTCTCTCCACCGCCCACCACCCACCATCCACGATCCGGATACCCCAACTTATTTCATTATTTTCACTATTTGAAAAAAGCGCAGTCTCTTGATCTCCAAAAGGTGCTGTCTGAACAAAAAACGCTGGAAGAGGCCGTCTTTAAAGCCCTCTCCACAAACTCAGACGAAGAGACCCTTGTCCGGGCTTCCCAAAATATCAAGGTCCTAAAGAAACTCCTCCGCCTCACCGTCACCCCCGACGAATACGAGGCCTACCGGAAAGACCCAAAGAGCTTCGACATCACCCAGATCACGGGATTCCTCAACCGCAAGATCATGGACCTCCGCACCGACTACGAGAGGGCGGTGTTCCTTGAGACGGGCTACGGGGACATCATTCAAAAGTGCGAGGCCTTTTACTCCCTCACCTACCGGAGGGACCAGAAGTTTGTGGAGAATGCGCTTCAAAAGATGGATGGTGGATCGTGGATGGTGGATGGTGGAGAGGGAGAAAAAAGTGGAAAAAACCAATTTCGAGAAACTGAGGGTTTATCAACAAGCGATAGTTTTCGTGAAAATGATTTACAAAATCACAAAAAAATTTCCCAAAGAAGAGCTGTATGGGTTGACAAATCAACTGCGACGAGCGGCGGTTTCGGTGCCTCTGAATATAGCGGAAGGTCAGGGCAGGGCCAGCCGTTTGGGGGAAGAGTATTTGCAGGAGAAGGAGGCGCTTCAGATTCGCGAGGAGATTTTTTCTCTATTAAGACAGATCAACAGCCTGATCAACTATCTAAGGCCCTAGATTTACCAATTTTCCACCATCCACGACCCACCATCCACGATCCCCAAACCGCAGTCCTCATCGCGGGAGGCTACCACACGCCTAATCTAAAATATTTACTCAAACAAAAAAACATCTCCTACATCGTCCTCACGCCGCAGATCCTGAATGAAACAAACCAAAGACGGTACGAGACCCTTCTTTTGAATCAAAAGTTATCCGGTCAACCGCTTCCCTCGGCGCCGTTTGAACCAATGTCTCACACCATCGCTCTCGAGCAAGTCCTTGCCAGCCGTCTCTCTAACCCCAAC
>JACPWF010000012.1 GCA_016197155.1 Candidatus Omnitrophota bacterium | reverse complement strand
CCTTCAACACTTTTTCCGCGAGCGTCACGCCGCCCCGGCCGCCGTGCCGCACGACCTCGGAAACGGCGCATTCCACCGGGATGGACTGGAAATATTCCCTCACGAGCCGCAGATCGTCCTCGGTGTCGTCGGGAAAACGGTTGATCGCGATCACCGGCTCGACTCCGAATTTGCGGATGTTGTCGACGTGGCGCCGCACATTTGAAAAACCTTCCTTGAAAAGATCCCAGGCCTTGAACATGTCGGGGCCGCGTTTGGCGCCGGCCTTCGCGGCATGCGAGCGCAGGGCCTTCAGCGACACCACCATCACGACCACGCTCGGCCGGATCCCGCCTTCGCGGCAGACGATGTCGAATAATTTTTCAAGCCCCAGATCCGCCGCGAAACCGGACTCGGTGACGACGTAATTGGCCAGTTTCAGCGCCATCTGGGTCGCCAAAAGACTGCTGTTCCCGTGCGAGACATTCGCGAACGGCCCGGTGTGAATGAAAACCGGCTGGCCCTCGAGCGTCTGGACGAGATTGGGCTTCAGCGCGTCCTTCATGAGGAGGGCCATCGCCCCCGCCGCTTTCAGATCCTTGGCCGTGACGAGCTTCCCTTCGCGCGTGAGCGCCACGGAAATTTTGGCCAATTTCGATTTAAACGAATGGATCGAAGTCGACAGCGACAAAACGGCCATGACTTCGCTGGCCGCCGTGATGTCAAAACCGGTGCGGTATTTGGCGAAGTGGCTGGCCTTGGCCATCCCCACGATGATGTCGCGCAACTGCCGGTCGCTGATGTCGAGCGTGCGCCGCCAGAAAATATGGTCTTTGTCAATGTCCAGCGCGTTCCCGTGATGGAGATGATTTTCCAGGACCGCGGCCAAGAGGTTGTGCGCGATCTCGATCGCGTGAATGTCGCCGGTGAAATGGAGATTGATGTCCTCCATTGGCAGGACCTGGGAATAGCCGCCGCCCGTGGCGCCGCCCTTGAAACCAAAAATGGGCGCCAGCGACGGCTCGCGCAGGGTGAGCATCACCTTTTTTTTCAAAAGGCCGAGGGCCTGGGTGAGCCCGATGCTCGTGCAGGTCTTCCCGTCCCCTTCTTTCGTCGGGGTCATGCCGGTGACGCAGATCAGTTTTCCGCTCGGACGCGAGGCCAGGCGTTCTAAAAGCTCGAGAGAGACTTTGGCTTTCCAATGGCCGTAGGCCTCGATCTCCTCAAGGCGGATGCCGGCCTTCGCGGCGACGTCAAAAATTTGGCGGGGCTTCGCCTTTTCGGCGATTTCGAGCGTGGAAAGAGACAACTTATTTTCCCATTCCCACGCGCTGGGCTTGCTGGAAAATTTTTCCTTCGGTTTTAATGGAGGGGGCAATGATGAGCTCGGTGAGCTGGAGTTCTTTAATGTTGCGCGCGCCGACGTTGCCCATGCAGGTCTGAAGGGCGCCCATCAAATTTTGAGAACCATCATCCAGACGCGCTGGTCCAAATAAAATTTCTTCAAGCGTGCCGGTGGTGCCGACGTGGATGCGCGTGCCGCGCGGCAGGTTCGCGTGCGGCGTCGCCATGCCCCAATGATACCCGCCGCCCGGCGCTTCTTTGGTGCGCGCGAAGGCTGAACCCACCATCACCGCGTCCGAACCGCAGGCAAAGGCCTTGCAGATATCCCCGCCGGTCGACATGCCGCCATCGGTGATGATCGGAATGTATTTTCCGGTTTTCTTGTGAAAGAAATCGCGCGCCGCGGCCGCGTCGCAGGTGGCCGTGACCTGAGGGACCCCGAGACCCAAAACCCCCCGCGTCGTGCACGCCGCCCCCGGCCCGATGCCGATGAGAAGGGCCGCCGCCCCCGTCCCCATGAGCTCGAGCGTGGTCTGGTACGTGACGCAGTTTCCGATGATGACGGGGATTTTCATGGCCTTACAAAATTTAAAAAAATCGAGCGTCTTGTATTCCGTGGAAAGGTGCCGCACCGTCGTCACGGTCGACTGGACAATAAAAATATCACAGCCGGCCCCTTGCGCGATTTTTCCGAAACGCTCCGCGCGCTGGGGAATGCTGGACACGCAGGCCGTCCCGCCGTGTTTTTTGATTTCTTTGATGCGCTTGGAAATTAATTTTTCTTTGATCGGCTCTTTGTAAACGGCCTGCGTGAGATGCGTGGCCTCTTCGGGCGTGGCGCGCGAGATTTTTTTCAGGATTTCTTCGGGTTTTTCGTAGCGGGTTTGCACGCCTTCGAGGTTGAGCGCGGCGATCCCGCCGAGCCTGGACATCTTGACGGCAAAATTCACGTCCACCACGCCGTCCATCGCGGACGCGAGGATGGGCACGCGAAAACGCCGCTTGCCGATTTCCCAGGAGGTGTCGACTTCGTGGGGATTGATCGTCACTTCCCCCGGCACCAACGCGATTTCGTCAAATCCGTAACAACGGCGCGCCTTGCGTCCGCGCCCGAGCCACATGCCCATCGGAACGCTCCTTTAAAATTTCTTCTTGGTCTGCGGCGAAACGTCCTTCAAAACCGACCCCGTGGCGCCGCTCGTCGCGTCGGCCGCTCCACTCACCACCTGATTCGCGGGCTCGATTGGGGAGGTCACGCCCTTGGCCAGCTCTCCCGTGGCGACGATCACCGTCTGAACGGCCTCGCCCAGTTTCGCCTTGTCCTCCTTGGGCGGCGCCTGGCCGACTTTTTTGATCTTGTCGATCCGCGCGTCGCCGCGGGTGTCCGTGACGGAAAATTCAACGAGGTCGCCGGTGCGGATCGGCTTCAAAAGATCGGGACTTGTGACATAAAACGACGTACTGCCTCCGGCCATGAAATCCCGGATGACATCGTGCCGGATCGTCACCTGGCCGTACATCGGGTCAACGGTCACGACCTCTCCTTCGGATTCAAAATGACGGGCCTTGGTTTCGGCAAATGCGTTCAATGCGGAAGACAAGAGGAAAGCAAAAACAAACAAACTGACGATTTTTCTCATGAGGGGCTCCTGGAAAAGCCTTGATTTTAGCAAATTGGGCGGAGCCTGACAAACAAAAAACCGCTATTCCTCTTTCCGCCGAAGTTCCGAAATGGCCCTCTGATAAATATTTTTGCGGGGACCTATGGCGATGAGGTGTATGGCGTTTTTTTCAATTTTGTAAACCATCCGGATGGTCCCAACCTTATAACTGCGAAAACCCGCCAGCTCCTCAATCAGGGCTTTGCCGCACAAAGGGTCGGAAAGGATTTCGTCCAGGCCATTTCTGATTTTCTTTTTGAGCCCCGGCGGGAGAATCCGGAGGGTTTGTCTTTCGTTCTCCTGAAGGACAAGAAAATATTTCATGGATAAATTGTCTTAAAAAAGAGCCTTTGTGGAGCTATATTTTTTACCCGGGCCCTTGGAAAGGCGCTTAATGCCCGCCTGTATCTCGCGCATCAAAGCGGGGCTGTTTTTAATCTCCTCTGTTTCTTTCCAGCTGTCAAACTCTTCGGCGCTCAAAAGGACGGCCACGGGCCTGCCGTTGCGGGTGATCACAATTTCATCATCCTTGCCCGTCACATCCTCCACAAGCGCGCTAAACTTCATCTTCACTTCCGACAAAGACAGGGTCCGGGTCATAGAAGCTCCTAATATTAGTCAACCTGTATTCTAGTCAGATTATACACGCCCGGCCGGTAAAAAGCAAGGGCTCGGGAAAAACAAAAAACCGCCGGCGCTTTTGACGCCGGCGGTTTTATTTGTAGCTATTTACTTCTAGCTTCTAACTACTAACTTATCCCTCAATACATCCCTCCGCCGCCCATTCCACCCATTCCTCCGGGAGGCATCGCCGGCATGGCCGGTTTTTCCTCGGGAAGGTCCGTGATCAGCGACTCGGTCGTCAAGAGGAGCGCGGCGATCGAGGCCGCGTTTTGAAGCGCGGTGCGCGTGACCTTCGCCGGGTCAATCACACCCGCGTCGATCAGGTCCTCGTACTTGTCTTTCTCCGCGTTGTAGCCAAAGTTGCCCTTTTCGTTCTTCACGCGCTCAACCACGACATCCCCCACTTGGCCGGCATTGGAAGCGATCTGTTTCAGGGGCTCTTCGATCGCGCGCCGGACGATCTGGATGCCGATTTGTTCGTCACCTTTTAACTTCAGATCATCAAGCGCCTGCGCACAGCGCATGAGCGCCACGCCTCCCCCGGGAACGATGCCTTCCTCAACGGCCGCGCGGGTCGCGTGAAGCGCGTCCTCGACGCGGGCCTTTTTTTCTTTCATTTCCGTTTCGGTGGCGGCGCCGACGTTGATGACGGCCACGCCCCCCGAGAGCTTCGCCAAACGCTCCTGGAGCTTTTCTTTGTCGTAGTCCGAATCGGAATCCTCGACCTGCTTTTTGATCGTGGCGATCCGGCCGTTGATCTCGGCGGTTTTCCCCGCCCCTTCGATGATGGTCGTGTTTTCCTTGTCCACCGTGATCCGTTTGGCGCGGCCCAGGTCCGAAACCTGGACATTTTCGAGCTTGATCCCGAGGTCCTCGGTGATGGCCTTGCCGCCCGTGAGAGTCGCGATGTCGACGAGCATTTCCTTGCGGCGGTCGCCGTAGCCCGGCGCCTTCACCGCGCAGACCTGAAGCGTCCCGCGAAGTTTATTGACAACGAGTGTGGCCAACGCCTCGCCCTCGGTCTCCTCGGAAATAATGAGGAGCGGCCTGCCGCCTTTGGCGACTTTTTCCAAAACAGGCAGAAGGTCCTTCATCGAGGAAATTTTTTTCTCGTGAATGAGAATGTAGGCGTCCTCGAGCGACACCTCCATCCGGTCGGCATCCGTCACAAAATAGGGCGACAGGTAGCCCTGGTCGAACTGCATGCCTTCGACCACTTCCAGCGTCGTCGCCGTGGCCTTGGCCTCTTCGACCGTGATGACGCCGTCTTTTCCGACTTTTTCCATCGCGTCCGCAATCAGATCGCCGATCACGCTGTCGCTATTGGCGGCGATCGTCGCGACCTGCGCGATCTCTTTTTTCCCTTTAATGTCCTTGTGAAGTTTCTTGATGTGATCGGTGACCGCTTCCACGGCTTTTTCAATGCCGCGCTTTAAGGCCATCGGATTGGCCCCGGCCGTGACGTTCTTCAATCCCTCGCGGAAAATCGCCTCGGCCAGCACCGTGGCCGTGGTCGTGCCGTCGCCGGCGTTGTCGCTGGTCTTGGAAGCGACTTCCTTCACCATTTCCGCGCCCATGTTTTCGTAGGGGTCTTTCAATTCGATTTCCTTCGCGACCGTGACGCCGTCCTTGGTGATCGTCGGCGAACCGAATTTTTTGTCAATGCACACATTCCGGCCCTTGGGCCCGAGCGTGACCTTCACCGCTCTCGCGAGCTGTTCGACGCCGCGCAGAACCGACCGGCGCGCCTCGTCGCTGAATAGCAATTGCTTAGCCATTTCCTGTCTCCTCTTTAAGTTGATCCTTCGACTATTTCAAAATCGCCAAAATGTCGTCTTCTTTGATGATCAGATAATCGGAAACCCCCACCTTCACCTCGGTCCCCGAATAGCGGCCGAAAAGCACCTGGTCATTGACCCGAACCTCGAGGGGGGTCAATTTTCCTTCCTCGGAAACGCGTCCCTTACCGACCGCGATCACCTTGCCTTTTTGCTGTTTTTCCTTGGCGCTGTCGGGAATGACGATGCCGCCGGCCGTCTTTTCTTCGGCCTCGAGCGGCTCAACCAACACCCGGTCGCCTAAAGGTTGCACTTTTTGCTTGTTCTCCATTCTCTATCTCCTTTTGATTGATTCTGTAACGCGAACTTGAACTTTTGGCACTCAATCAATATGAGTGCTAACAGCAGATTCTACACGCGGTCACTTTTTTGTCAAGGAATTTTTTTCGGCGAAACTCAAAACAATCCCGCGCATGATGAGAAGCGGGTCAATGGCCCCTATCTTTTCGCAATAACGCGACATGAAAGCGGCGTATCCCCCCGTGGCAATGATGGCGGGCCGGAGGCGGTGACGCCTGGAAATGGTTTCGATGACCCGATCGCAAAGCCCGCCGATCCCGACCGAACACCCCACGCGGATGCTCTCGGCGGTGTCTTTTCCGATCGCGTTCCGCGGGTGTTTGAGACGCGTCCGTGGCAAAAGCGCGGTTTTCTGGAAAAGGGCCTCGAGGCTGATCTCGATACCGGGCGCGATGACTCCGCCCAGGTACTCCCCTTTTTTCGAGACGACATCAAACGTGATCGCCGTCCCAAAATCCACGACGATGCATTCTTTTTTGAAGCGCCGGTGCGCGGCCAGCGCGTTCAAAAGCCGGTCGACGCCGACCTGCCGGGGGTTTTTGTATCGATTGGAAATGGGAACCGGAAAATCTTTGCCGATCAAATAAACCGGGCGCCCGAAACGCCGCGAAAGCTCCCGTTTCAAAAAACGGCCTGCCACGGGAACCACGCTCGCGATCGCGACGGCCCTGATTTCAGAAAACGCGTACCTTTTTTTTAAAATTTTCCACAGACCCGCGGAAACCAGGCGCGAGGTCGCGATCCGGAGAGGCCTTTGAAAACGCCCGTTCGTAAATTGAATAAAATGCGCGCTGGTGTTGCCGATATCAATCGCTAAAAGTTTCATCGCAAGTGCTCGATATCCCCCGCCAGGACCCGTTCCTGCAGGCCGTTGTCCTTCCGGATCCAGAGGGCCCCGTCCTCGTCAATCCCCGTGGCCTGGCCCTGAATTTTCCGATGGGAAAGAATCGCCGACACGCGCCGTCCCGAAGTCGCGGAAAATTCCTCCCACTCGGCGGCCAATTCCGCGAAACGCCCTTTTTTGAAACGCCGGTAATCTTTTTCCCAGGTCTCAAGAAAGGCCCGGGTAAAATCCAAGCGTGAAACTTCTTTTCCGGCGACTTGGCCGAGTGACAGGGCGCCCGGCGGCAGAGCGGCCGGGTCCGCGTTCACGTTGATGCCCACGCCGACGACGACAAAATGCACGCGGTCCGGCTCGGCGCTCATTTCGGTAAGGATCCCACCGACTTTTTGATCCTGAAAGACAATGTCGTTCGGCCATTTGATCCCGAGACGCTTCCTCAAAAAACCGCGCGCGGTCTTCACCAGCGACACGGCCGTGACCAAAGTCACCCGCGCCACTTCGGCCGGCGCGATCTCGGGCCTGAGGATCATGGAAAGAAGGATCCCGCGGCCTCTGGGCGAAATCCACGAGCGGCCGAGGCGGCCTTTTCCCTTTTTCTGGTGTTCGGCCAAAACGCAGGTGCCCTCCTTGGCGCCTTGCTCGGCCAAGCGGAAGGCTTTGTCGTTCGTTGAATCAATGGAATCATAACACAAAACCGTCTGCGCGAAAAAATCCGTATCCAGATCGCGGGTGATGTCGCGGCTGGTTAATTTATCTTCTCGTGTCATCACTAGTGGCTCCATCGTTCGACGGGGCCCTGCCTGCCGGCAGGCAGGCTGCCGCTGGAGAATTTCTTAATCTGGTCTCTCAACTCAATCGCGCGCTCAAATTGCAAATTTTTCGCCGCTTCCTCCATCTCCCGCTCGAGGTCGCTGATCGTTTCATAGACATCCCTCTCCTCGTCGTCCAGTCCCGTCGCCTCCCGCACGACCTCGCGGGCTTTTTTGATGGCCTCGATGCCCTCGCGAATTTCTTTTTGGATCGAGGTCGGCGTGATGCCGTTCTTCCGGTTAAATTCCGTCTGAAGCCTGCGACGGCGGTCGGTTTCGCGGATCATGTAACGCATGGAGTCGGTGATCCTGTCGGCGTACAAAATGACCGCGCCGTTGGCGTGGCGCGCCGCGCGCCCGGCGACCTGGATGAGCGAGGTTTGACTGCGCAGAAACCCTTCCTTGTCCGCGTCAAGCACCGCCACCAGCGACACCTCCGGCAGGTCGATCCCCTCCCGGAGGAGATTGATCCCGACCAGGCAGTCGAATTTATTGAGCCTGAGATCGCGTAAAATTTCGACGCGCTCGATGGCGCCGATCTCGGAATGGATGTATTGGACGAGAACCCCCTTTTCCTTCAAAAAGGCGGCCAGGTCCTCGGCCATTTTTTTCGTGAGCGTCGTCACGAGAACCCGTTCTTTTTTCTTCGCCCTTTCGGAAATTTCGGCCATCAAGTTTTCGATCTGCCCGCGCGTGGGACGGATGTCGATCGGCGGGTCGAGAAGCCCGGTCGGGCGGATCACCTGCTCCACGACCCGGGAGGATCTTTTGATCTCATATTCCGAAGGCGTCGCGGAAACAAAAATCGTCTGCCGGGTGACGCTCTCAAATTCCTCAAAACGGAGCGGACGGTTGTCGAGCGCCGACGGCAGGCGGAAGCCGTATTCGACGAGCGTTTCTTTGCGCGCGCGGACGAGCTTATTCTGCGAATGAAGTTCCTCGAGGCGCTCTTTCAATTCCTTTTCAATTTCGACAAGCGCCCGCTCCAGGCGCGGCTGGGTGGTCACAAAGTGCTTGGCCGGATACACCGCCACACTCTCAAGCGCGTGGATCACCTCCCCCGTCACCGGCCGGATGCGCGAGATTTTTTTCACGGTGTCCCACTCACTTTCCACGCGGATGGCCGTTTCCTCGTAGGCGAGAAAAATCTCCACCACATCCCCGCGCACGCGAAAAGTGCCACGCTCAAACGCGACGTCACTACGCCGGTATTGGATGTCGACGAGTTTTTTGAGGAGCGTCTCGCGCGGGAGCGTGTCGCCTTTTTTCAGGAACACGAGAAGTTCCGCGTATTCCGTCGGCGAGCCCAGGCCGTAAATCGCCGAGACCGACGCGACGATGACGCAATCCCGGCGCGACAAAAGGGAGCTGGTCGCCCGCAGGCGCAGGCGGTCGATGTCCTCATTGATCGAAGAATCCTTTTCAATGTACGTGTCGGTCCGGGGAATGTAGGCCTCCGGCTGGTAATAATCGTAGTAACTCACGAAATACTCGACCGCGTTGTCGGGAAAGAGATCCTTAAACTCGCCGTAGAGCTGGGCGGCCAATGTTTTATTGTGCGAGAGAACGAGCGTGGGCCTTTGAACGGCCTCGATCACGTTGGCGATCGTAAAGGTCTTGCCACTGCCCGTGACCCCCAAAAGCGTTCCGTATTTTTCCCCTTTTTCGAGTCCCTCGACGAGTCCGGCGATCGCCGCGGGCTGGTCGCCCTTGGGTTTCATGCGTGATTTGATTTTAAATTTCATACCATGTTGAGCGAAATATCCACGGCGGGCGAACTGTGCGTGAGCGATCCGACGGAAATGCGCTCGACGCCGGTCTCGGCGTACTCGCGCACGTTTCCGAGCCAGATCCCCCCCGAAACTTCGAGATCGATCCCGGCGCCCGCCTTCGCGCGGAGGGCCACCGCCTCTTTTACCTCGGAGACGCTCAGGTTGTCGAGGAGGATGTAATCGGCCTTGCTCTTCAGGGCCTCGGCGCATTCCTTCAAATTTTTCACCTCCACGCCCACCGCCGTTTTTTTCTGCGCGGAGGCCTTCGCGCGCGCGACGATCTCCGTGAGAGGTTGATTCAAAAGAATCCGCAGGTGATTGTCTTTGATGAGAATCTCGTCAAAGAGGCCCAGGCGGTGGTTGACGCCGCCGCCGGTTTTGACGGCGTATCTTTCCAAAAAGCGCAGGGTCGGCGTCGTCTTTCGGGTGTCCATGATTTTGGCGGAGGTGCCCTTCACTTTTTCAACGAACGCGCGCGTCAGCGTGGCGATCCCGGAAAGGCGGCTCAAAAAATTGAGCGCCGTGCGCTCGGCGATCAGGATCGAGGGCCCGCGGCCTTCGATGTAGGCGATCTCGCGGTCTTTTTCAATGGATTCGCCGTCTTCGGCCACCGGCAGAAAACGCAGGTCCTCGTCGACCAGGCGAAACACGCGTTCCGCGAGGCCGATCCCGCAGAGGACGCCGTTTTCCTTGAACGCGATATCGGCCTTCACAAAAGCGGATTTCGGAATGAGCGCGGAAGAGGTCAGGTCTTTGGAGCCCACATCCTCGCGCAAGGCGGCTTTGAGGAGGGGGTCGATTTGGGATGGTTTCATTCGGTGAGGGCGCGGAGATTTTCCTCCAGGCGGTGTTTCCGGTTTTCGAGTTCCGCGGCCTTTTCTTTTTCCTTGTCCACGATTTCTTTGGGCGCCTTCTTTAAAAAATCCTCGTTTCTCAGCCGGATCTCGAGGGCGCGGATCATCTTTTCGACGTCCTCGAGCGCGCCTTCGATCCGCTCGCGCTCGACCCGGATGTCCACGAGGCCCGACAGGATCACGTAGGTCTCCACGCGGCCGATGTTCGCGACCGCGGATTCTTTGGGGCGTTTGATATTCTTCCCGATCTGGAGCGAGGAAATTTTCGCCATCTGCGCGATCGTGCCCGAATAGTCCCGCAGGATCTGCAGTTCTTTCTCGCGGGAGACCTTGATCGCCACGGTCACCTGCTCCTTGGGGTTGATCTGCCAGGCCGAGCGGACATTCCGGATCGCCTGGATCTCGCCGATCACCAGGTCCATCTCGGACTCGATTTTTTTGTCCACGCGGCGGGCGTCGGCCACGGGCCAGGCGCTTTGCATGATAGACTGGCCCTCGTGCGGAAGTTTCTGCCAAAGGGTCTCCGTGATGAACGGCATGAAAGGGTGCAGGAGGCGCAGGGCCGTGTCAAAAACCTTTTGCAAAACGGCCTGGGTTTCTTTGGACTGAATGTTGGGCTTGGCCAGCTCCAGATACCAGTCGCAGAACTGGTGCCAGAAAAAATCATAGAGCACGGCGGCCGCTTCGCTGAAGCGACTGCGGTCCAGGCTGTCCGTGACACTGTACACGGTCTGCTCGAGCCGGCTCAGGATCCAGCGGTCGATGGGGCTCGGCGCCGCGCGCTTCGCGGGCTTGGCCGGCGGCTTGGAAGAAAGGTTCATCAGCACAAAACGCCCCGCGTTCCAGATCTTATTGGCAAAATTCCGCCCGACCTCAAATTTTTCCTTCGAGGCGTAAACGTCCTGGCCTTCGGCCGTGATGGAAATGATCGCGAACCGCAGGGCGTCGGCGCCAAATTCATCGATGATGTGAATGGGGTCGACCGCATTCCCGAGGGATTTGGACATCTTCGCGCCGGTCTCGTCGCGCACGATGCCGTGAATGTAAACTTGTTTAAAAGGCTCTTTGCCCATGAATTCAAACCCCGCCATCATCATGCGCGCGACCCAGAAAAAAATGATCTCGTACCCCGTCACGAGGGTCGAGGTGGGATAAAAAAACGAGAGGTCCTTATTTTTCTCCGGCCATCCGAACGTGGAAAAAGGCCACAGCCACGAGGAAAACCAGGTGTCGAGCACGTCGGCGTCCTGGATCAGATCGGGGTGGCCGCAAGCGGCGCATTTTTTCGGCGCGTCGCGTGAAACCATCATGCCCGTCTCCGTGTAAATTTTATTTCCCGGCGTGAAATTTTTTGAGGAAATAATTTTCGCCTCATCGGCCCGGCACTTCGGGCAATACCACACCGGGATGCGGTGGCCCCACCAGATCTGGCGCGAGATGCACCAGTCCTTGATGTTCGTCATCCAATCCAGATAAACTTTCGTCCAGCGCGCGGGGGTGAAAACCGTTTTGCCCTCTTTCACGGCCGCGATCGCGGGGCGGGCCAGCGGCTTCATGTGCACGAACCATTGGAGAGAAAGCGTGGGTTCCACCACCGTCTGACAGCGGTAACAGTGCCCCACCGCGTGCACGTGCTCTTTGGTTTCGAGGAGAATCCGCCGGTCTTCGAGCTCGGCGATAATTTTTCGACGCGCCTCAAAGCGGTCAAGGCCTTTGTAGGGCCCCGCCGCGTCGTTCAGCGTCCCGTCGGGATTGAGAATGTTGATCATTTCCAAATGATGCTTTTGGGCCAGACGAAAATCCACGGGGTCATGCGCGGGGGTAATTTTGAGCGCGCCGGTGCCGAACTGGGGATCGATGTCGGCGTCCTCGATGACTTTTAACTTTCGATTGAGAAGAGGCAAAAGAACGGTCTTGCCGATCAGGTGGCGGTAGCGCTCATCCTCCGGATGAAAACCGACGGCCGTGTCGCCGAGCATCGTCTCGGGACGCGTCGTGGCGATGGTCAGGTGCTGGTCGGTGCCTTCGATCGTGTATTTCAAATAATACAGATGCCCCGTGACGTCCTTGTGCTGGACCTCCTCGTCGGAGAGCGCGGTCTGACAGCGCGGGCACCAGTTGATGATGTACCGGCCGCGGTAGATGAGGCCTTTTTCGTGCAAGCGCACGAAGACCTCGCGCACCGCGCGCGACAATCCCTCGTCCATCGTGAAGCGCGTGCGCTCCCAATCGCAGGAAGCGCCCAGGCGCTGGAGCTGGCGAATGATGGTGTTCCCGTATTTTTCGCGCCACTTCCAGACGCGTTCCAGAAATTTCTCGCGGCCGAGCGCGTGGCGCGTCAGGCCCTCTTCCTTCAACGATTTTTCCACGACGTTCTGCGTCGCGATGCCCGCGTGGTCGGTGCCCGGCATCCAAAGCGCCTCGTACCCGCTCATGCGTTTGTAGCGGATGAGGATGTCCTGCAGGGTGTTGTTGAGCGCGTGGCCCATGTGCAGGATGCCGGTGATATTCGGCGGGGGAATGACAATCGTGTAGGGTTTTTTCTTGGAATGCGAAGAGGCCGAAAAATAGCCCCGCTTCATCCAGGTCTGGTACCATTCCTTTTCAACGGCCTTGGGATTGTAGGCCTTGGGCAATTCCTGATCGGGGGCGTGCGGGGACGGCGGCGTGTTCATGACGAACGGAGCAATTTGAATTCGTAGGCCTCGACAAGCGCCTCCCAGCTGGCCTCCAAAATATTGGTGGAAACGCCCACCGTGGTCCAGGCGCGTTTTCCGTCGGTCGATTCGATGAAGACGCGCACTTTGGCGGCCGTGCCGGATTTGGAATCCACGATGCGGACTTTGTAATCGTCGAGCCTGACCGTTTTCACCGCCGGGTAAAATACCGAAAGCGCCTCGCGGAATGCCTTGTCGAGGGCGTTCACGGGCCCGTCGCCGGCGGCGTCTTTGCTCTGAACCTTGCCGTCGACCTTGACTTCGACGCGCGCCTTGACGTTCGGATCCTCGCCGCCCAATTTTTCCTGGGAAACCGACGCGCCTGCCGTAAAGAAAACTTTTCTTTTTCCCATCACTTTTCGCATGAGAAGCTCAAGGCTCGCCTCCGCGGCCTCGTACTGATAGCCTTCGTATTCGCGCCTTTTGACTTCCTCGGCGATTTCGCGCGCCTGGGGCGACTCCTTTTTCAAATCCACGCCGAGCTCCTCGGCCTTCAGGAGCACGTTCGCGCGGCCGCCGACTTCGGAAACGAGCGACCGCCTTTGATTTCCCACAAGCGCGGGGTCAATGTGCTCGTAGGTCTCCGGATTTTTTTTCACGGCGTCAATGTGAACGCCGCCCTTGTGCGCGAAGGCGCTGGCGCCCACGTAAGGCTGGTTTTTGGCGGGGAGCATGTTGCTCACTTCGGACACGTAGCGCGAGACTTCGGTGAGCTCTTTCAATTTCCCCGCCTCAAGACAGCGCGAGCCAAGTTTGAGTTCAATATTCGCCACGATCGCCAAAAGGTCCGGATTGCCACAGCGCTCGCCGTAGCCGTTCACCGTGCCCTGCACGTGAACGGCGCCCGCCTCAAGCGCGGCGATCGCGTTGGCGATGCCCATGCCGCAGTCGTTGTGCGTGTGAATGCCAAGCGGCGTTTTTAATTTCGCGCGCACGTCCGAGACGGCCTTCGCGACGGCCGACGGCAGTGTGCCGCCGTTGGTGTCGCACAAAACGAGCGTCTCGGCCCCCGCGTCAGCCGCGGCGCCGAGCGTTTTTAAGGCGTACTCCCTATTCCGCGCGTAGCCGTCAAAAAAATGTTCGGCGTCGTAAATCACGCGCCGGCCCTCGGATCGCAAAAACCGCACCGAGTCCGAGATCATGCGCAGATTTTCCTCAAGCTCGACGCGAAACACCTCGCGCACGTGCAGGTCCCAGCTTTTGCCGAAAAGGGTGATCACCGCGGTCCCGGCCCCGAGAAGCCCGCGCAGATTCTCGTCCTCGGACGCCTTCGCGCGCGCCTTGCAGGTGGACCCAAACGCCACAAGCTCCGCGCGGCGGAATTTGAGTTTCTTCGCCTCCTCAAAAAAAGCGACGTCCTTTGGATTGGCGCCCGGCCAGCCGCCCTCGATGAAATCGAAACCGATCTCGTCGATTTTTTTCGCGATCAGGATCTTGTCCTGGACGGAAAAAGAGATCCCCTCGCCCTGCGAGCCGTCGCGAAGCGTCGTGTCGTAGATTTGGATTTTGTTTCCGCTCATTTTTTCGGTTTTTTCCCGGAAATGAATTCGTCGTGCAAAAGCCTGACGGCCTTCTCGGCGTCCGATTTTTTTACGACGCATGAAATTTTGATCTCGCTCGTCGAGATCATTTCGATATTGATGCCGTTTTTCCCGAGCGCCTCGAACATCCCGGCGGCCACGCCCGCGTGACTGCGCATCCCGACACCCACCACCGAGACCTTCGCGATGTTGGCGTCGAACGAAACGTCCCTGAATCCCATTTTCCCGGCTATTTTTCTCAACAATTTCACGGCGGGCTCGGCGTCGCTTTTGGGCACCGTGAACGAGATGTCCGTCGAGGCGTGTTTTCCGATATTTTGAATGATCATGTCGACGTTGACGCCGCCGTCGGCGAGCGTTCTAAAAATTTTTCCCGCGACCCCCGGCCGGTTCGGCACCGCCGTCACCGTGAGCTTGGCCTCATCCCTATTGACGGACACCCCGCGAATCAAAACGCCTTCCATCGAACGGTCCTCCTTGACGATCCATGTGCCTTCTTTGTTTGAAAAACTACTGCGGACGTGAACGGGAATGTCAAACTTTCCCGCCACCTCGATCGAACGCGACTGCATCACCTGAGCGCCCGACGAGGCGAGCTCCAGCATCTCCTCGTAACTGATCCTGTCGATTTTCCGCGCGGTCTTCACCAGGCGCGGGTCGGCGGTAAAAATCCCCTCCACGTCCGTGTAAATTTCGCACGCGTCGGCCGAAAGCGCCTTGGCCAGCGCCACCGCGGTCAGATCGCTCCCGCCGCGGCCGAGGGTGGTGATCTCTCCGTCGGGGTTCGTTCCCTGAAAACCCGCGACGATCACGACCTTATTTTTTTTGAGCTCTTCGCGGATCCGCCGCGTCTCGACGCTCACGATGCGCGCGCGGGTGTACGCCGCGTCGGTCAAAATGCCGACCTGCGCGCCGGTGAACGAGATCGCGTCGCACGAAAGCTCGTGCAGGGCCATCGCCAGAAGCGCCACGGACGCCTGCTCGCCCGTCGACATGAGCATGTCCAGTTCCCGCCGCGAGGGGCTCCGCGTAACCTGCCGCGACAGCTCCAAAAGCTCATCGGTCGTGTCTCCCAAAGCGCTCACGACAATCACAAGCGCGTGGCCTTTTTTTTTGTAACGCTTCACGCGTTCGGCCACGCGCTTGATGCGTGCGGGGCCGGCGACGCTCGAACCGCCGTATTTTTGAACAATCAGGCTCACCGGTTGATCGCCTCGAGAACGGCGTCGAGGCGGGCCGGGAGCGCCTTTGGTTTTTCGACGCTCGCGATCGCCCGGTCGGGATCCTTCAGGCCATGCCCGGTCAGGACGCAAACGATCACCGGTTTTTTCACGCCGGATTTTTTGAAAAATCTTTTTTTATTCAATTTTAAGATCCCCGCCACGCTCGCCGCGCTCGCCGGCTCGACGAATATCCCTTCTTTCCGCGCCAAAAGTTTATACGCCTCTAAAATTTCGCCGTCCTTCACGGTGTCGATCAGGCCGCGCGACTCCTCGCGCGCCGCCTCGGCCAATTTCCAGCTCGCCGGGTTTCCGATGCGGATCGCCGTGGCGATCGTCCGCGGGTTCTCGATCACTTTCTTTTTCACGATGGGCGCCGCGCCCTCGGCCTCAAACCCCAGCATCCGGGGCCTGGCCGCGATTTTCCCGAGCGCGTGATATTCGGTGTAGCCCTTCCAATACGCGCTGATATTCCCCGCGTTTCCCACGGGGATCGCGTGAAAGTGGGGCGCTTGGCCGCCGAGCGCATCGCAGATCTCGAACGCCGCCGTTTTTTGTCCCTCGAGGCGCAGGGGGTTCACGGAATTCACGAGCGTCACCGGATATTTTTGAGCGATCTCGCGGACCATTTGCAGGGCCTTGTCAAAATTGCCCTTCAGGGCGATCACCTTCGCGCCGTGAATCAGGGCCTGGCTCAATTTTCCCAGCGCGACGGCCCCCTCGGGAATGAGCACCGCGCACCGGATGCCCGCGCGCGCGGCGTACGCGGCCGCCGAGGCCGACGTGTTTCCCGTCGACGCGCAGATCACCATTTTGGCGCCGCTCTCCTTCGCCTTTGAGACCGCCAGCGTCATGCCGCGGTCCTTGAACGAGCCGGTGGGATTCAAGCCCTCGCACTTGAGATAAACGGTCCCGCCCACCGCCTCCGAAAGAAACCCGGACAAAATTAACGGGGTATTCCCCTCGTTCAGCGTGACGACCGGAGTCTTGGCCGTGACCGGCAAAAACGCGCGGTATTTTTCAATGATTCCCTGTCGGTTCATTTCTCCACCCTCAAGACCACCGTCTTTTGCCGGACCCCGCCCTTCGAATCGATGGCCCGAAGGGCCCGCCTCAAATTTTTCTCCGACGCCTCGTAGGTCAGGATGATCACCGGCACCGAGCGCGAATCGTGCGATTCTTTTTGGTGCACGCTCAAAATGGAAATATGATTTTTTCCGAGCGTCTGAGCGATCCGCCCCAAAACGCCCGGCTTGTCCTCCACCTGAAAACGCAGATAATAGTTTGACACGACCTCGTCCATCGGCCGGACCGGCAACGCATCGGGCGGGCTGGATTTGCGGACCTTTAAGTCCGCTTGCCCCGTGGCGCGTTTGGCAATGTCAATGATGTCGCTCACGACGGCGCTGGCCGTCGGCATCTCGCCCGCGCCCTTTCCGTAAAAAAGAAGATCGCCCGCCTGATCGGCGTGCAAAAAAACCGCGTTGTAGACGCCGCGCACCCCGGCGAGCACGTGATCAAGCGGCAGCATCGTCGGATGAACGCGCAGTTCGACGGCGCGGCCATGGCGCTTGGCGATCGCCAGCAGTTTGATCACGTAGCCCAGTTCCGACGCGTACTGGATGTCGACTTTGGAAAGTTTCGAAATGCCCTCGACGAAAATGGCTTTGAGTGGAACCTCCGTGCGAAACGCCAGCCTCGCCAGGATCGCCAGCTTATGCGCCGAGTCGACGCCTTCGATGTCGAGCCTCGGATTTTTTTCCGCGTAGCCGGATCGCTCGGCCGCGCGCAGGGCTTCTCTAAACTCCAGATTGCCCTGCGACATCGCGCTCAGAATAAAATTGCAGGTGCCGTTCACGATCCCGAGAAATTGGGAAATGGAATTGGAGGCCAGCCCCTCCCTGATCGACTGGATGATGGGGATCCCGCCGCAGACGCTGGCCTCAATGCCCAGCTTCCTCCCGAGCCGCGCGGCCTCGCGAAAAATAGAACCGCCCTCTTCGGCCAACAGCGCCTTATTTGCCGTGACCACGTGCTTTCCGTTCAAGAAGGCCCGGTGAATGATCTCTTTGGCCGGATGGATCCCGCCGATGAGCTCCACCAAAATATCGATCGAGGGGTCGCGGATCAGGTCCGAGGGGTCCGTCGTCAAAAGCCGCCGGTCGAGCGCGACGCCTCTTTTTTTTGAGAGCGATTTCACGCAAACCCTTCGCAGCGCCAGACGGATGCCGGTTTTTTTCTCAATCGCGCGGCCCTGCGATTTCAGAATTTTAACCACACCCGTCCCCACTGTTCCCAGGCCCAAAAGCCCGATGCCGATCGTTTTGGAGGATTCGGTCTGTTTCATTTTTTTCAAAAAAATATTAATGTCGGAGCCAACCGCGTCCTCGGATGTCGTCGACGCTCCCGGAGGTCGCGTCGACTTTCACGAGGGCTCGGCCGCTCCTATTCAAATCCTCTCACTCTAATTTTCCAAAAAAACTAATAATGTCGGGGCGAGGAGTCCGCCACTAAAACGCCGGCGGACGCCCGTCCAGTTGAATAATCGGGGCGGGCGGATTTGAACCGCCGATCTCTATCACCCCAAGGTAGCGCCTTAGACCAAGCTGGGCCACGCCCCGAAACTATTTGATTTAATCCAACTCCCGATGCGGCTCGCGCTTCATGAGCGCCTTCACGGCCTCGCGGGGATCGTGGCCATTGAACAAAATCGCGTGAACCGCCTCCACAATGGGCATCGAAACCCCGTGCTTTTTCGCGAGGCTGTGCGCCGAGCGGCAGGTTTCGACCCCCTCGACCACCATCTCCGTTCCCTTCAAAATAGTTTTCAATTTTTTGCCCTTGCCGACTTCCTCGCCGAGCGAGCGGTTGCGGCTGTGGCGGCTGAGACAGGTTGTCGCCAGATCCCCCAAGCCGCTCAACCCCATGAACGTCTCGCGCCGCGCGCCCATCGCGTGCCCGAGCCTCGCCATCTCCGCGACCCCGCGCGCAAAAAGCGCGGCCTGCGTGTTGGAACCGAACCCCAAACCCTCGACGATGCCGGCCGAGATCGCGATCACGTTTTTGAGCGACCCCCCGAGCTCGACCCCCATCACGTCCTCGCTCTCATAGAGGCTGAACGCGTCGGTCATGAAGACCTTGCGGACACCCGACAAAAGCGCCTTATTCGTCGAGGCGATCGAGGCCGCCGCGGGGATTTTCTGCGCCACCTCGCGCGCGATCGTCGGGCCCGAAAGCACGCACAGGCTCACGTGCCCCAGCTCCTCGTGGATCACCTCCGACATCACCTTCAAACTTTTGGCCTCGATCCCCTTGGCGACGGTGACAAAAACCTTTTTGTGAATCTTGTCCTTTTTAATTTTTTGAATAACGCCGCGCACAAACTGCGACGGCGCCGCCACGACGATGATCCCGGCATCGCAACAGGCCCTGTGAATATCCGCCTCGCACGTCACGTTTCGCGGAATTTTAAAACCCGGCAAAAACTTTCTATTTTCTCTGTGCCTGGCGACCTCTTCCACGTATTCGGGAAAAGCGCCCCAGAGGCTCACCGGATACCCCCGCCAGGCCAAAAGAAGCGCCAGGGTCGTCCCCCAGCCGCCGTCGCCCAGGACGGTTATTTTTGTATCTTTATGAAATATCAAGAGTTAGCATTCTCCCCTAGTGAGAAAATATAAGAAAAAATTAAGTATAACAAAGCGATTTTGAATGGTCAATACGAAATTGGTTACTTCGTGTAAGGCGTGGGAGTGAGCATGTCGAATTTGATGCGGTGCATGAAAACGACGGCGAAAAGATGCAGGTTCTGCACCACATAAAAACTTCCGATGACGCGGTAGACCATTTGCCCGATGCCGGTTTTCGGATCGAACACTTTCCGGATGGAGACGTGGCGCTCTTTTTTGTGGTGAAAAAGGGACTGCATCTCAAGCCAGGCCTGGGCGTTGCCGGGGTCCTGGGCGGGGCTTTGCTCGGAGACATAATAGGAAAATTTTTTCTCGGCGCGTGCCTGCATCCCGTTTTGATCGACGGTTTCGACGATGAGCAGGTTTTTCCGTTTATGGTTCCCTGATACCTGAGTTTTGATGCATATATCCCGCATGGATCACCTTTTTAACCAACATATTAAACAATTTAAATAAGCTGGCTAAAAAAATAGCCAACTACAACTTCCTGATTAAAGTATACCTGAAACTATTGAAGTTACAAGATTAATCTAAATATTATATCGATTAATATCAATGGGGACTGTCCCTTTTTGTCGAAAAAGGGACAGTCCCCTTTTGGATCACTCAAGTTACAAGGGTGGTGCCGGGTTCGAACCCGGTACCAATCTTACAATTTGTTCTCTTTACTTTCGAATATACGGCTGAGGTTGGATCGATGGGCCCACAGGACGAGGATCGAAATAACACAAAAAAATCCGATAAAAATGGGCCGGGATCTGAAAAATACACTGAAGAAGATAAGGCTAACTAATGATAATAAAGAGCTTACAGAAACCATGCGCGTCGAGAGAAAAACCGCCGCCCACGATCCCGCTGTGATTAAAAAAAGAAGGGGCGAAATCGCGCAGAGCACCCCTGCCCCCGTAGCCACCCCCTTCCCCCCTTTAAAACCCAGAAAAGGGTTGAAAATATGCCCCAGGATCGCCGCGGATCCCGCCGTGACCACGGAGACTTCGGGCGCGACGGGAAAATGAAGAACCCGCCCGGCCAGAAAAACGGGCAAAAGGCCCTTCAAAAAATCCGCCGCAAAAACAAGCGCCCCGATTTTTTTACCGAGGACGCGAAAGGCATTCGTCGCGCCGACGTTCCCACTGCCATGCGCGCGGATGTCTATTTTCTTAAAAAACCGGCCCGCCAGATACGCGCTCGGGACAGCGCCCGTGAAAAAAACGGCGAGGTTAAAAAAAAGAAAGGGGGCCATGGGTCAATCCGTTTGCAGGAGCCGGCCGCCCATTTGGACGTAGAGGACGCCGGACAAAATTGTGAGCGTCACCGTCGCGATAAAAAACAGAAAAAGAATCCCGCCCGGCGCCGCTAAAAGCGACAAAAACAAAGTCGCCATCTGGAGCACCGTGGTCGCCTTGCCCACAAACAGAGGCTCGGCCTTCAAACGGCCGGTTGTGATGAAGATGATAATGGCTCCGATGATGATGAGGAGGTCCCGCGAAATGACCGCCACCGTCACCCAGGCCGGGATCCGGATCGCCGCCGGCAGATGCCCCATAAAGGACAGCGATAAAAATCCGCTCACCAGGAGCAACTTGTCCGCGATCGGGTCGATGTAGCTTCCGAGGACCGTCTGCTCGCCGAGCCGCCGCGCGAGGTACCCGTCGAGCGCGTCGGTGGCGCAGGCCAGAATAAAAATGCCGACGCTCAGGAAACGCAGATGATTTTTTTCCGGCGAATAATAAACGAGCGACAGCACAAAAACGGGGACGAGAATGATCCTGAGCAGGCTCAGACGGTTGGCGAGATTCAATTCAGTTTCCCGATCCGGCGCGGCGGCCACCAGCGGAACACGGCCTTTCCGATCATGTTTTTCTTTGGGACAAATCCCCAGAACCGGCTGTCGGTGGAATTGGCGCTGTTGTCCCCGAGGACATAATACGCGTCGGGTGGGATCTGTATTTTTTCGTTCGGCCCGCCGTAGGGCTCGTGATTGTAATAATAAAATTGACCGAACGTCGCCCGGTCGTTCAGGACTTTCCCATTCACAAAAATCTTTCCGTCGCGGATCTCCACCGTCTCGCCGCCGAAGGCCGCCAGGCGCTTGATGAAATCCTTTTTCATGTCCTCCGGGTATTTGAAGACGATGATGTCCCCGCGCTCGGGCGGGTGAAACCGGTAGATGAATTTATTGACAAAGAGTTTGTCCCCTTCCATCAGAGTGGGATGCATCGACCCGGAGGGAATTTTGAAGGCCTGGACCACGTAGGTCCGGATGACCAACGTCAATAAAAGCGCCACCAGGATCGAGTTTGTCCATTCCTTCACCTCGCGGATCCATTTTTCTTTGGTCATGTCATTCCACCTTTAGCGCCGCCAAAAACGCCTCCTGGGGGATCTCGACCCGGCCGAACTGCTTCATGCGTTTTTTGCCTTCTTTCTGTTTCTCCCAAAGTTTTCGTTTGCGCGTGATGTCGCCGCCGTAGCATTTGGACGTCACGTTTTTCCCGAGCGGCCGCACGGTTTCGCGCGCGATGATTTTTCCGCCGATCGCCGCCTGGATCACGACCTCGAACATCTGGCGGGGAATCAGCTCCTTTAATTTTTCGCAGAGGCCGCGGCCTTTTAACTGCGCCTTGTCGCGATGAACGATGGAGCTGAACGAATCGCAGATTTCGGAATTGATGAGGACATCGAGCTTCACGAGCTCGCTCTCGCGGTGGCCGATGAGCTCATAATCCAGCGAACCGTAGCCTTTGGAGATCGATTTGATCCGGTCGTAAAAATCGACGATGATCTCCGAGAGCGGAAACTCGTAAACGACCTTCACCCGCTCCTCGCTCAGGTATTCGGTCGCCCGGTACGTGCCGCGGCGCTGTTCGCAAAGTTCGAGGATCGCCCCCATGCTCGCCGGCGGCACGAGGATCGCCGCGTTCACGAAAGGCTCGAGGATCGATTCGATCTGGCTGGGGTTCGGCATCTTCGAAGGGTTTTCGATTTCAAATTCCTCGCCGGCGATCGTCCTGATTTTATAAACCACGCTCGGCGTGGTGACGACGAGATTGAGATCGTACTCGCGCTCGAGGCGCTCCTGCACGATCTCCATGTGAAGCAGTCCCAAAAATCCACAGCGGAACCCGAAGCCGACGGAGGCCGAGCTCTCCACTTCATAAACGAAGGAAGAATCGCTCAGCGATAATTTTTCCATCGCGTCTTTCAGGGCCTGAAAATCTTTGGAATTAACGGGGTAGATCCCCGCGAACACGAGCGGCCGGACTTTTTTGTAGCCCGGAAGCGCCACGGCCGTGGGGCGCGAGGCGTCGGTGACGGTGTCGCCGTTTTCGACTTCCTTGGCGGAACGGATGTTGCAGGCGACGTAGCCGACCTCGCCGCACAAAAGCGCGTCGCACTGAACGGGTTTGGGAGAGAGCACCCCCACCTCGAGCACGTCGTACTCTTTTCCGCCGGCCATCATGCGGACCCGCATGCCCTTCCGGAGCTCGCCGTTAAAAATGCGCACGTAGACGATGACGCCGCGGTAGATGTCAAAATTGGAATCGAAGACCAGCGCCTGAAGAGGCTCCCCGGGCTCTCCCTCGGGCGGCCCGATGCGCTCGACCACGCGTTCGAGAATTTCCACGATGCCGGTGCCCATCTTGGCGCTGGCCAGAAGGATCTCATTCTCGTCGATGCCGAGAATTTTGCGGATCTGGTTTTTGACTTTTTCGGGTTCGGCGGTGGCGAGATCTATTTTATTGATGACGGGAATAATCGTAAGGTCCCGCTCCATCGCCAGATACAAATTGGCGACCGTCTGCGCCTCCACGCCCTGCGAGGCGTCGACCAAAAGCAGGGCCCCTTCGCAGGCGCGAAGGCTCTTGGCCACCTCGTAGGTAAAATCCACGTGTCCGGGCGTGTCGATCAGATTCAAAATGTAGTCGCGGCCGTCCTTGGCGCGGTATTTGATTTTAACCGCGCTGGCCTTGATCGTGATCCCGCGCTCCTGCTCGAGGTCCATGTCGTCCAGGAGCTGGTTGTGAAAGGTGCGCGCATCGATGGCGCCGGTGCGCTCCAAGATCCGGTCGGCGAGCGTCGACTTGCCGTGGTCGATGTGGGCGATAATGGAAAAGTTCCGGATGTTTTGGAGTTTCATTACTTGGGAATTTGAAACGCGATGGCCTTGCCTTGGCTAACCAGTTCCTCGGCTAGGGACTGGGAGGTGGCCTCCGAGTAGATGCGTAAAATAGGCTCGGTGCCCGACAGCCGGAAAAGAAGCCAGCTCTCATCGTCGAGGATGAACTTGGTGCCGTCCCGGGTTTTCGTGTCTTTCACGGGGTGTCCGCAAAGCGTCAGAGGCCTGTTCGCGGCGAGAGTCGCGAACAATTTGGGTTTCAGTTCATTCGGGTAATCCAAATCACTGCGCACGTAGAATAATTTCCCGAATTCTTTTTCGACACCGCGCAAAATTTCATCAAAGGTCTGGCGGCGCATGGCCATCATTTCCATGAGAAGGAGCGCCGACAAAAGCCCGTCGCGTTCGTACAGATAATTTTGAAACCCGATCCCGCCCGACTCCTCGCCGCCGATGAGAACATTCTCGCGGCGCATGATCTCGCAGACGTATTTGAAACCGACGGGCGTCTCGTGCACCTTGAGGCCGAGCTTGCGCGCGACTTTGTAAATGAGCGCGGTGTTGGAAATCGTGGTCACGACAGAGCCTGTTTTTTTTAAATCCTCGACGAAATGAATTAAAATAAGAGACAGGATAATGCCGGGCGAAATGAATTCGCCTCCCGGCCGGATGGCGCCGACCCGGTCCGCGTCGCCGTCGGTGACCACGCCCAAATCAAATTTTTCGTTTTTCATCTTCTCCATCGAAAGAGCGAGGAATCGGGGAATCGGTTCGGGCGCGATGCCGCCGAAAGTGACATCACGCTCACTGCGCACGGTGGTGATTTGGATGCGGCCGCCGGAAAGGAGGCCTTCAATGTGTGCGGCGCCCACGCCGTGCATCGAGTCCACCAGAATTTTGTAAGGCGCTTTTTTGATCTCGTCCAGACGAACGTAATGTTTCAGATGCTCGAGGTATTTTTGATTAAAATTCCTCAAAATCGGGTTGCCCGCGCCAAAAGGTTTCTTCACGACCGCGCGCTTGCCGATGAACGCCTCCACCGCGTCCGTGACGGCTTTATCGGCGGAGCTTCCAAAATCGGTTTTGATCTTGATGCCATTGTAGCCGGGAGGGTTGTGGCTGGCCGTGACGGCGATCCCGGCGTCGCATTTTTCATTCACGATCGTGAAACTGACCGCCGGCGTTGGGCAGGCGCCGGTTGACAAGAGGACCTCGACGCCGTTTCCGACCAAAACCTCGGCGAAGGTTTTCGCGAAATTTTCAGAATTTTTACGGTAATCGAAACCGATCACGACTCTCGGCGCGCCCGGTTTTGAACGGGCCTTGAATTCTCCGGCCAGGTGATCGGCGAAGGCTTGGGCCACGAGCTCCACGTTCGCGAACGTGAACTCCTTGTCCATGAGCGCGCGCCAGCCGTCGGTGCCGAATCGGATAGCCGCCACGCCTAGCCCCTCAATTCCTCTATCGCCTTCCGGGCGTCCGGCTTTCCGAAAATGTAGGTGCCCGCCACCAGGACATTGGCGCCCGCCGCGACGGTTTGCCTGGAGGTTTCTGGGTTGATCCCGCCGTCCACTTCGATGTCGCCCTGAAAGACTTTACGGAGTTCCGTGATCTTGGGCAGGACCTCGGGCATGAAGGACTGGCCGCCGAAACCGGGATTGACCGTCATTAAAAGGACCATGTCGATTTCGCTCAGGAAGGGAAGAATCTCAGACAAACCCGTCGCGGGTTTGAGGGAGACGCCGCATCCGACTTTGTATGAACGGATCGCGCGAAGCACGCCGCTCAGGTTTCCGCGGCAGGCCTCGGCGTGCACCGTGATGTGGTCGGCGCCGGCCTCGGCAAAACTCGAAACGTAGCGGTCCGGATTTTCGATCATGAGATGCGCGTCGAGCGGCAGGCGCGTGATCTTGCGGATGGCCTTCACGATGAAGGGGCCGATCGTGATATTGGGCACAAAATGCCCGTCCATCACGTCCAGGTGCAGGCTGTCGCACCCGGCCTTTTCGACTTTTTCGATCTCGGCCGCCAGGCGCGTAAAATCCGCGGCCAAAAGCGAAGGCGCTATTTTAACCTTTCTTGGGGCCATCGTCTTCCCACCGGTGTTCCAAAAATTCCTCGAACTGAACCTGGTTTTTTTCGCTGGAGGCGGCCGTGTAGATAAAGATGGCGATGAGCGCCAGCATCCCATGCCGCCACCAAATTCCCAAAAGAAAAAATAGTATAGCAAAAAGGGTTCCCAAATTGGCGGAAATTCGCGTCGCGCGGAGGTAGGTCATGCGCGTGGCGAGAATCGCGCGCAGGACCCTTCCCCCGTCCATCGGAAACGCGGGGATGAGATTGAAAAATCCGAGGATCGGGTTGATCCAAAACGCGTTGGCGAAAGTCCGCGGCCAGGAATCCAGGGACGGCGAGAAAAAATTGTCCCGGCCCAAGAGCCACAGAAGCGGAAAATAGAGAAGGGCCGCCAGCATAAAATTAAAAAGCGGCCCGACGATCGCGATCAAAAATTCCTGGCGCGGGTCGCGAGGAATCCTCTGCATGCTCGCCACGCCGCCGATGGGATAAAGCGTGATCTGGGGGACGCGGATCCCGAAGGCCTTCGCCCTCAAACTGTGCGTCAGCTCATGCCCGAGGACGCACACGAAAACCAGGATCACGAGCACAAAAGCCCTAAAGCCCACCGCCGCGCCATAGCTCGCGCCGTAAAAAAATCCGAAAAAAAGCGGGAGGAAAACAAACGTCCAATGCGCCTTGACGTCGACGCCGAGCAGGCGGAAGAGCCGGATGGACGACACGGGTCAATGCCCGGAAAACGAAAGGATGCGGCTAAAATCTTTTTCGGATCCGGGCTTCACCGGTCCCACGACGGCAAGGTTCAGCGCCTGATCGCGGAACAGGCCGCGCGCAACGCGGCGCAGGTCTTCGGCGGTGACACGGCCGGCTTTTCGGATGACTTCCTCCGGCGTGAGACAGCGGCCCAGACAAACGAGCGTCTCCCCCGCCCACAGCATCTGATTCATCGCGCTCTCAAGCCCCAGCTCCATTTGCCCGAGATAAAATTCTTTCGCGCGCTTGAGCTCATCCGCCTCGACGGGCTTCGAGGCGATCTTCTCGAGCTCTTTCATGATCACCCGAAGCGCCTCGTTCAATTTATGATTGTCCACGCCGGCCGAAACGATGAAAGCGCCCGTCTCGCGGAATTTTCTCACCGAGGAGCCGATGTCGTAGGCCAGCCCCCTTTCCTCGCGGACTTCATTGAAAAGCCGCGAAGACATGTTCCCTCCGAGAATCACGCTCAAAATATCGAGGGCGTATTCGTCCGGATGCGCCTTCGGAAGCGCGTGAAGCGCCAGCTCCAGGTGCGTCTGCTCGGTTGATTTATGAAAAAGTTTAATGTCAGGGCCTTTCTGCCGCTTCTTAAAGAGGTCCCATTTTTTGCCGTTCCGTTTCGCGTCGCCGCCAAACCGTTTCTGGGTCATTTGAATCAATTTTTTCCGGTCCACGTCTCCCGCCGCCACGACCGTGATGAGGCCCGGCTCGTAAAAACGGTTTTTGTAGCCCGTCAAATCCTCCCGCGACAGCCGGCCGACCGTTTCAAGCGTGCCCGCCAGCGGCCGCCCGAGCGGATGACCGGGCCACACGATTTCCGCGAGCAGTTCTCCGACCAGCTGAGACGGCTGGTCCTGGGTCATCTTGATCTCTTCCATGATGACCGTGCGTTCTTTTTTAATGTCCTCATCCTTCAGAGAAGCGTTCCGGACCATGTCCGCGAGCACGTCAAAAACGCCTTCAAAATGGCGCGAGGCGGACTTGGCCAGAAAGCAGGTGTACTCCTCGGAGGTGAACGCGTTGAGACTCCCTCCGACGCCCTCGACTTCCTGCTTGATCTGATCGGCCGTGCGCGCGGCGGTCCCCTTAAAGACCATGTGCTCAAGAAAATGCGAGATGCCGCTCAAACGCGGTTCCTCGTCGCGCCCGCCCACGCCCACCCAAATGCCCACGGAAACGGATTTTCTCTCGCGCATGGGGACCGCCACGACCCGCAGGCCGTTTTTCAAATTTGAAATTTCAATGCTGGTTTTCATTTTTTAAACTCCGCTTGTCGAACGCTTCGATTCCAAATAACTCTGTAGCAATAAAGTCGCGGCCAAACGGTCGCTGGTGTCCTTTTGTTTTTGCCTCGACAACCCCTGTTCGATCATCAGCCGGCCGGCCTGACGGCTCGTCAGGCGTTCGTCCCAGGTCTTGACGGGAATTTTTAATTCCCTCTCAAGTTCCGGCGCGAGCGTCAAAATCTCATTGGCCTTCGGCCCGAAACTGCCGTCCATGTTCACCGGTAAACCGATGAGGACCTCCCCGACCCGGTATTCGGCGCAGATTCCGGCCAGGGCCCGGAAGACCTGATTTTTATTCTCGTGCGGGACCGTCGGAAGCCCCTGCGCGGTGATCCCGAGCGCGTCGGAAACGGCCACACCAATCCGCTTGGTGCCAAAATCGATGCTGAGGATCCTCACGGAGTGCTCAATTTTTTGAATAAAAGGGCCGCCTCTTCCGCGCGGCCTTTTTTGCAGATGAGAGTGCCCCTCCGGGTTTGGACGACGATCAAATCCTCCACGCCCAGCGCGACGATCGGCTTATGGTGATGGTTGATAAAAAAGGAATTCCGCGTCCCGTGGCGGTAAAAGGGGCCCCCGCCCGCGCCGCGCGCGGCCGCGCGCGACTTCTCGAAAAACACGTCCCAGTTTCCCATGTCGCACCAATCCATTTGGGTCTGGCAGACGGCGACATTGTCCGCTTTTTCCATCAGCGCGTAATCAATGGAAATCTTTGGCAGTTTGCGGTAGCTCGCCTCCAAATGCTTCAAATCCAGGTTCGCGCCAAACGCGGGGGCGAATTTTTTCATCGCCTCCCGAAAAACGTCTATCCGCCAGGTGAAAATCCCGGCGTTCCAGAGAAAATTTTTGCTCTTCAAATAACGGGCGGCTTTTTCACGGCTTGGCTTCTCGACAAAACGGCGGACCCGGTAGCCCGAGGCCGCGCCCGAAATCGGCGCGCCCTTTTCAATGTACCCGTACCCCGTCGCGGGAAAGAGCGGCCGCACGCCGATGGTCACGAGAAATCTTTTCTCCTTTGCGAGAGCCGCCGCGCCTTGGATCGTTTTTTTAAAAAAACTCTCGTTTTGAATGAGCTGATCCGCCGGAAAAAACGACACCGCCTCGCTCGGGCCGTATTTTTTTTCAAGGAGCGCCAGGGACAAAAAAATCGCGGGGGCGGTGTTGTTGCGCGAGGGCTCGATGAAAACCCGGTCCGGGCGGAGTTTTTTTAGTTCCTCCAGGATGATCGCCCGATGGGACCGCGTCGTCACGACATAAATGTCCCGCCGGTCGTAAATTTTGGAGAGGCGGTTATAGGTTTTCTGAAGAAGCGATTCCTTGTTGTCGATGCGGATGCGGTACTTCGGGAATTTTTCATGGGTCACCGGCCAAAACCGCTCGCCCTTTCCGCCGGCCAGGATCACCGCGACCATTTAAACGGCCTTCCCGAGCGCGCGGGCGAAGGGCGCCGCGAATTTTTTGGCGAAAAGCCCGTGACTCATTTTAGAATTTTTTTCAAGTGCGCGGACAAGGGCGCTTCCGATAATGACGCCGTCCGCGCCGGCCGCGGCGGCCTTTGCCTGCCCGGGTGTGGCGATCCCGAATCCCACGCACAGGGGTAGGCGCGAGGCCTTTTTGGCCGCCGACAAGTCCGGGCGAAGAGACGGAGAAATTTGCCGCCGCGCGCCCGTGACGCCCGTCACCGAAACGTAATAAATAAATCCCGAGGAGGCCTTCGCGATGACCCTCCGCCGCGCGGGGCCCGTGGTCGGCGCCAGGAGATAAACCAGATCCAATTTTTTTCCTTTAAGCGCGCGCACAAAAACCCTTTCTTCTTCGGGCGGCAAGTCGGGAACGATGACGCCGTCCACGCCGGCGGCCTTCGCGTCTTTGGCGAAACGTTCGTAACCGTACTGCATGAGAGGATTCAAGTAGCTCATGAGGAGAACGGGGATTTGGGATTTTTTTCTGACGTTTCGGACGAGCGTGAGAATTTTGGGAAGGGTGGTGCCGCGCTTTAGCGCGCGCTGGGAAGCGGCCTGGATCACGGGACCGTCCGCGAGCGGGTCGGAAAATGGGACGCCGAGCTCGATCAGGTCCGCGCCTTCTTTTTCCAAAAACGGGATGAGGGCTTGATTGGCCGCCAGGCTCGGGTCGCCGGCGGTCATATAAAAAATGAGCGCCTTCCCGCGTTTTTTCTTTAAGTCCAAAAACTTTTCTCTAATCCGGTTCATTCAATGCCTTTGAAATCTGTTCGACATCCTTGTCCCCGCGGCCGGACAGGCACAAAACAATCGTGTCGGATTTTTTGAAACGGCCTCTGTGTTTTAAAAGGTAACCGATCGCGTGCGCGGGCTCAAGCGCCGGGATGATCCCCTCATTTTGGCTCAGCGCCTTCACGCCCAAAAGGGCCTCCGCGTCCGTCGCCGCCACGTACTCCGCGCGGCCGGCCATCTTAAGATACGCGTGTTCCGGACCCACCCCGGGATAATCCAGGCCCGCCGAGATCGAATGGGCAAGGTCGATCTGGCCGTCTTTATTTTGAAGCACCCGACTTTTCGATCCGTGCAGAACGCCCGTGGTCCCGAGCGTCAGCGCCGCGGCGTGTTGGGCGGTGTGAAGCCCCAGGCCCGCCGCCTCGACCCCGATCATCTTTGAGCGGCTTTTTAGAAAAGGATGAAAAAGACCGATGCTGTTGGACCCGCCGCCCACGCAGGCCACGAGATATTCCGGATCCCCGAGGCCGATTTTTTTTAAATCCGCGCGCGTCTCCCTGCCGATCACGCACTGGAAATCACGCACCATCTCCGGATACGGGTGCGGGCCGATCACCGAGCCGATGATGTAATGCGTGTCGCGCACGTTTGTCACCCAGTCGCGGATGGCCTCGTTCACCGCGTCTTTCAAAGT
This sequence comes from Candidatus Omnitrophota bacterium, assembly GCA_016197155.1. GTDB lineage: Bacteria > Omnitrophota > Gorgyraeia > 2-02-FULL-51-18 > 2-02-FULL-51-18 > JACPWF01. The sequence goes on along the minus strand of JACPWF010000012.1, from coordinate 17,617 downwards.
TTGGGAACCCGTTTTCACGGAAATGACGCGCGCGCCCAAAAGTTTCATGCGAAACACATTGAGCGCCTGGCGATGAATGTCCTCCTCGCCCATGTACACCTCGCAGGGGATGCCAAAGAGCGCCGAGACCGTGGCCGTCGCGACGCCGTGCTGGCCCGCGCCCGTCTCGGCGATCACGCGCTTCTTGCCCATTCGGACCGTCAACAAAACCTGGCCGAGGGTGTTGTTGATTTTGTGGGCGCCCGTGTGAAGGAGGTCCTCCCTTTTCAGAAATAAATGCCGCACGCCCAAAATTTTCCCGAGCCTTTTGGCCTCGGTGAGCGGCGTCGGCCGCCCCGCGAAATTCCCGAGATAAAACCGAAGCTCTTTTTTGAAGCGCGGATCTTTTTTGGCCGAACGGTAGGCCTCCTCGAGCTCCTCGAGCGCGGTCATGAGCGTCTCCGGCACAAACTTCCCGCCGTACGGGCCGAAATGGCCGCCGGAGTCCGGTAAGCCGGTTAATTTGAATCTACGCATTTTTTGCATTTTTAATGAATGCCCTCACGAGCCGCCCGTCCTTTTTCCCCGGCGAACCCTCCACTCCGCTCGAGACGTCCACTCCATAAGGCGCCAAAAGCCGGACGACCGTCCCCACGTTTTCCGGCGTCAACCCGCCGGAGATGACCGCGGGCCGCGCCCATTTTTTTCCTTTTAAAAGTTTCCAATCAAAACGCACACCCGTGCCGCCGCGGCGGTCTTTGATTTTAGTGTCGAATAAAAACGCGTCGGCCGGAAAATTCGCGACGCCTTTAAAATCGCGCCGGTCGGCCACGCGAAACGCCTTAATTATTTTAAAAGATGCGGGCGCTTTAAGATAGTCCTTATTTTCATTTCCGTGGAGCTGTACGGCGGAAAGCCGGCAGGCCTCGGCAATTTTCCGCAGGGTTTCAATTTTTTCATCCACAAAAACGCCGACGGTGGAAATCCAGGGGCCGACGGCCCGCGCGATCCTCCCGGCTTCGCGCGGGGTGACGCGGCGCGCGCTCGGCGCGAACACGAAACCAATCGCGTCGGCTCCGGCATCGAGCGCGGTCTGCGCGTCCTCCAAATTCGTGATCCCACAAATTTTGACGCGCACCATTTCTAGACCTTACCCAAAAGACGCAAAAGCGCCTCTCCGCAATCGCGCTCTCTCATCAGGCTCTCGCCCACCAACACCGCATCCGCCCCGCGGCGGCTGAGATAAACGAAATCGCCGTGATTTTGAATCCCGCTCTCCGACACGACAAACGTGCCGCGCGGAAGTTTCCCGGCCAGGCGCGCCGTCGTTTGGATGTCGACCCGAAACGTTTCGAGATCGCGGTTATTGATGCCCACCCACGGGGCCTTAAGCGGCAGAATTTTTTTCAGATCCGCCTCGGAATGAATTTCCAAAAGCGCGTCGAGTCCCAGGCCTTGCGCGAGACGGCTCAATTTTTTTAATTGTGACAATGACAAAATCGCCGCGATGAGCAGGATCGCGTCCGCCCCGATGAGTTTGGACTCATAGACCTGGATCTCATCCAAGATAAAATCTTTTCTTAAAATGGGCCGGTTCACAACGCGGCGCACGGCCTCGAGATCTCCCGTCGACCCGCCAAAAAAGCGCTCGTCCGTCAAAACGGACAGGGCCGAGGCCCCCGCGCGCGCGTAGGACTGCGCGATGAGGACCGGATTAAAATCCCGCCGCAGGAGACCCTTCGACGGCGAGCGTCTCTTCATCTCGGCGATCACGGCCGTCGCGCGGCGCGCTTTTAAGGCCTCGAGAAATACCGGCGCTTTTTTAGGGAATCGCGCGGCGGCCTTTCGCAGGACGGAGAGCGGCTGTCTTTTTTTGAGCGAGTCGATCTCCTGTTTTTTATGCCGGACGATTTCGTCGAGGATCATTTTGACAGACTTTCCGCGAGCGCTTTTTTGGCGGAACCGATGATGGCTTCCAACTTCCGAAAGGGCGCGCCGCTTGCCGATATTTTCACCGCCGCCTCCACGCCTTCCTTTATCGAGCGCGCCTTGCCCGCCAGATAAAGCGCCGCGCCCGCGTTCAGGTTCACGAGATCGCTTTTTGGCCCTTTGCCTCCCTTCAAAATTTGAAGGGCCGTCTCGGCGCATTCCTCTTTTGAAGAGACCGTGAAATCCGAAAGGGCCGCCCTTTTTAAGCCGCAATCCTCCGGCGAAAGCGCGCGCCGCTCAATCTTTCCCTCTCTCACCTCAGCGATCAGCGTTTCATCACAGAGAGTGATTTCATCGAGCCCGTCCTTTCCGTGAACGACGAGCGCGCGGCGGGTGCCAAGCTGAAGCAGTGCCCTCGCCAAAAGTTCGACGAGCCTTTCCTCATAAACGCCGAGCAGTTGAATGCCCGCCCCCGCGGGATTCGAGAGCGGCCCCAAAATATTGAAAATCGTCTTGCCCCGGATCCGCTTCCGCGCGGGCATCGCGAAACGCGTCGCCGGATGAAACTTCGGCGCAAAGAAAAAACCGAAACCCGTCTCGTCGATCAGGCGCTCAATCGCCGGCACGGTCAGATCGATCGGCATCCCCAAGGCCTCGAGGAGATCCGCGCTCCCGCAGACGCTTGAGACCGCGCGGTTCCCGTGTTTGCCGATGCGGACACCCGCCGCGGCGGCCGTGATCGCCGCGAGCGTGGAGACGTTAAAAGTGTGCCTGGCGTCCCCGCCGGTCCCGCAGGTGTCCACGAGATCGGGATAGCTTTTCGTGAGCTTGAGACTGTGCGCGCGCATCACGCGCGCGGCGGCCGTCACCTCTTCGGCGGTCTCCCCTTTTGCCCTGAGGCCCAGAAGAAACGCCTCGATCGCGGCGTCCTCCGCGCGGCCGGAGACGATCGTCTCCATCGCCTCGGTCATCCGCGAAGGGTCGAGGGGTTTTGGGTTCATGCGCGGGTCATTTTCAGAAAATTGCGTAAAATTTCTTTTCCCGACTGCGTCAGGATCGACTCGGGGTGAAACTGCACGCCGAAAATGGGAAATTTTTTATGCGCCAGGCCCATGATTTCCTTTTCTTTCGTCTCGGCGGTGATCGCGAGCGTCTTCGGCAGGGTTTTGCGCTCGACGATCAGCGAGTGGTAGCGCGTCGCCACGAACGGGTTGTCGATATTTTTAAAAATGCCCTTGCCGTCGTGGTGGATTTGAGACGTCTTTCCGTGCATGAGCGTTTTGGCGCCGATCACCCGGCCGCCGAAAACTTCGCCGATGCATTGATGGCCCAGGCACACGCCGAGCACCGGGATCTTCGGCCCCAAAATCTGTATCACTTTTTTTGAGATCCCCGCGTCTTTGGGACTGCCCGGCCCGGGTGAGATCACGATGCGGCTGGGTTTTAATTTTTTGATCGCGTCCACCGTGAGCGCGTCATTCCGGAAAACTTTCAGCTCCTCGCCCATCTCGCCGAGATATTGAACGAGGTTGTAGGTGAAGGAATCGTAATTATCAATCATTAAAATCATGGCTCCGCCCCGCCTTCCGCCCGCTCAATCGCCTTCAAAAGCGCCTTGGCCTTGTTCACCGTTTCGTCGTATTCCCTTTTGGGGATCGAATCCGCGACGATCCCCGCGCCCGCCTGCACCACGGCCGCGCCGTCCTTCACCAAAATCGTCCGGATGGCGATGCACGAGTCCAGATTTCCCGAATAACTGAAATAACCGACGACCCCCGAATAAAACCCGCGCCTCTGATTCTCAAGCTCGTCGATGATCTCCATCGCGCGCACCTTCGGCGCGCCGGAAATCGTTCCGGCCGGAAACGTCGCGCGCAACAAATCGAAAAGGGATTTGTCCTTTCTTAAATTTCCCTCGACGCGGCTCACCATGTGCATCACGTGCGAATACCGTTCGATGGTCATGAACTCCGGAACATTGACCGACCGGTACTCGCACACGCGGCCCAGGTCATTGCGTCCGAGATCGACGAGCATCAGGTGTTCCGCGCGCTCCTTGGGGTCGGCGAGAAGTTCTTTTTCGAGCGCCGCGTCCTCCCTCGGATCCTTCCCGCGGCGCCGCGTGCCCGCGATCGGCCGCAAAAGCGCCTTCCAGCCCTCACAGCGCACGTGCACCTCCGGCGACGATCCCACCACATGAAAATCCCCGCCATCCAGGTAAAACAGGTAGGGCGACGGGTTGATCGACCGAAGCGCGCGGTAGATCCGAAACGGTTCCGAGCGCACATCCGTCCGGAAGGCCTGCGACAGCACCACCTGAATGATGTCGCCCTTTTTAATGAAAGTCTTGGCGCGCCGCACGATTTTTTCAAAACCGGCCCGCGTGAAATTGGAGCGAAATTTTAAAGGGCCCTTTCCTTTTGAAACGCCGGCCTCGCTCCGAGCGGCGATGGGCAGTCCCAGACGCTTCACTTCCGCGTTTATTTTTTCCTCGGCGTGCGCGTAGGCCTCTTCGGCATTTTGGAAACGGTCCAAAAACACGTTGCAAACAATCTGGATCTTTTTTTGGGCATGGTCAAACGCGAACAGCGTGTCGGTGAAAATAAAAAGCGCGTCGGGAATGCCGAGCGCGTCCTTATTTTTGTCCGGAATTTTTTCAATGAAACGCACCGTGTCGTAGCCGAGATACCCCACCGCGCCGCCCGAGAAAGGCGCGAGATTCGGCACCCGCGCCTGTTTAAAACGGCTCAAAATTTTCTCAAGCTCCGCCAAGGGATCGCGGCGCGTCTCAAAGGCCCGCTCTTTCCCGTCCGGCCCGGTGATCGTGATCCGACGGCCTTTTGCCTTAAACACCAGCGACGGCGCGCCGGCCAAAAAAGAATAGCGCGCGATTTTCTCGGGGCCCTCCGCCGATTCGAGAAGATACGAATAAGGCCCGCCGCCGATCTTGAGAAACAGCGACACCGGCGTCTCCAGATCGGCGAGCACCTCGCGGCACACCGGAATCAGATTGGATTTCCGGGCCAATTTTAAAAATTCTTTTTTATTCGGGAAAATATCCATCATTTATCTGCGTCACCCGCCGATAGTTTTTCGCTCAATAGACTTTATCCGGATCAAACACACGCCCTTCCGTGATCTTTCGCGATCCGTCCTTCTCCACTTTTTCGAAATAACAGCTGAAATAACCCTTGTGACAGCCCGCCACTTTCTGATCGATCAAAAATAAAAGCGACTTGCCCTCGCAGTCCACGCGGAGCTCGCGCACGGCCTGCGTGTGGCCCGAGGTCTCGCCTTTTTTCATGAGCTTGTTCTGCGAGCGGCGAAACACGTAAATAAAACCGCTTTCGACCGTCGCTTTGAGCGCCGCGTCGTTTAAGTAGCAGAGTGTCAGCACCTTCCCGGTTTTGGCGTCCTGAATGATCGCGGGGATGAGCCCCTGAGAATCAAATTTTATCTGCGCTTTTATTTTTTCAAACGTGTCGTCCATCGGACCCTTACCCCCCTTTTTTCAAGATAACGTTTGGCCTCTTCCACCGTGTGTTCCCTGAAATGAAAAATGCCGGCCGCCAGCACCGCGTCGGCCTTTCCTTTCAAAAATCCGTCGGCCAAGTGCCCGAGATTTCCCACGCCGCCCGAGGCGATGACGGGAATCCGCACGGCCCCGGAAATCCGGCGCGTGAGCTCGAGGTCATAGCCCTAGCGCGTGCCGTCGCGGTCCATGCTGGTCAAAAGAATCTCGCCCGCGCCAAGCGTTTCCACCCGCTTTGCCCAGCGCACGGCGTCGAGCCCCGTCGCGCGTCTCCCGCCGTGCGTGAACACCTCCCAGCTTGTTGGCGCGCCCGCGCGGGGCGGTTTTTGGCGGGCGTCGATCGCGGCCACGATGCACTGGGCGCCGAAGCGAGCCGAGGCCTCGCGGATAAAACCGGGATCCCTCACGGCGGCCGTGTTGATGGAGACCTTGTCGGCGCCCGCGCTCAAAAGGTCGCGGATGTCCCCGAGGCTCGACACGCCGCCGCCCACGGTGAGCGGCATGAAAACCTTCTCGGCAGTTTTCCGCACGACGCCCAGCATGATCTTTCTTTTTTCGTGCGAGGCCGTGATGTCGAGAAAAACGAGCTCGTCCGCGCCCGCGCGGTCGTAAAACACCGCGCACTCCACCGGATCGCCCGCGTCTTTCAATTTCAGAAAGCGCGTGCCTTTCACGACGCGCCCTTCTTTAACATCCAGGCAAGGGATTACCCGTTTGGCAAGCATGTCCTGATCGCCTCTTCCAATTTAAATTTATTCTCGTACAAGGCCTTGCCGATAATGACGCCCGTCAAATTTTTCCGCTTGAGCGCCATGAGCGCCTCAAGGTCGCCTAGCGTAGCCACGCCGCCCGAGGCAATCACTTGAAGCGCGACCTCGCCGCTCAAATCGCCGATGGCCTTTAAGTTTGGGCCTTTCAGCGCTCCGTCACGGGAAATATCCGTGTAGATAATCGTCCGGCCGCCGAGCGTCTCGACCGACTTCGCCAAATCAAGCGCCCGCGTCGACGTGACCTTGGTCCAGCCGTCCGTCGCCACAAGACCGTCCCTGGCGTCAATGCCCACGATGATTTTTTCCCCGAATTCCTTCAGGGATTCTCGCAAAAAACCCGAATCGAGCGAGGCGCGCGTGCCCAAAACCACCCACCGCGCGCCCATGCCGAGATAAAATCCGATGTTCTCAAGGGTGCGGATGCCTCCCCCCACTTCCACGGCCGCCGCCGTTTTTTTTAAAATTTTTTCAATGGAAGCGGCGTTCCTCGGCTCGCCGCCCAGCGCGCCGTCGAGATCAACCACGTGGATCCGCGAGGCGCCGGCTTCCTCAAACCGACGCGCGGTTTCCTCGGGCATCGCGGGATAAATTTTTTCCTCTTTGAAATCCCCCTGAAGAAGCCTCACCACCTTGCCGTCTTTCAGATCGATCGCGGGAATGGGGAGCATTTTAATTTCGATAATCGATAAAATTTTTAATGACCCGCAGGCCCGCGGCCTGACTTTTCTCCGGATGAAACTGCGTGGCGAAAATATTTTCCTTCCACACCGCCGAACAAAAATCCGCGCCGTAGGGTGTCCGTGCGGCGATCCACGAGGGGTCGCGCGGCACGCCGTAAAACGAATGGACGAAATAAAAATAATCCTTTTCTTCAACGCCTTTAAAAAGCGGGCAATTTTTTTTAGCGATTTCCAGCGTGTTCCATCCCATGTGGGGAATTTTCAGTTTCGTCCGGAAGCGCCGGACCTCGCCGGGAATGATGCCGAACCCCTTTCTCTTTTCCCCCTCTTCACTGCGGGAAAATAAAAGCTGGAGCCCCAGGCACAGCCCGAGATACGGCGTGCCAGAGGAAATTTTTTCCTTAATCAAATCAAAAAGCCCGCGGGCTTTGAGCTCCCTCACCGCGTGCGTGAACGCCCCGACGCCGGGCAGGACAATCTTTTCGGCTTTCTCGGCCTCACGCGCGGAGCCCGTCACGAGCGCCCGCGCGCCCTCGGCCTCAAAGGCCTTTTGGACACTGCGGAGATTCCCCATCCCATAGTCCACAATAACAATCATGGTCATTGCGAGCGAAGCGAAGCAATCTCTGTCAAAGATTGCTTCGTCGCTAACGCTCCTCGCAATGACATTAGAGCCTTCCCTTCGTCGAGGGGACGCCCTTTGACCGGCTGTCGAAGGCCGTGGCCCAGTCAAGCGCCTTGGCCAGAGACTTGAAGGCCGACTCGATCACGTGATGCGGCTGTTCACCGGAAATGCAGTCGACGTGCAGGGTGATCCCCATGTGGCCGGCGAAAGACTCCAAAAAATGTTTCGCGTCGGCCAGCGTGTAGTGCCGGTCGTTGGGCTTCGCGCGAAGCGCGGGGTGCGCGATCCAGCGCGTCTGGGGATGCGTGTGGAGGTGAAAAGAGCCGCGGCCAGAAAGATCGACGCTCACGCGAACCCCGGCCAGCGCCTCGTCGAGCGGCGCCCGAAAATCGGCAAAGCGCCGGATCCCTTTTTTATCGCCGAGCGCTTTTTTAAACGCCTCGCCGAGAGAAATGCCCACGTCTTCGTTGGTGTGATGCGAGTCGATGTCGAGGTCACCCTTGGCGCTGACTTCGATGTCAAAAAAACCGTGCTTGGCCAGCGTCTCGATCATGTGGTCGAGAAAGCGGATGCCCGTGCGGACACGCGATTTCCCGGAGCCGTCGATGTTCACCGACACGGTGATGTCAGTTTCTTTGGTCTTTCGCTTAAAAACCGCCGTCCTCTTTTTCATTTGTGCCCCGCTTTTTCAAATCGAATTTTCACCGACTCCATGTGTTTGACCAGCCCCTCGAGCGACGCCAGCCGCTCGAGCGGCTCCTTCACTTTCTCGAGGGCCTTTTTGCTGTACGAAATGACGTGCGAGCGTTTCAAAAAGTCCGTGACGCAGATCCCGGAAAAAAACCGCGCGGTGCCGTTCGTCGGCAGGACGTGGCTCGGGCCCGCGACGTAGTCCCCGACCGCCGTCGGCGTGTAGGGTCCGATGAAGATGGCGCCCGCGCTCTTCACGTCTTTCAGGATCCTCTGCGGATTTTTCACCATGATCTGAAGGTGCTCGGGCGCGATCTGATTGATCACGTCGATCGCCTCTTTCAAATTTTTCACGACCACGATCCAGCCGCGCGCCGGGACTTTCTTGGCGAGTTTGGCCAAACGTTTCGAAGTCGTCACCAGAAACGCCGTGCCCATGTGATGCTCGCTCTGCGCCAGAAGGTCCGCCGCGACAAAATCGGGGTCCGAGTGATCGTTCGCCAGGATCACCACCTCCGTCGGCCCCGCGATCATGTCGATGTCGCAGTAACCGAAGACCTGCCGCTTGGCCTCGGCCACGTACGCGTTTCCGGGACCGATGATCTTGTCCACGCGCGGGATCGACCGCGTCCCGAAAGCGAAGGCCCCGATCGCCTGGGCGCCGCCGGCCTTGAAAACGCCGTCGACTTTCAGAAGATTCGCCACGGCCAAAATATGCGGGTCGACGTTTTTGTCTTTGTTGGGCGGGGTGATGAGATACACCTTTTCCACCCCCGCCAATTTCGCCGGCAGCACCGTCATGTACACCGTGGACGGCAGGGGGGCGGTGCCTGAGGGAATGTAAATCCCCACCGACTCGAGAGGCCGGATCTTTTCTCCCAAAATGACGCCGTCCCCGCTCAGGGTCTTCCACGAGCGCTTGATCTGTTTTTTGTAAAACTGGCTCACGTTCTCCACCGCCACCTTGAGCGCGGCGATAAAATCGGGGCTGATATTCTGATAGGCGCCGTTGATCTCGCCTTCGGTGACGCGCAGTTCCCTGGGTGTCAATTTCACGCGGTCAAATTTCCGCGTGTAGCGGATCAGGGCCTCATCGCCCGTGTTTTTCACGTCCTCCAGAATGCGGCGCACCTTTTCCTCGACGCGGCGGTTGCGCACGGTGAAGCGGTTAAAAAGTTTTTGAAATTTTTTGCTCGCGGGTTTAATCACCTTCATAAATTTTTCCCCAAAGCGGCCTTCAAATGCGCCTCCACGATCCGCCGGCCAAGTGTGAGGACCTTCGTCCGGTCCGGCAGTTCTTTGCCGCCGCCGAAAGCGAAATCCGCCCGGCCGCCGCCCGAACCGCCGAGGCCCTGTGAAATTTCTTTGACCGCCGCCCCCGAATGAAAACCTTTTTTCACGATGCCTTCGCTCGCGGCCACGGCGTAGGTGAATTTATCCTCGAAGTCCGCTTGAAATAATGCCACAAATTCGGCCTTTTTGCCTTTCAAATATTCAGCCGCGGCCTTTAGAAGTTCCGCGTCCGCGCGGGGCGTTTCCAGGCACACGAGGCGCACGCCGCCCACGCTCGGCGCTTTCTCCAAAAGGCCGTCCGCGGCCTCCTTCATTTTCTGCGAAAGAAGGCCGGTCAATTTATTTTTCAAAATCCCGACCCGCTCCTCGGACTTCTTCAAGGTCATCCACCGTTCCAGTTCCACGCGGCTCTCCTCGACCCGCCGGCTCGCCGCCTCGCCCGTCACGGCCTCGATCCGGCGCACACCCGCCTGGATCGAGCCCTCGGAGACGATTTTAAAGAGCCCGATTTCGCCCGTGGAATTCAGGTGCGTCCCGCCGCAAAGCTCCTTCGAAAAATCCCCGACCGAAACCACGCGCACGTCGTCGCCGTACTTTTCCCCGAAGAAAGCGATGGCCCCTTCTTTCAGGGCCTCAGCTTTCGAGACCACTTTTTTATCGAGACGGGTATTTTTTTTAACTTCTTCGTTCACCATCTCCTCCACGGCGGCCAATTTTTCGGGCTCGACGGCGCCGAAATGGGTGAAATCAAAACGCAGGTAGTCCGGTGCCACTAACGACCCGCTCTGTTTCACGTGATCGCCGAGCACCTTCCTGAGCGCGCTGTGCAAAAGATGCGTCGCCGTGTGGTTTTTCATGATGGCCGCGCGGCGCGCGCCCTCCACGCGCAGGGCATACACCCGGCCGATCTCCGGCGTTCCTTTTTCCACCGCCGCCTCGTGCAGGACCGCCTTGTCGAGCCACCGCGTGTTTGTCACCCTGGCCTCGAAACCTTCGGCCTCGATCACGCCGGTGTCGCCGACCTGTCCGCCCGCCTCGGCATAGAACGGCGTTTGATCAAAAATGAAAATACCGCCTTTTATTATTTTTAATAATTTTGCCCGCGTCTCGAGACATTCATACCCCAAAAATGCCGTCGGAGGAATGCCCTCGGTGAGCGAAAGCGCCTCGTTCTTCGAAAAGATTTCGGACGAAATCTTACTTCCCTGCCGCGAGCGGGTTTTTTGTTCGTTCAAAAACGCCTCGAAGGCCTGCCGGGGGATTGAAATATTCTGCGAGGCGGCCGCGGCCTCGATGAGCTCGAACGGCAGGCCGTACGTGTCGTAAAAAGTGAACGCGAGCTTCGCGGGGTTGTCCGTTTTTGTCAAAAGTTCCTTAAATTCAGGAACGCGGATCCTGGCGATTTCCAAAAAAGCGCGTTCCTCATTTTCAATCACCGTCGTGATCAATTTCTGGCGCGAGACGATCTCCGGATAAACGGCGCCGTAGAGACCCGTCACCGCCGGCACAAGCCGGTGCAGAGAACCGGGAACGGCCGCGCCCGCTTTCTGGAGGTGGTCGCTGGCCAGGCGGATCATTTTACGGACCACATACCCGCGTCCGGCATTCGAGGGAAGCGCCCCGTCCGCGACCGAAAAAACGATCGCGCGGACGTGGTCCATCACCGCGTTTTCCTCGTCGGTCTTCCCGCCGGGGCCGGACAAAAGACCTTTCAATTCCCCGCGCAGTTTCCGGAAAAGGTCCGTGTCAAAATTGCTCGCGACGCCCTGCAGAACCGCCGCGGTGCGCTCGAGGCCCATCCCCGTGTCGATATTTTTTTGCGGCAGGTCGCGTAAGGAACCGTCCGGCCGGCGGTCAAACTGCGTGAAAACGAGGTTCCAGATCTCCACCCCTTTTCCGGGCACGCGCCCCACGTAAATCTCAGAGCAGGGCCCGCAGGGCCCGTTCGGCCCGTCGGCCGGCGCGTTCGACGGCCAAAAATTATCCACGGCGCCCATCCGCACGATGCGCGTCTCGGGAATTTTGATCTTATTTTTCCAAATCCCGTAGGCCTCGTCGTCCTTCTCGTAAACGGAAACCCACAAATGCTCTTTCGGGAGCCGGAGCCGCTCGGTCACAAACTCCCAGCCCCACGCGATGGCCTCTTCCTTAAAATAATCCCCGAAGGAAAAATTGCCGAGCATCTCAAAAAAACTGTGGTGGTAAGCGGTCTTGCCCACGCGATCGAGATCGGAGGTGCGCAGGCACTTCTGACAGCTGGCCGCGCGGCGCAGGTCTTTTTTCAGCCCCAGAAAATAAGGCTTAAACGGGTTCATCCCCGCGCCCGTGAATAAAAGCGACGGGTCATCGCGGGGCACGAGCGAATCGCTTTCAAAGACGCGGTGCCCTTTTTCCTTAAAGAAATCCAGGTACCGTTTTCTCAGTTCATCCGTCGAGATCATGAAAAAGCTCCGAGAGGGCGCTCAAGATCACGTCCGTCTTAAATCCGCGTCGCGCTAAAAATCCGAAGAGCCGCGCCTTTTTCTTTTCCGCGGACACACCCGTCATTTTTTGAAAACGCCCCGAGACCAGATCCTTCGCCGCCTGTTTCTCATCGTAATCACCCAGTTCCCCGAGCGTTTTGGCGACGAGCTCGGGGCCCAGGCCCTTCTTTTTCAAGTCCAGCTCAATCTGCCTCCGGCCGGCCGGGCGCGTGTGCACGCGCGAGTGGGCGTAAAGTTTCGCGAATTTCACGTCATCCAAAAGACCCTGCCTCGTCAAAAGGGCGATCACTTCCTCGATCGTCTCGGCCGTGTACTTTTTCTTTTGCGCCAGCCGCGCGCGGAGTTCTTCCACACTGCGCGGTTTGAAGGATAAAAGCCGGAGCGCGTCGCTTTTGGCCGCCAATTGCCGGGTTGGGTCGTCCATTCCGCCTGTCCTTTAAATAGTTCGGCCCGCTTTTGGCGGGCCAAACCGGTCAAACGATCCTGTCCAAAAAAACGCTAAACTTTTACGAGCGCCGCTCTCTCCAAAATTCTTTTTTCGAGCTCATTCAGGACTTTCGGGTTCTCGCGCAAAAAGGCCTTCGCGTTTTCGCGGCCCTGGCCCAATTTCTCATCGCCGTAGAGGAGCCAACTGCCGCTTTGCTTGACGAATTCAAACGATTCGGCGATGTCCAGAATACTGCCGACCGCCGACACGCCCTCGTCGTACATGAGGTCAAACTCGGCCTGCTTGAAAGGGGGCGCGACTTTATTTTTCACGACCTTCACGCGCACGCGGCCGCCGACGATCTCCTCGCCGCGCTTGATCTGCGCGATGCGGCGGATGTCGAGACGCACCGAGGAATAAAATTTGAGCGCGCGTCCGCCCGGCGTCGTTTCGGGATTGCCGAACATGACGCCGATTTTTTCTCTCAATTGATTAATGAAAATAAGAGAGGCCTTTGATTTTGAGATAGCGGCCGTCAATTTCCGAAGCGCCTGGCTCATGAGCCTCGCCTGAAGCCCCATGTGTGACGCGCCCATCTCGCCCTCGATCTCCGCTTTGGGGACCAGGGCCGCCACGGAATCCACCACGATGATGTCCACCGCGTTGGAGCGCACGAGCATCTCCGTGATTTCCAGCGCCTGCTCGCCCGTGTCCGGCTGGGAAATCAACAGGTCGTCCAGATTCACGCCGAGCTTCTTCGCGTAGGTCGAGTCAAACGCGTGTTCCGCGTCGATGAAAGCCGCCGTGCCCTTTCGCTTCTGCGCCTGGGCAATGACGCTGAGCGTGAGCGTCGTCTTGCCGCTCGACTCCGGCCCAAAAATTTCGACCACCCGCCCGCGCGGGATCCCGCCCACCCCCAGCGCCACGTCGAGCGAAATCGCCCCCGTTGGGATCGCCGGGACGTCCATTTTAAAATCCTGCCCCAGCGTCATGATCGAGCCCTTCCCAAAATGTTTTTCGATCTGGGAAACGGCCAAATCCAAAGCCTTTTTCTTTTCCGAAACTTCCTTTGGTGCTTCTTTTTTTTCCTTGGTCAAGACGCGGGACATATTCTTCTACGGCCTCCGTTTGCGGTGGTGTTTGGGAGAAAAGGTATTATACCTTCTGTCTTGGGCCCTGTAAAGGGGTTCACCCTCCGGGCTTCTCCTCACTATACTAGACGACGACCCCCCTCATTTTCGTTCAAACTTTTTCTAAATTTCTTTCGTTTTACAGGGGACTGTCCCTTTTTGGGCAAAAAGGGACAGTCCCCGATTTGATAAATTTAGTTGCGAACGTTCTATAACTAATTATAATCAATGGTGATGCGCGCCAAAACCTTCACAGTCAGCGTCGCCGAATCCTGCACGGGCGGGCTCCTCGCCGCGCGGATCACGGACGTCCCGGGGAGTTCGGACTATTTCCGGGGCGGCATCATCGCCTACCATGACTCGGTCAAACGACGGCTTTTGGGAATTGACAATCGACTCTTAAAAAAATTCGGCGCGGTGAGTGGCGCCGTCGCCAAAAAAATGGCCGCCCATGTCCGGGCGCTTTTCGAAACCGACTGCGGCATTGGCATCACCGGCATCGCGGGCCCTTCCGGGGGCACTCGGAAAAAACCCGTGGGCCTGGTTTACATTTCCCTCGCCACGGCGAAAAAGATGATTTGCAAAAAATTTCAATTGTCCGGAAACCGGATGGAAATCAGGGAAAAAGCGGTGACAGAAGCCTTGAATTTACTAAAATCTGCAAAATCAAATTGACGAATAATCCCGCCGCCAGATCGTCCGCTAGGATCCCGATCGGATTTTTCCAGGCCTGAATCCGCGAGACCGGCCAGGGCTTGTAAATATCGAGCGCCCGAAAAAGAAGAAACGCCGCGGCGAATAGAATCGGTGTTTTCGGAAGGGCCGCCACGCTCAGCATCATCCCACACACCTCATCCAACACAAACTCCGGCGGGTCGATGCCGCGCAAGACACGCTGGGCGGGGCGACAAACCAAAAAACCCGTGACCGTGAAAACTCCCGCGAGAATCGCGAGTTCCGGATAAAAAAACCAGGCGATGAGCGCCCCCGCCAGACTCCCGAAAGTCCCCGGCGCCAGGGGCAGGTACCCCACCCAGAAAAAAGTGGCCGCCAGCCTTACCAAAAAATTCATTTCCGGTTCATCCAGAGATAGCGGACACCGCTCCAGAGCGTGACAAACACAACGGCCATCATCCCCCACTCGATGCCGCGCCGCGCCAGCGCCGTCCACTCCGGCCGCCAGAAAGACGTTTTGGCGAGCACGAGATAAAGAAGGACGATTAAAATGAAAGACACTTGGAAAATGGTTTTGTTTTTTCCGCTCGAGCGCGCGCCGAGCGCCGCGGCCTGGCTCGGCAGGCCGAGACGAAAAACAGTCACGGCGAGGTCCCTGGCGACAACCGCCCCGACGGCCCACCAGGGCACGAGGCGCATCACCGCAAACGCCGCGAAGGCCGAAAGGGTCAGCATCTTGTCGGCCAGGGGGTCCATGAAGCGGCCGAAGCTCGTCACCTCATTCTTTTCCCTGGCAATCCGCCCGTCCCAATAATCGGTCAGCGAGGCCAGCACAAAAAGAAGAAAGGCGGTCGTGTTCCAGATCCCTTTTTGAAAAAAGAGGAAAAACGTGAAAAGAATGGCGAGAAAAAAGCGCGAGCAGGTGAGGACGTTCGGCAGGTTCAGCATGCGCCGATCAAATCATACTCCAGCGCGTCGGTGACGCGCATTTTTACAAATTCTCCCTGTTCCAGATTTTTTTCGGAATGGACAATGGCCTGGCCGTCCACCTCGGGCGCGTCCGCCTGGGTGCGTCCGTAAAAAACGCCCGCCTCGTCCGCCGGGCGCTCGTCAATCAGGACCTCGACCTCGCGGCCGATTTGAGCTTCATGAATCCCGCGCGAGATCTCCATCTGCTGGGCCATGACGGCGTTGAAGCGCTCCCGCTTGACCGCCTTCGGGATCTGGCCGTCCATGCCGTAGGCGCGCGCGCCTTCTTCTTCGGAAAATTCAAAAGCGCCGACGCGCTCAAAACGCGCGTCTTTTAGAAAATCCATGAGGTCGCGGAATTCTTCCTCGGTCTCGCCGGGAAATCCGACGATCACGGTCGTGCGGATCGCCACCCCCGGAATTTTTTTGCGGAACGTTTCGATCCCCCATTCCATTTTGGCGCGCGAAACGCCGCGGTTCATGCGCCGGAGCATGTCGTCATGGCTGTGCTCGATCGGAAAGTCCACGTACTTGCAAATGGTTTCGTTACGAGCCATCGCGTCGATGAGTTCGTCCGTCACGTGTCCCGGATGCGCGTACAAAAGCCGCACCCACGGCACGAGGTTCTGGTCGGCGATTTTCTGGAGAAGGAGCGGCAGTTCAAACGCGCGGCTCCGGTCAAAACCGAACGCGGCGGTGTCCTGGCCGATCAGATTGATCTCGGAAAGCTTGCGCTCGCCCGCTATTTTTTTAATTTCATTCAAAACCGAATCGATCGTCCGCGAGCGGTGCGGGCCTTTCATGCGGGGAATCACGCAGTAGGAGCAGGCGTTGATACAGCCTTCGGAAATTTTGACGTAGGCCAGATGCGGCGGCGTCAGCGAGTGGCGCGGCGAGTGTTCATCCAAAAGATAGCGCGGCTTTTCCCTGACCTCAAAAACGCGGGCCTTCTTTTTATTCTTTAAAGGTTCGAGGAGCCGCGCCAGATCCCCGTAATGGTTCGTCCCGATGATCCCGTCGACTTCCTTCAGTTCCTCGCCCAATTCCTTCCCGTAGCGCTGGGCCAGGCACCCCAAAACCACGACCGCGCCGAGCCGGCCTTTTTTCTTTTCGCGGCAAAGTTCGAGTATGGTTTCGATCGATTCGACCTTGGCCTCCTCGATGAAGCCGCAGGTGTTCACGATCGCCACGTCCGCTTGTTTTACATCCGAGACGACCTCGTAACCTTGGGCCGCGAGTCCCCCGAGGGCGACTTCGGAGTCCATGAGCGTGCGCGCGCATCCGAGGCTGACGAGAGACACTTTAAGCAATTTTTTTAATCCCCTCGCGGCTCACGATCATTTTTTTCACGATGGTTTTTCCGAGCGAGCCGAGCGGTTGGTTGTTGAGGACAAGCTGCATCCCCGAGGGGTTCCCCGTCCAGATCTCGATCGATTCATCCGCCGCCCACGATTCCACGGCGCCGCGTTTCAGCGTCGACTCGAAAAGCACCTTGCCGTCGCAGGTCACGCGCAGCCACACGTTGTCCGTGGCCTTCACCTCGAGACGCAGGGGGGTCTTCCTGTCCACTTTGGGAAAATTGCGCGCCTCGGGGCTTCTCAGCCATTCCTCCGAGACGGCGGATTCTTTTTTGGCGGAGACGGCCTTCGGCTTGAGCGAGGCCGCGTTCCGCGGCGCGCGGGTGGGAAGATGAATATTTTTAACGAGAAACCCTCCGGCGAATTTGAATAAAAAAAGTGCGGCCGCGATCACCGCCAGGAATCCCGCGAACGTGGCGATCGGCGCCAGCGAAACCCGCGCGCGGTCCAGCGCGGTTTCGCGCGTGCCGGCGGGCTTGATGAAAAGGATCTGCTCGGGGTCCTTCTTTTTTTCTTTCTCGTAGGTCTCGATCATTTCGCGGGGATCGAGCTCCAGAAACTCCGCGTAGGTCTTCAGAAAACTTTTAACAAAAAGCGGGCTTGGAAGTTTTTCAAATTTGTCCTCCTCAAGAGACTGGAGGACGTGGGGATGAATCTTGGTGAGGGCGTAGGCCTCCTCCAAAGAAACGCCTTTTTTGTTTCTGGCTTCTTTTAAATGATGGCCGATGGCTGTCATGCGTTTTCTTTGGGCTCGCCCTCGGGCGCGGACCCGGAGGGGCGCTCCACGAGAATTTCCCTGGGTTTGGCGCCGCGATACGGGCCGACGATGCCGTCTTCCTCCATCATGTCGATGAGCCGCGCGGCGCGCGTGTAGCCCACGCCGAGCCTTCTTTGAACCATCGAAACCGAGGCCTGACCGCCTTCGAGAACCACGCGCTTGGCCTCGTCGTAGATCTCATCGCGCTTGAAATCGCCGAACGCCTGCCTTTTGTCCTGGGACTGGGTCACCGCCTCGTGGTAAACGGCCTTTCTCTGGGATTTGATAAACTGCGTGATCTTTTCGATCTCGGCGTCCTG
>JACPWF010000040.1 GCA_016197155.1 Candidatus Omnitrophota bacterium | reverse complement strand
TTCAACAAGCGGACGGCCAGACGCCGCCGTTTTTCCAGCATTTGGGGTTTGCCATGGGGTCTCATAGAGTCCTCCGGTGTACCCCTCATGATAACTCATAGTAGGATTAGTATCCATTAAATAGTGAAAGTTCAGTAATTGAGCGTTTAAAATCAGGAAACCATGCCGGTTTAAAAAAGGGCGGTAATCTGCACCCCCTCTATGGCTACCCTACAGGAGATGTAAACGTAAGAATGCTGTATGTGAAATGCGGTGATTGTCAAAAGAACCTGTTCAAATCAAAATGCACATTTTGCGAAGGGCCAAATCATAGCATGGATGATGCAGTGTTGTTCTTTAGCGGGAGCACCCATGACAAAGTATATAGAGAAGCCCTTAATAAATTTGAAGCGGTAAAAAATCCATCTTTTAAATAGATTTTATTTCTAGCCTTAACCAATAAGTAGTAAAGTCCCTTCCGGACTTGGTCCGGTGGGCTAAATGGGGGCTAAATGGGGGCACTTGACGGCAAGGCAATCAGGGGCTATACTTAGTATAGCCTTGAGGAGGACAGTCGCATGGTCACGAGGATTCAGAAATGGGGAAACAGCCAGGGGCTTCGGGTGAGCAGGGACGTGCTGGAGAAAATTCATGCCGGTGTGGGCGACCCTGTTCAGGTCAGCGTTCAAAAGGGGGCTATTCTCATTCAGCCGATTAAACGCCTGCGCGGCAAATACAGTCTCCGTGAATTGATCGCTCAAATGCCGAAAGATTACAAGCCGGGCATCGAAGAATGGGGAAGTCCCGTCGGAAAGGAAGTCTGGTAAATGTCCGGGTATGTGCCCAGAAAGGGGGACCTGGTCATTTTGACGTTCGATCCGCAGGCCGGCCACGAGCAAAAAGGAAGAAGGCCGGCGCTTGTCGTGAGCAATGATTTATTCAATAAGCACACCGGATTCGCGATCGCCTGCCCCATCACCCACACGGATCGAAGAATTCCCTTTCACGTCCCAATCCCGGCGCATTCATCGTTTACCGGTTTTGTGATTGTCGACCAGGCAAAGTCGATCGATTACCGCCGCCGACGGATCAAATACGTCGAACAGGCCCCTTCCGAATTATTGAATGAGGTATTGAATATTTTGGACGCCTGTCTTTTTTGATTGCAATAAACCGCATCAGGAAAGAGGGTCATTGAGGGTTCTCGTAATCAAGCGAAGTTCGAAACATGAAAAAACTAACGTCCGTCATCAAGTGTCCGGAATGCGGCCATGAGAAAAAAGAGCCGTTGCCGGAAATAACCTGCCAATATTTTTATCGGTGTGGCAATTGCGGCGCCATCTTGAGGCCCAAAAAAGGGGACTGCTGCGTTTTCTGTTCCTATGGAAGCGTCAAATGTCCGTCTCAGCAGGAATAAACCGGTAAACTGTCCGCCGCGCGCGGGGAGAGGGTGAAATGAGCCTGAGCTTCTCAAACATTTTTTCGGGGATAGTTTTCGGGGCGATCGGTTTCTCCGCGTTCCTCTATGGGAAGAGACAGGGGGAATGGAGACCCATGGTGATCGGCGCGGCGCTGATCGGCTTCCCGTACCTTGTCGCCAACACCGCGGCGCAGGTCCTGATCGGCGCGCTTTTGACCGCGGCGCTTTTTGTGCTCCGTTGACCGGGCAATTTTTATCTATTGCACAGTATACGTTAACAAAGAAGGAGACAGCGCATGATTCCATCGCATAGACAACCCTCGCATCCGGGTGAGATTTTGCTGCATGAGTTTTTGGGGCCGATGAAGTGGAGTCAGATCGAATTGGCTCACAGGATGGGTGTGCCCATTCAGCGAGTGAACACGCTCGTGAATGGTAAACGGGATGTCACGGCCGAGACGGCCGTTCTTCTCGGACTGGCTTTAAAGACCACGCCTGAGTTTTGGATGAACCTTCAGTGCGCCTACGATTTATATGAAGCGAAGCTTTCTCTGAAAAAAGCCGCATAAATCAATGGTGTCCGGCCGGAAGAAACTGAGCGCAATCGTTTTGGGAACCCGGAACAGGGACAAATTGCGGGAGCTTCGATCGCTTTTGAATGGCGCGGGGATACGCGTGCTGTCGCTCCGTGATTTTCCCAGATGCCCCCGTGTCACGGAGGACGGCAGGACCTTTGAGGCCAATGCGCGCAAGAAGGCCCGGGTTTATTCGCGGCACACGCAAATGCTGACTCTCGCCGATGATTCGGGCCTGGTGGTTTCCCATCTCAAAGGCAAGCCGGGCGTTTATTCGGCGCGCTTCGCGGGGTCCGGGTGCACCTACGCGGACAATAACGAAAAACTTTTGAGGCTTTTAAAAGGAGCGCCGGACTCGCGGCGGCGCGCGAAATTTGTGTGCGTCGCGGCCCTTTACGACCGGGGCCTGCCGGTGAAAGCGCTGAGGGGCGAGTGCCGCGGAAAAATCAGCCGCAAGCCGCGCGGCCGAAACGGATTTGGCTACGACCCTGTTTTCATTCCGGAGGGTTTCTCAAAAACATTCGCCGAGCTCCCCCGGCGCGTCAAAAATAAAACGAGCCACCGCGGCAAGGCGCTTCGCGCGGCCGCGCGCGCGATCCGGTCGTACTACGCCGGCGCCTGAAGGATCCCCGGCGGCATCGCGAGCTTGTCGTAAACCGGTTTTTCGATCGTGCCGCCCACGCGGTACTGCGAAATGAAATTTCCTGCCTCGCGCACCATGAACGGCGCGAGCCCGCCGGTGTCCTCCGCCCCGCGCAGGACATCCTTCGAATACTGAATGTCCATCACCATGTCGAGATTTTTGTCAAAGCCCGCGCTTCCTTTCAGCGAAAGGTCCACCGTGTCGCTGAAAAGCGACAGGTCCTGCGTCCAGATTTTTTTCTCGTGAATCTTGAACGTGCCGCTCAGGCTTTTAAACACCACGCGGTCCAGCCCCTCGACTTTGACGAAAGGCAGTTCTCCCATCGGCTTGAAAAGATCGGTCTGAAACAGTTTCCCGTCGCAGATGTCGAGGGCCCCGTGGCCGTGAAAGGTCTCGGGGTTTTTCAGGAAGCCTCTCAGCCAAACCTGAAAAAGGGCCGTGCCGCCGGGAATATTTTCTTTCGTCCCCATGGCTTTTGAAAAATCCCCGAGGTCGAGGCGGCTCCCCGACACGCGCCCGTCAAAAAAAGTTTTGGGGGTGGACAGATCAAAAAACACGCGCCCGCCGATCGTGCCGCGGCAGGTCCGCGCGCGGAGGTAGGGGACATTCACGATTTTATCCCGCATGCGGATTTGAATTTCAAAATCTTCGAGCCGGAGATTCTTTTTCACGGTGAGGGCGGGGCTTTGCGCGTCGACCTTCAGGTCCCAGCCGAGGGGGTTTTTCCAGGCGCCTTTGAGCGTGAAGCGCGCGCGCGCGGCGCCTCCCAGCCCCGCGTCTTTCAAAAATGCCGCGTTTTTGGCGAAGCTCTTTTGGGCTTTCTCAAGATCGATCTCAGCCTCCCCGCGAATATCCAGTAGAGGGGACTGGAGGCCCAGGAGCGAACCCTCAAAAAACGCGCGCGCTCCGTGGGTCTCGGCGGCGGCCTTTTGGATCGCGATCCGGTTTTCGCTCATGAGGTAACGCGCGGAGAATTTCATGTCGTCCGAACCCAGCTCAAGATTCCCGGCGGCGCCGCTTTTGTTGGGCAGCCACGCGTTCAGCGTGTAATTTTTTTCCTCATGGACGAAGCGGCCGTCGCGGATGGAGAGGCCCGCGCCGTCGACCCCGAGACTGCAAAAAATCCCGCCGATCCGCAGTTTCTTGTCGGGGCCGGTGATCGAGCCGCCCTCCAAAAGAAGCTTGTGTTCCATCCGGAGCTGGGGAATTTTTTTCAGCGAGCCGCTCACCGTGGTGAGAGACCGGCAGGCCCCCCGGATCTCATAACCGGCCGCCAATTTTTTCTGCTCGGCCGGCAGGAGAGACAAAATTTCGCCGAGGCTCGAGTTCATGTGGATCTCCGCCTCGATCAGAAGGTCGCGGAACGATTTTAGGGACCCCTTCACGCGGAAGTGGGCGTTTTGCCAGCGCCCCTCGATGGACTGGAGCAAAAGAAGGTCGGGTTGGAAGCGGATTTCGCCCCGGATGTTCCCGAGGGCCGGAATTTCTTTGGAGACGCGAAGGGCGTCGACCCCCGCGAGTGTGAGCGTTCCCTTGTAACGTTCGAATTGTTTCGAGTAAAAGTTAAAGACGCCGCTGGCGTCAAGCGTGAAACGCCCGGCGATCTGAAGCGGATCGACCGCGATCGCGGCGTCCCGCAGGTCCACCTGCGAGCGGAAGAGGCATCTTTCCTCGCCCGCGCTTTTCAGGTGCGCGTCGAGGACCCAGGCGCCTTTTTTCAAAACGAGAAAATGATTTTTCTGGTACGCGGCCAGCCAATCGGGAATGCGGCCGCTCGCGCAGTGGAAATAAAATTCATACCCGGCCTTTTCCAGGTCCCAGGCCCCGCGCAGGCTCACCGCCGCGTAGGCATTTTCTCCGAGGGTGAACGAACCCTGAAACGTCAAAAACGGCGGCTTTTGGAAACCCATGCGGACATTGATCGCGCGGATTTCCTCGACCGGCGGCGAACCCGCGTCGGGACGGATCTCGACGAAGCCATTGGCGATCTCGATCTGCTCGAGGGTCACATTTTCGGGCAGAAACGCGTCCGGGCCCTCCTCGAGCGCGGACCAGTCGAATTTTTTTTCGGCGGGAATGAGCGGCACCTCGATCTGGCCCGAGATCTTTGTCTTGGGCGGCGGGCGCGCGGCGGCGGCGCGGGGGGCGTTCAGGACGTACGAATAGACGGGCCGGTCGAGGGCGAGATTGGAGATGACGATTTTATTTTCTTTGATGAACGGGAGGATTCTGACATTGACCGAAAATTTTTTGGCGGAAAAAACCGGGCGGCCGTCCTTTTCGGCGACCTTCAAATTGTAAAGGCTGAAACCCTCGAACGGCAGGACCAGCGCCTTGTCGAACGTGACTTTTTTACGGGTGATTTCCTCAATCTTTTGAATGAAGCGGTCCTTGATGCGGCCGGGGACAAGGCCGTAGTGCAGATAAAACGCGGACGCGGCGAGAAAAAAGGCCAGGGAAATCATAAACTTATTTAAAAATTTCCTTCGCGATTTCATGCGACGATTATAACACAACGGGAATTTTCTTGAAGGGCCGGTGCGCTTTCACTATAATGCCGTCGAGGATGGGCCAAACCGATGAAAC
>JACPWF010000039.1 GCA_016197155.1 Candidatus Omnitrophota bacterium | reverse complement strand
GTTTCAACAAGCGGACGGCCAGACGCCGCCGTTTTTCCAGCATTTGGGGTTTGCCATGGGGTCTCATAGAGTCCTCCGGTGTACCCCTCATGATAACTCATAGTAGGATTAGTATCCATTAAATAGTGAAAGTTCAGTAGAAGAGGCTCCAATTCATCAAAAAACAAAAACTCATCGGCCGGCAAATAATGGAGTCGGCCAAGCCGCTTCTTTGAAAGTCGTCTGGCTCTTTGAGAATCAACGAACGTGGTTCCTGCCGAATCCCTCGTTGCTTGCAAGGCTACGTCCATGTCGGAGCTAAAATGGCTGTCCAATAATTCGCATAAATAGGCTTTGGCGCTAACCGCCAAAAACTCAAACATATCTGGAGAAGCGGTAAAAAATTCTACATTGTAAAGCAATGTTCGAACTGTCGATTTAATGAGAAGTGAAATAAATGTATTTTCGCCGTATTCTTTCAAATTTTGGATCAAGTCCAAATATTCTCGTATGATGAAAAACGCCTCGTCAGGAGACAATAAAAACCCGGAAAAGTGGGCATCGAGATCATGAGAGAGTGGAGTTGGTACGGCAATGGGAATCTCCCCTCTGGCGAGATAATCAACATAATCCAGATCCGGAATTCGCCCATCGACCCAAACAAACCGAAAAGCTTTTTCTCCGTGCGCTTCCCTCAGATAGGCATTCGCCTTATCAAAACTTTTCGGAAACAGCACAAACCCGTCACCGCCTGCCCGCATTCCGATTTCCACGGCAATACGCGGATAATCTTGAATAAAGGCAAACAATTCATCCGATTTAACTCTATACAAATCCCCAAGCCTTATTTCTTCAGCCTTGCCCAGCCGCGCGCCGGGATTTTCCAGCCACCTTAAATGTTCCCGAAGAAACGCTTCCAGCCCCTTTTCATTGAGAAATTCTGCCGGCAAGCTGACCACTTTATCGTTCAAATCAGCAGGCCTTGGACCTCCCAGCCAAAGGGCCACTCCCTTCTCAGCGACAAAATTTAACATCGGCACATCGTTCGGACTGTCACCGGCGGAGAGCACTCCTTTAAAAAACTGATGGTATTTAATTTTGAGCCCCTCCTTCCTCAGTCTTTTAAGCACCGTATTTATCAAAAATTTGGCGGTTCCTTTTTTTTCGGCACGCGAAATATCAATGGCATTTGTCGATGGAAAAAGATGTACGTCATGAAAACCCGAAGCGATGAGTTTTTCTCGAATTTCCTCAATAATGGGGGCCAAAAGATGGACAGATTCGGGATAAAAATCAAAAGTCCATTTGAAAGGCAAATAATAAGCTGCCAAGACCACCGTTTCAAAATGAGGGAACATGACGTGATGCACGGCATCCCGAAAAGTATTTTTTAAATTCTGACTCACCACTGGAATGCTGCGAATCATTTTCCTTTTCGTCTGCCCCTCAATATAAGGAGCCGAGATTTCAGCACCCAGCGATCCCGCGCAGTAAGTCAGCGCCTGAACCAAAGGTGTCAAGTGATTCACGGCCTGAGTTCTGATTTTGTCGAAAAAAGAACCTGAGACGAGGGCAAAATACGGTGGCACCCCTATTTTACGTTGATAAGCTTTCACAATCTCATCCGTGCACTGCACCATACTGCCCAATATTTGCTCATCCACCGGCGTCGTCGAGCCGTCCATGTCCCATAAAAAGAAATGAAACGGCCGATGAGCCAACTCCTGGATCTCCGGCGACAGTCCGGAGTCCGCCAGCCGCGCGGGGGCAGTAGGCTGGAATTGACCCTGCCCACGGGCTGTGGTAAACTCCGGAGTATGAATAAACCCTTTGACCGGATCACGTGCGACCCTCGTGTTTTGAATGGACAGGCCTGCGTGCGCGGCTTGAGGATTCCTGTCCATTTGGTATTGGATCTTTTGGCCTCCGGAGAAAAACCGGCTGAAATATTGGCCGACTACCCCGATTTGAATGAGGAAGACATCAAAGAATGTCTTGAGTATGGCGCTTGGCTTGCCCGCGAAGAGTCCTTTCCCGTTTCCGCCTGAACGTCTTTCACGAAAGCCGATCGTCCCGGTGTTATTCTGATTCGGATGCGGCATCCAAAACCTGATCTGATTCGTGAGCGACTTCAATCGGTCCTTAAGATGCATAAAGAATCCGAGCTTGATCGATCCCTCGTCACGATCGAGGATGATCGGATTCGCATACGAAAACTGCCGATTTAAAACTTCCGCCAACCGCGCGGCGGCCCGGTGCCCGGCGGAGCTGTCTTCCTTCGGCTTAACCTTTTGTTTTTTCATGTAGTCGTTAAATAGCTTTTTAAAACTCTCGTTCTCCGCGCAAACAATGTCATCCTTTCGGACTTTAAACGCCTCTCTTTCCCGCGGCAGGAACCACAAAACATCCGCGAGGAAATAGGTTGTAGCAAGAAAAAGAAAGCTGTTAAGGGCAATGACTCCGCCGTCCACAGGTTGATTGGAAAAAATCGACGTGGAAATAAAAAGGATCTGAAAAAAAAGCAGTGTGAACGCGCGCCGCCAACCATTCCACACCGATTTTTCAAAATTTTCACCAAAATCGCCGTAGTAAGTTTCGATAAACTTTTCCAGAACGCCCACTTTAACATCGTAGAGTTCGGCCGCATCACGGATATTCCGCAAAACAGCCCCGTTGAGGTGCGCCTCGTGGATGGTGCCGCCAAACGCACTTTTGAGACGCCCAATGTGAAGGTAGTTGTCGGGATCGAAAAATTCCCCGGAAGGATAGGAGATGGGACGCGCAAGATAGGAGAAGACACGCACAATAAGCCATATAAAAACGGCTTGGATGGAAAACCAAAAAGCCGAAATGGCCGCCGAACGGAGGCGGTCGGCAAAGGAGAGTCCCCTGAATTCGGAATGAAGGGAAAACGCGACGAGGCCTTTTCTTTGAGAAACGATCGTTAGCGGGAAACGGACTTCATCCAGCCGGGTGTCGGCGCCGTAAAAGACGGTGTGAAGATGGCGCGGGATGGGAACGAGTGTCTGCCGCCGCTCGACCGATCCCCCCACAACCAGCGGGGCCGCGCCGGAAATCCGCATGTCCCGCACATTGACAATGGAGTTTCTCCGTCCAGGCTCGTTTAAAAGCCCGAAAACCACATGCGTCCCTTTATTGTCGGGCAATTCGACTCGGACATCCACCACACGGCTTTCGCCGGGATAAGCGCTTTGATACATGACCCTCAGGGCATCATCGGTCGAGTCCGCGCGCACGCCCCGGACCGGGACAACGTAGGGAAAAAGAACTTGTCCTCCCTGCGGAATAGACCAGCTCTTCGACTGCTCATAAAAACCCCAAAAAAGATCGACAGGAAACGCCACCAGCGCCACAACAGCCAACCAGATCCAATCCTTCTTTCTGATCCGAAACCTGCCGTCTTGTCCCGCCAGCCGCGTAGCGGCCCTCATCGAAAAAATATGGGCTATTTTGTCTCTTGCCGCGTAAAAAATTTGGAGGGCGCCGTACGCGCCGGCGGTGGACACGAGCATCCAGCCCGCCGCCCCGGCGGAAACATAATCCCGGCCAGAGAACGATTGCAAAACTTCAATACCGAGATCCTGGGCCATTTGTTGCGTCAAAAGACCAAGCTCAAAACACTTTTCAAGTTTTGCGGCAGTGTATTCGGCCCAGCCTTCAGAATAACTTTCCATAGATGAAGGGGTCAAATCTCCTCCTGACCGCACGTTTTCCGCCATCCGCGCGGCGGGGGCGGGCACGCTCAAAACTTGACTTCCTGACAGGTGTAGGCTACTCTTTTGGATAGCGGGGTAAAACATGACAAGAAGGCGGTTTAAAATTTTATTGGAAAGAGAAAAAACGGGGTTTTCGGTTCTTATTCCCGCTCTACCGGGTTGCACAACCCAGGGCGAGACGGTCGAAGAATGCATGGCCAATGCCAAAGAGGCCATCCAGCTGTACATTGAATCCCTCAAAGAAGACCACCAACCCATTCCTGAGTCGGATTTCCTCCTCGAAGAAATAGAGGTCACTGTTTGACCGTTTCCCTGCCGCAAGCCACCGGCAGCCGCACGATTCAGGCGCTTCAAAAAACTGGTTTCATTCTGCGCCGCCAAAAGGGCAGTCACGCCGTCTTGGTCCATTCTCAAGACCTCAGCCGTCGGGCCATTGTCCCCGTTCACGGATCGAAGACGGTTAAACCGGGGACACTGCGGTCCATCTTGAAGGGCGCCGGAATTTCCATCGAAGAATTCAAGGAACTCCTGAAATAACCCCTCCGCCCCTCCGCTCCGGGCGAGCCTCGCCCTGGGCCTGTCGAGGGGCCGGGCGGCCGCTTGGGGTTGCTCCTCCCTGACTTCTGGCTTCTGACCACCGACTCCTGTCTTTTCCATCGCCATCCGTGCGCCGCTATTGTGATCCTCTTCCTCCCATTGGCGGACAAGACGGACAGCCTCTCTCACCCTGCGTTCGCCAAAGGGGTCCCCCTCAAGGCTGTAGAGAACGAGGAGTAAAGTGTCCGCGTAACGGCCGACAAAACTTGCACGATCAAGAACAATATCAAAATCGATCACAGAATCAGCCGGCCGGTCAACGCCCTCCCATAACGTGAGCACACCCCGAAATGCCTCATTAAAAAAAACCTCGGCAGACAGCCTTTTCTTTTTTGAAAGCCGGCCCAATCGAACAAGCCGCTTTAGCGATTCGAGCTCTGACCTGATATTTTCAAGTTTTTCCCTGATGAGCAGTTTCGTGACCTCGGAATCGCTCAAGACGCGGTCGGTCCACCGCAAAGCGTTGTCGATTCGATCAAGAAGCATTCTGTGGAAAGCAAGTTTCGTTTCCACCCGCCGGGCCGCTCCATGCAGTCCGAACCTTTTCAGCATGCCGCTAAAAAATAAAGTCAGGTATTCGTTCCCACCCGGCGGATAAATTTCTAAGTCTTCTCCTCCCGTAACGCGAGCCGTCTTGTCCGGCTCATCTCCACGGCTGTTTTCTTTCGCCATCCGCGCGCCGGCTTCGGCTTCCACAGCCGCGGCAGAGGTTTTCCTTACTGGGAGCGGCTTTTGTTCCCGAAAAATTTGGATGGCATCGGTTTTAGGAATAACCATTCGCCGACCGCTTTTGATGTCGCCTTGATAAACCACGAGTTCGCTTTTCCCGTCAAAAGCTGTTCTTTCCTGCATTAAATAAAATTCTCCGTCCTCCTCTGTCCTCAAGCGGACAGGTCCTTTATCAAAAAGAACGGGCTCCGTCTCCTCAGAAAAAGAAACCCAAGCACCCGGTCTGCTCGTTGGAGAGGACGGGCCAGGTGTTCCCGTCGTGGAAAGATCTCTTGAGTGCAAAGGGTCGAGAACTGCGTTGTTACTAGGTAGCTCGAAAGAGGCTAGAATTGTGCGTACTGACCAGGGTAGGTGATCCCCAGCCTCAAAACCTTTTTCAGCAAGCCAATTAACATAAGACCTTCTCCTCATTTTTATGAGAAAGCGCGGTTTGGGAGAAGGGACAAAAATACGAAGCGAATCATCGTCATCGGGAAGAGTAACAACTTTTCTTACAAAATCCACCAACACCGCCAAAGAAATTTTTCCCGGTTCAGGCTTTTCTACATTTAAAAGATAGCCTTCTTTTTCGGATACTTTCAAACGCGTAATGCCAGGCACAAGCCGGTGATTCTCGGCTTGAAATGGCACCCATATACCCTCCGGCACAACCGTATAATCGGGGAGGTCACACGCGCTCACATCATTGTTGTTTAAGAACCGTTGCACGGTTCCGTCTGACAAACCATATTTACCCGTCAGCGGTTTCTTTTGCATCGTATCGCCGGGACGCGCGTTATTTTTTAAAAAATCTCTCAAAGCCTCAACCTTAAAACGCATTGAAGGAACAAGAACATGTAGTGACTTATCGGGAAGGACAACAACTTCTCTTACAGAATTCACCAATATCGCCAAAGAAATTTTTCCCGGTTCAGGCTCTTCTCTCTGCAAAAGATAACCCTCGCCTGCGGATACTCTTAAACGCGTAACGCCAGGTATAAGCCGGTGATGCTCAGCTTGAAATGGCACCCATTCACCCTCCTGCACGACGGCATAAATAGGGTTACGCGCCCTCACACCATGGGCCCCCAATTGCCTCAACACTGTCTTTTTTATCAATCTATATTCGCCACTCAACTCTGTGGTTATCCACGGAAGCGTATCGCCGGGGCACGTGGTATTTTCTAAAAAATCGCTCAAAGTCTTGATTTGAGGACGCATTCGACGAGTTAGAGACCTTGCTTCTTTTGGTTGAGTCTCCGTCATCACTCTGTCAGGCTTGGCTGTTTTACTGGGTTTTAAAGCATTAATGGAAACTGCCTTATCATTTTTAGGCGCATTCGGCGGAGAAGTTTTTTTTGGCGCTTCTTGTTTAACGGATGCAGTGGACGGCGCCGGGTTTTGAATTATTTTTACCGGAGGCTCTTCTGCTTTCGGATTGCCTTGTGTTTGCGAAAGCGCCTTTCCATTAAGCTCCCGCAATTGTGCTGGCATAGGTTGAGCCTGGGGAAAAGTTTTGACGGGCAAACGGTAGGTTGGCGTCTCAATTCTTGGTTTTGATGGCACTTTAGGCGCCGGCTGCTTTGGCACTGATATGATTTTTGTTACTGGGGGCTTGTTTTTTAAATCAACGACCCTTTCAAAAACATCGTCCATTGTAAAATTTTTTACCTTAGCTCCTGGAAGCTGGACGCTAAAATTGCCCGCGGAGTCCACGCTCTCTATAATACCTAGTAAGTCTCTGCTCCCTCTAAATGGGTCGTAGGTCTGCACGCAAACCAGGTCACCCGCTTCTATTGGTCCCTCTCCGTTCAGCCACACAGCACTTGATTGAGCCATCCGTGCGCCATCCCCGGCCGAAGAATGATGCTCCGGCTCCAAACCCTTTATTTTTAACGCCTCCAATGCCGCCTTCAGCGCATTTAAAGCGCTATGATATCGCCGGACATTGGCCCTCCGAAGAACCTCATCCGCCCTGCGCAGGTCCCCGAGCCGCGCGGCGGAAGAGTTAGGCTTTGAAGCGGTCCCCATCTCCCCGCCGAGCGATCGCGCGACGCGGCCCCCGTCGATCTCCGCGCCGGGCAGAACACCAAGCGCAGAGTTTTTTCCACTCTCCCTGCCTGCCGGCACCTGCCTGCCGGCTAGGCAGGGGCAGGCACTCTCCGCTTTTCTCAGCAAAATATCCTCATACCTCTTCTGATTCGTCTCGTTCACCGCCTGCGGAATGACGGAAATATAGGAAATATTTCTTTGCCGGAAAATTTGTTTTAAATGGTCGGCGTGATACCCCCCAACAACCAGAATCCCAACCCGGGGTCGGAGGCCTCCGACCCCACCGGCAACAGCTGCGGGGTCAGAGGGGTCGGAGGGGTCGGGGGCCTCAGACCCCACACTCATTCTCTTGATAGCATTCTCCACAAACCTCTCATCGCGCGCCCGCGCCAACCGGTAAAAATGCAGGGCCTTCCGGTAAGCGCCCGCATAAAACGGCTCAAGAAAAAGCGCCTCCTCATAATGACTTTGCAAATCCATGATCCGCGCGTTTAAGAAACCGCAAATTTCGACGACATCGAAACTTTTCGGATCGCGCGCCAGCTCTTCATAATCTTTTGAAGTAAATTGCAAATTAAAAAGCCGCCGCAGAGCTTCGAGGCGCCGGGAAACGACCAATAATTCCTTTTCTCTCGGGTGTCCGGCCAACGCGAGAAAAATCATTTTCTCCAGCGTCTCTTTTTCCTCGAGAAGCTCTCCCGCGTTCAGTTTTTTAAATTCATCCAAATACGCCGCGTAGCGGAAAAGATCCGGATAAGAAGTTCCCTTGCCTTTCAGCTTCTGGCGCAAAAGAGCGTAAAACGCCTGCTGGCTTTTTTCTTTTTCCGCTCCGATTTTCAGGGGATTGTGTTCGTGAAATTTTTGAAGCTCTTCGGCGTCCCCCGCGGGAAGCGCGGCGATGGCGGACGCCGTCTCCTCCGCCGCCTTTTTGAAATCAATGCGCCGTTCTTTTTCTTTTATCTTTTTAAAGATTTTAAAATGAGGGAAAATTTGCGCCGGGAGGCCGAGTCTCTCGCCCGCCAGAATCAGGCTCTCGAAATAATCCGCGGGAGGAATTTCATTTTTCAAAAAACCTTCCCTCTTTTCGTCCAGCCAGAGAAGGGTTTCGTTGAAAAGTTTTTGTTTCAGCGTCTTTGCCGCGCGCTCGATCTTGTCGAGGTAGGCGTTCGCTGTCTCTCTTTTTTTCTTCAAATCGCCGTAGAGCCTGAGACTCCGCCGGTAAAGCGCCTTGTCCTCCACACCCCACAAAATAAAATTTTTGTCGGAGGTGAGGTCCAAATAATCCGGCCCTTGAATAAGCCCCTGACTTAAATATTTTTTGGCGACAAGCGTGCGGGCTTCGAGTGAGGTGTTTTGTCTTAGAAAGGAAAGCG
Organism: Candidatus Omnitrophota bacterium; assembly: GCA_016197155.1. GTDB lineage: Bacteria > Omnitrophota > Gorgyraeia > 2-02-FULL-51-18 > 2-02-FULL-51-18 > JACPWF01. Next base: position 424 of record JACPWF010000039.1, on the reverse strand, counting down.
AGTCATTGCCGGTGCCGGCCTCGAGAAACACGTAGGTTCCGGGGTCTGGCTCCGTCTTAGACAGCACGGCCTCAATAATCTTCGCAATATTTTTCTGCGCGGATTCGTTCGTGTGCGCGTCTTGAATCAGAATAAATAATTTGTCATCCTGAGGCCGCCGCGGCGGCCGAAGGATCTCCTCGTGGGGATTCTTCGGCGCCTGCTGCGCCTCAGAATGACGAGTGCGCGGCGCCCTCCATTCCTCCTCAATCGTGGCAATAGACGCCGGCAGATGAAGTTGAACCCCGGGATTGGAAAACGCGGCGGCGGCCTCGCGCAGGGCTTCTGGATTCGCGTAGGAGACGTCCTGCGCGAGAAAAGCCAATATTAAGACAAAAGAAATGCTTTTCAGAAGTGATGATTTAGACAACAAAATCCCTCATGT
>JACPWF010000029.1 GCA_016197155.1 Candidatus Omnitrophota bacterium | reverse complement strand
GGTACAAATACCCGCCGCGGTCGAACACGGCTTTTTGGATGCCCTTTTCCTTCGCCTTCAGGGCAAAGTATTTTCCAAACGCGACGGCCGCCTGAATATTCCCCGTCTTCTTCACTCCGGCGGACTTCTGAAAGGCCTTGGCCTTCGTCGAATCCCCCAAGAGCGTTTTCTGCTCGTCATCGTCGATGAGCTGGGCCTCAAAATGCTTGAGGCTCGGCGAAACGATGAGCCGCGGACGATCCGTGCGGCCCACCACTCTTTTGCGGATCCTAAAATGCCGCTTGAGACGGTTGGATTTTTTATCGTCACGGCTCAACATTATTTGGTCACCGTCTTTCCGGCCTTGCGCCGGACCACTTCGCCGGCGTAACGCACGCCTTTTCCTTTATAAGGCTCGGCCTCGTAAACTTTGCGGATCTTCGCCGCGAAATGACCCACCTTGACCTTGTCCACGCCCCTGACAAACACCTGCGTGGGCTTCGGCGTCTCGACCGTGAGCCCTTCGGGCACTTCCAAAATCACCGGATGCGTGAAACCCAGAGACAGATTCAGCGACTTGCCCTGGATCTGGGCCTTGAAGCCGACGCCCTCGATGGACAATTCCTTCGCAAAACCGTCGGTCACGCCGCGGATCATGTTCTCCACCACACTGCGCGTGGTGCCGTGAAGCGCCTTGTCCTGTTTTTGATTCGTCGAGCGGTCGAACGTCAGGACGCTGTCCTTCAGAACGGCCCGGATGCGCGGGTGGATCGCGAACGACAGCTTGCCCTTCGGGCCCTCGACGCTGACGGCGCGGTTCTCGATCGCCAGCTTCACGTTTTTGGGAATTTCAATGGGACTTTTTCCGACTCGCGACATTTTTTCTACCAGATTTTCAGCAGCACTTCGCCGCCGACGTTTCTCTTTTTGGCGTCCTGGCCCGACAAAACGCCGTCCGGAGTCGACAAGACGCAGGTCCCCAAACCGTTCAACACCGTCGGGATCTCGTCGCGCTTGGCATAGATCCGCAGGCCCGGTTTCGACACGCGGACGAGATGGGTAATTTTGCGGACGGACGCGCCGGTCTTTTTCAGATAAACCCTGATGATCCCCTGCTTTTTGTCCTCAATCCTGCGGTAATCCGCGATGAAACTCTCCTGACGCAGGACCTTCAAAACCTCGGTCAAAAGATTCGAGGCCTTCAAATCCACGCGCTCTTTCCGGACGCGGTTGGCGTTGCGGATCGAGGTGAGCGCGTCTGCGATTGGGTCGGACAATGACATTAAAATTCCCCTTTACCAGCTGGCCTTGATGATGCCCGGGATCTCGCCTTTGGAGGCCAATTCCCGGAAACAGATCCGGCACAGCTTGAATTTGCGGTAATAACCGCGCGTTTTGCCGCAATGCAGACACCGGTGATAGGCCTGTGTCTTGAATTTCGGCGGCCGTTGTTGTTTGAGAATGAGTGACAATTTCGCCATGTTGCTTCCTTAAATGATCAAGCCGGCGCCGGTTCCGCCACCGCGGCGGCCGGGGCCGCCTTTTCGATGCGCGTCCTGAACGGCACGCCAAACAGGGTCAACAATTCCTTTGATTCTTCCTTCGAGCGCGACCCCTTGATCACGATCGTGACATCCATTCCCTGCACGCGCGTCACGCGGTCGGCCTCGACCTCGGGAAAAATATTCTGCTCGTGGATGCCAAAGCTGTAATTGCCCGCCCGGTCAAATCCCCTGGGGCTCAGGCCCCGGAAATCACGCACGCGCGGCAGGGCCACGCGCAAAAGCCTTTCCAAAAATTCGTACATGGTCCGCCGCCGGAGCGTCACGCGACAGCCGACCGGCGCGTTTTCGCGGATCTTAAAATTGGAGATCGCCTTTTTGGCGCGCGTGATCACCGCGTGCTGGCCGGTGATGAGGCTCAGTTCCGCCTGGGCGGCCTCGACGATCTTCACGTCTTCGGCCCCCTTGCCCACGCCCATGTTCACCGAGACTTTCTCGATGCGCGGCACCTGCAGAGGATTTTTGTAGCCGAATTTTTTCATCATCTGCGGGACGATCTGTTTTTTATAAATTTCCAGTAGATGAACCGCGCCCATGTCAGCCGATCACCGCTTTGTTTTTCGCCGAAAGCCTTTGCTTGGACCCGTCCTGGGCCACGAGGGTCTTGATCCGCGTGGGTTTTCCGGAAGCCGGATCGACCAGATTCAGTTTAGAGATCGGCACGAGCCCTTCCCGGCTCAACACCGCGCCCTGGGGGTGCTGTTGGCTTTTGCGCACGTGCTTTTTCAGCATGTTGATCCCCTCGACGAGCGCGCGGCCTTTTTGGGGATACACGTGAATGACCTTGCCGGTCTTTCCCTTGTCCTTGCCGGCCAGGACGATCACCTTGTCCCCTCTTCGGATGCCCATGCTCACGGCTAGATCACCTCCGGCGCCAAAGAAATGATTTTCATAAAACCCTTGTCGCGAAGCTCCCGGGGCACCGGCCCAAAGATGCGGGTGCCGCGCGGATTTCTCTGCGTGTCGATGAGAACGAGCGCGTTCGAATCAAAACGGAGCGACGTGCCGTCGGGCCGGCGGATTTTATTCTTGGTGCGCACGACCACGCCCTTCACCACCTCGCCTTTTTTGACCGTCGCGTCGGGGGTCGCCTCTTTCACGTTGGCGCTCACGATGTCGCCCACCTCCGCGATGAGCCTGCCCGAGCGGCCGATCACGCCGATGCACGAGGCCTTCTTCGCGCCGGTGTTGTCTGCCACGTCCAAAAGCGTTCTCATCCGGATCATTTCAATATTCCTTAAACGGTTTCTTTCAAATCCACGGAGGCGTTTCCGTGGCCGTGCGCCAAAACCTCGACCAGGCGCCAGCGTTTGTCTTTTGAGAGCGGCCGCGTCTCGACGATCCGGACCCGGTCGCCGACCTTGGCCTGGTTTTTCTCGTCGTGCACTTTGAATTTGGCGGCCTTTTCAATGACCTTGCCGTAGTCGGGGTGCGGCGCCTTGCGCCAGACCTGCACGACGATCGTTTTTTGCATCTTGTCGCTCACGACGATGCCGGTTCTTTCTTTGCGTAAATTTTGTCTCGAGATTTCGTCAGGCATTTTTTTTCTCTTGTCGGACCGTGTGGATCTGCGCGATCTGGCGTTTGAATAATTTAAAAAGATGCGGCTTGTCCAACTGCCCGACGATTTTTTTCTCGCGCAGGCCGAACAATTCCTTTTCGAGCGCCTGTCTTTTCTGATCGAGCTCGGCGCCGCTTAAGTTTCTCAGATCCTTGGCCTTCACTCGCGCGCTCATCCCAGCATCCCTCTTCTGGTGACAAAACGCGTGCGAAGCGGTATCTTGGAGGCGGCGAGCCTCATCGCTTCCTTGGCGATCTCCTCCGGCAGGCCTTCCACTTCAAAAAGAATTTTGCCGCGCTTGACCACCGCCACCCAAAACTCCACCATCCCCTTGCCTTTTCCCATGCGGGTCTCGGCCGGCTTCTTCGTGACCGGTTTGTCCGGATACGCGCGGATAAAAACTTTGCCGAGCTTCACGTTGCGCGCGATGGCCACGCGCGCGGCCTCGATTTGAATATTGGTCACCCAGCCGTTGCCCAAAGATTGGAGGCCGAATTCGCCGAACGCGAGCGTCGAACCGCGCTGGGCCGCGCCCTTTCGCCGGCCGCGCTGGGTCTTGCGGTATTTCACGCGTTTAGGCATGAGCAACATCGGGGGTCTCCTGGGTTTCTTTCTCGGGGGCCGGCGCCGGACGCACAGGCTCCTTTTTAGTCATGATGTCGCCTTTGTAAACCAACACCTTCACGCCGATCTTGCCGTACGTGGTCTGAGACTCGGCGAAACCGTAGTCGATGTCCGCCCGCAGGGTGTGAAGCGGCACCGTGCCCTCGAGGTAACCTTCGGCGCGCGCGATCTCCGAGCCGGCGAGACGCCCCTTGGTCTGGATCTTGATGCCCTTGGCGCCGCTGTCGATGGCCTGCTGCATGGCCTTTTTCATCGCGCGGCGAAACGCGATGCGCTTTTCCAGCTGAAGCGCGATATTCTCGGCGATGAGCTGGGCCTCGATCGAGGGGTTTTTGATTTCACGAATGTTGATGTGCACTTCCTTATTTCCCGTCATGGTCTGCAATTCCTCGCGCAGGCGGTCGATGTCGGCGCCTTTTCTGCCGATGATGACACCGGGCCGCGCGGTGAAAATATTCACGCGGATCTTGTCGCTGGCGCGCTCGACCTCCACCTTGGCGATGGCCGCCTGATGGAAGGTTTTCAAAACGTGCCTGCGGATCCGGATGTCCTCGTGCAAAAACTTGGCAAAATCCCTTTTATTCGCGTACCAGCGCGAGCTCCAGGTCTTGATGACCCCCAGCCTGAAACTCGTCGGATGAACTTTTTGGCCCATGGCTTATTTGGCTCCCACTTTAACTTTTTTGACCGCCGCTTTGGCCGCAGGTTTCGCGGCGGGCGGCGCCGGTCTCGGCCCGGACGGCTTGGCCAATAAATCCAATTCGAGCTGAATGTGACTCGTGCGCTTCTGAATGGTCGAGGCGCGGCCCATGCTCGCGGCGCGAAAACGCCGCATCGACGGCCCGCCGTCCGCGGTCACTTTTGAAACAAAAAGCTGGCCGGCATGGATCTTCGAATTTTTCTCGGCCGCGTCCAGCGCCTGGTTCAGAATTTTCCGCAGGATGCCGCCGGCGCGGCGCGGCGAACCGTTCAGAATGGCCTGAGCCTGGCTCACGCTTTTTTTGCGGATGAGGTCAATCACGTAGCGCACCTTTCGGGGCGCGATCCTCACAAATTTAGCCGAGGCCTTCGCAATCATCAAGTCAGCTCCGCCGTTTGCTTGGTGATGCCGCCGTGCTTGCGGAAGGTCCGCGTCGCGGCAAACTCACCCAGTTTGTGTCCCACCATGTTTTCCGTGATGAAAACCGGCAGGAACGTTTTTCCGTTGTGGATCATCATCGTCAGGCCCACAAAATCCGGCGTCACCGTCGAGCGGCGCGACCAGGTCTTGATCGGCTTTCGCTCGCGCTGTTTCTGCATCGCGGTCACCTTTTCCAAAAGATGATCATCGACAAAAGGACCTTTGGCGGTTGAGCGGCCCATTTTTTATCTTGGCCTCCCCGTTAAAATGTATTTGGAGCTTGGTTTCTTCTTCCGGCGCGTCTTGAAACCTTTGGCCAATTGGCCGTTACGCGAGGTCGGGTGCCGGCCGCCCGAAGATTTTCCTTCGCCGCCGCCCATCGGATGATCCACGGGGTTTTTGGCCACCGCGCGCGAGGCGGGCCTGCGGCCCATCCAACGATGGCGCCCGGCCTTGCCCAGCGATAAATTTTCGTGATCAATATTCCCCACCTGGCCGATTGTCGCGTAGCAGTCCGCCAGCACCAGGCGCACTTCGCCGGAGGGAAGCCTGAGATGCGCGTACTCGCCCTCTTTGGCCATGAGCGTCGCCGCGCCACCCGCACTGCGCACGATCTGTCCCCCGCGGTTTTTGTGGAGCTCCACGTTGTGAATCTGCGCCCCCAGCGGAATGTCCCGGAGCGGCAGGGCGTTGCCGGGCTGAATTTCCGAGCCCGGGCCGCTTGAAATCTTCGCGCCCACCGCCAGGCCCACGGGCGCGAGGATGTAGCGTTTTTCCTTGTCCGGGTATTCGAGAAGCGCGATGCGCGCCGTGCGATTGGGGTCGTATTCAATGGAAACCACCGTCGCCTGGATGCCGCGCTTGTCTCTTTTGAAATCAATGATGCGGTAATTTTTCTTGTGCCCGCCGCCGCGCCGGCGCGAGGTCATCCGCCCTTGCGAATTGCGGCCGCCTCTTCCCCTCAGCGCCTCGACGAGCGATTTCTCGGGCCGTTTGTTTTTCGGAGAAATTTCCGAAAAATCGGAAATGGCCGTCCAGCGAAGCGACGGTGTCATGGATCGGAATGTTTTGGTGCCCATAAATCCCCTATGCTAAATCTATTTTCTGGCCCTGTTTCAACGTCACGACGGCCTTTTTCCATTCCGGCGTGTGGCCGATCTGCACGCGCACGCGCTTCAATTTTCCCGGCACGACCGCGGTGTTGACGCTCCGGACCTTGACCTTGTAAACGCTCTCCACCGCTTTTTTGATCTCGATCTTATTGGCGCGCGGGCTCACGGCAAACAGATACTTGCCCCGCGAAAGATCCCTCGTCCCCTTTTCCGTCCGGAGAAGCGATTTCAAAACCGAATGGGCGCTCATTTAAGATTTTAACCTTTTCAATAACCCGCCGTAAGCGGCCTGGGTCATCACGCATTCCCTGTGCGAAACCAGGTCCAGCGCGTTCACCTCGGCCGACGTTTTCACGGTGACCCCCGGAAGATTCCTGGAGGCGAGCAGGAGATTCTGCGCCTTCCGGTCCACCAAAAACAGCGGCTTCTCGAGTTTCAGGGCTTCCAAAACATTTTTCATGAGTTTCGTTTTGGGTTCGGCCAATTCCAATTGTTTCAATACAAATAATTTTCCGCCCGCCGCCTTTTCCTTGACCCCCTCGGCCACCGCCCGCCGGCGAAGCTCGCCCGGCAACGCGTACGAATAATCGCGCGGCATCGGGCCAAACGTGGTGCCGCCGCCTCTCCAGATCGGAGAACGCCGCGAACCGTGACGGGCCTGCCCCGTGCCTTTTTGTTTCCAGGGCTTTTTTCCGCCTCCGCGGACATGCCCCCTGTCCTTGGTGGACGCCGTCCCCTCGCGCTCGCCGGCCTGGTACATCAAAACGGTCTGGTAGATCACGCCCGTGTGAATATCCGGATCGCTGAATAAAGGATCGAGGCTAAAGCTCTCGAGCGTCTTTCCGTTCAGATCGCGGACGGAGAGGACATTTTCCTTCGCCGCCGATTTTTTCGCGGACTTGGCCGCGGTTTTCTTCTCGCGGACCTTTTTGGCCCGGGCCCTTTTTTTAGAGGCCTTCGCGACACGGGTTTTTTTGACGCGCGCTTTCTTCAAATCTTTTTTGGTCTTCATTTCTTCTTTCCGGCGGCGGCCTGTTTCGACGCCTTGAGCGGGTCTTTTTTCTCTTTTAGTTTCGGCGCGACCTTGGGCTTGATGCCCGCCGGATTCTTTAAGGACCGGCGGATATAAAGAAGCGCCTGGTCGCCGCCCGGGACGGACCCCTTCAGAAGCAGAAGATTTTTGGAGACATCCACTTTCAGCACTTCGAGATTCTGGATGGTCGTCGTCGCGTTCCCCATGCGGCCCGGCATGTGATGCCCCGGCCAGGTGCGCGACGGAAAGGAGCTGGCGCCCGCCGAACCGATCCGGCGGTGAAACATCGAGCCGTGACCGCCGGGACCGCCGCGCCAATGCCATTTTTTCATGCCGCCCGCGAAGCCTTTGCCGATGGATTTTCCCTGCACGTCCACGAGGTCTCCGGGTTTAAAAACATCCGCCTTGATCTCCTGGCCGACCGTGAGATTTTCTTCGGGCGACAGGCGAACCTCGCGCAGCCATTTTTTGAGCGGCAGATTCTTTTTTTTGAAAAAGGTCTGCATGGCCCTAGTCACGTTCTTTTCTTTGACATTGCCCCCGTAGCCTATCTGCGCGGCCTTGTAACCGTGTTTTTCGGGATTTTTCAAATCCGTGACGACGCAGGGGCCCGCCTCGAGGGCGGTCGCCGAAATGAGGGCGCCTTCCTTACTGATAAACTGCGTCATGCCGATTTTTTTTCCGAGGATCGCCTGCATTTATTTGATTTCCACATCGACGCCGGCCGGCAAATCGAGCTTCCGAAGCGCGTCGATCGTCTTGGCCGTCGGGTTTAAAATGTCGAGTAACCGCTTGTGCGTTTTCATAAAAAATTGCTCGCGCGATTTCTTGTCGATCACCGGCGAGCGGTTCACCGTGATGAGCTCGCAGTCGGTCGGGAGCGGAATCGGGCCGGAGACCTTGGCGCCGGTGCGCTTGGCGGTGTCCACGATCTCGAGCGCCGACTGGTCGAGCACGCGGTGATCGTAGGCCTTTAAGCGGATCCTGATTTTTTGCTGTCCGGCGACGGCCATTATCGGTTCCTTCTCTGCGCGATGGCTTCCTGGGTGTTGCTGGCCTTCACGATTTTTTCGGCAATCATCTTCGGGACTTCCTCATAATGCGACGGCTCCATCATGAACGTCGCGCGGCCCTGGCTCAGGCTTCTCACCGAGGTCGCGTAGCCGAACATTTCGGAGAGCGGGACAAATCCACGGATCGCCTTCACCGCGCCCTTTTGCGTCATGGATTCGATCTTACAGCGGCGCGAACTGAGGTCCCCGATCACGTCGCCCATAAATTCTTCGGGAGTGGTGACCTCGATATTCATGATCGGCTCGAGCAAAATCGCCCCGGCCTGGCGCATCCCGTCCTTGAACGCGTAAATGGCCGCGAGCTTAAACGCGAGCTCCGAGGAGTCCACGACGTGAAAAGAGCCGTCGGTCAAATCCACATGAATGTCCGTCGCGGGATACCCGGCGAGCGCTCCGGAGAGCGCGGCCTCCATGACGCCGCTTTTTACGGCGGGGATGTATTCACGGGGAATGGCGCCGCCGACGATCTTACTTTCAAACGTGACGCCTTTTCCTTTTTCATTGGGTTTCATGTCAAAAACCACGTGGCCGTATTGGCCGCGGCCGCCCGACTGCTGAATGTGTTTGCCGACGATCTCGACCTCTCTCGTGATGGTTTCCTTAAAAGCGACCTGCGGCTTGCCGACATTGGCCTCGACTTTAAATTCGCGTTTCATGCGGTCGACGATGATCTCCAAATGAAGCTCGCCCATGCCGCTGATGATCGTCTCGCCCGTCTCATGGTCATAATGCACGCGGAGTGTCGGGTCCTCTTCGCGCAAACGGCTCAGGGCCAGCCCCAGCTTTTCCTGGTCGGCCTTGGTCGCCGGCTCGATCGCCATGTCAATCACGGGATCCGGAAACTGCATGCGCTCGAGAATGATCGGATTTTTCTCCTCGCAAACCGAGTCGCCGGTTTCGGTTTTTTTCAAACCCACGGCCGCGCCGATGTCGCCCGCGCGGATCTCGTCGACAATTTCCTGTTTATTCGCGTGCATGCGGACGAGCTTGCCCACGCGCTCCTTCTCATTTTTTGAGGCGTTGTAAACGTAGGTCCCCGACGTGATGGTCCCCGAATAAATGCGGATAAAAGTGAGCTTGCCCACGAACGGGTCCGTGGCGATCTTGAACGCCAGCGCGGCCAGCGGTTCTTTGGCGTCGGGTTTGCGGTAGAGGTCCTCGCCGGTCACCGGATGAACGCCGTGCACCGGCGGCAGGTCGACCGGAGATGGCAGGTAATCCACGATCGCATCCAGCATGAGCTGGACGCCTTTGTTCTTGAATGAAGACCCGCACAAAATGGGGATGAATGCGTTTTGGATCGTCGTGCGGCGCAGGGCCTTTTTCAATTCCTCCATCGAAATCGCCTGCCCGTGAATGAATTTCTCCATCAGCTCGTCGTCCACTTCGGAAAGTTTTTCAATGAGATCGGCGTGCGCGGCCTCGGCGTCTTTTTTGTATTCGGCGGGAATGTCAATGACTTCGTAATGACTGCCCAGGTCCTCGGTGTGATAAATTTTGGCGTTCATTTCGACGAGGTCAATCTGGCCCTGAAATTTGTCTTCGGCTCCCAGCGGCAGTTGAATCGGGGCGCTGGAGGGATTGAGCCGTTCGCGGATCTGAGAAACCACCATTTTAAAATCCGCGCCGACGCGGTCCATTTTATTGATAAAACACATGCGGGGCACCTTGTACCGGTCGGCCTGGCGCCAAACCGTTTCCGACTGAGGCTCGACCCCGCCCACCGCGCAAAACACAATCACGGCGCCGTCCAGCACTTTGAGCGAGCGCTCGACCTCGACCGTGAAATCCACGTGTCCCGGCGTGTCGATGAGGTTCAGGCGGTGATCCTTCCAAAAACACGTGGTCGCCGCGGACGTGATCGTGATGCCGCGCTCCTGCTCCTGCGCCATCCAGTCCATCGTGGCCGTGCCCTCGTGCACCTCACCCATCCGGTGCACCTTTCCGGTGTAGAAGAGCACGCGTTCGCTCGTGGTCGTTTTGCCCGCGTCGATGTGCGCCGCAATGCCGAAGTTTCTTGTTTTTTCCAGGGGATAAACGTTCGCCATAAATTTTTGTGTTTACCATCGATAATGGCTAAAGGCCCTGTTGGCCTCGGCCATCTTGTGAATTTCTTCGCGTTTTTTCACGGCCGTGCCCTGTCCGTGGTACGCATCCAAGATCTCGTCCGCCAGGCGCTGTTGCATGGGCTTGCCCTTGCGGGAGCGCGCGGCGTTCCGGATCCAGCGAAGCGCCAGCGACGCGCCGCGGTCGCCGCGGACCTCGACCGGGATCTGATACGTGGCGCCGCCGACCCGGCGGGATTTCAGTTCCAAAAGCGGGCGGACGTTGTCGATCGCCTTGGTCAACACCTCGATCGGATCGGCCTTCTGCGTTTTTTGGGCCACGATGTCGAGCGACCCGTAAACGATGCGCTCGGCGTTCCACTTTTTTCCTTCTTCCATCAGCATGTTGACGAAGCGGGAAATGGTTTTATTGTTGAATTTCGGATCGGGCAGGACATCGCGCCTGGCCGCTCTTCTTCTTCTCATTTATTTCTTGCCTTTCGCATCTGCCGCAGGGGCCGCTGTTTTCGGCGCCGCTTTGCCGTCGGCCTTCGGGGCCTTGGCGCCGTACTTCGAGCGCGAACGCCTGCGGTCCTGCACGCCGGCGGTGTCGAGTGTCCCGCGCACCACGTGATAGCGCACGCCGGGAAGGTCCTTCACGCGCCCGCCGCGGATCGTCACGATCGAGTGCTCCTGCAAATTGTGCCCGACGCCGGGAATATACGCCGTCACTTCGACGCCGTTGGTCAAACGGACCCTCGCCACTTTTCGAAGCGCCGAATTCGGCTTCTTGGGCGTTTGGGTTTTCACCTGCAGGCAAACCCCCCTTTTTTGGGGAGCGCCCACCAGGGCCGGTGACTTCGTTTTGGCCTTCACGGATTCGCGGCCAAAGCGGATCAATTGATTGATCGTAGGCATACGCTAACTCTCTGTCTCCCCGATGGTTCCAATCAATTCCTCGGTCGTCAGTTTGTCGGAGGGTTTGGCCTTTTTATTTTCCTCCAGATGTTTGGCAATTTCGACGCGCCGCTGGCCGGCAAAACCCGTCCCGGCCGGAATAAGGTGTCCCATGATAACGTTTTCCTTTAGCCCCAGCAAGTAATCTTTTTTGCCGGAGGCCGCCGCATCGGTCAAAACGCGCGTGGTTTCCTGAAAACTCGCCGCGGAAATGAAACTCTCCGTCGACAGCGACGCCCGCGTGATCCCCAGAAGGATCGGCTCGGCCTTGGCGGGCTCTTTTTTCTTCTTCGTGACGGGATCGTTGGCCTCCTGCAATTTCAAACGGTCCACCTGCATGCCCACCAAAAAGTCCGTGTCCCCCGAATCGGTGATGCGCACCTTCTTCAACATCTGGCGGACAATGACTTCGATGTGCTTGTCGTTGATCGTGACCCCCTGGAGACGGTAAACTTCCTGCACTTCATTGACGAGATACTCCTGGAGCTTGCGCTCGCCGCTGATCCTCAAAATGTCCTGCGGAACCACCGGCCCGTCGACGAGCTGCTGCCCGGAATAAACAAAGTCGCCCTTGTAGACGTTCAGATGCTTGCCGTGGGGAATGAGGTATTCTTTTTTGATGCCGGTCGAACTTTTCACAATGACGCGGCGATGGCCTTTTTTGGATTCGCCGAATTCGACAACGCCGTCAATTTCGGAAATAATCGCCGGGTCCTTCGGACGCCGCGCCTCAAAGAGCTCGGCCACGCGCGGCAGACCGCCCGTGATGTCCTTGGTCTTGGTGATCTTTCTCGGGGTCTTCGCGATCAGGTCGCCCGCGTGCACCTTCTCGCCGTCGTCGACGACGATGTGGGCGCCCGCCGGAATCGGGTAAATCGCCAGCACGTCTTTTTTGTGGTCCAAAATGAGAATCTGCGGGTGGTGTTCGCCGCGGTGATCGATGATCACGCGCTCGACGTTGCCCGTCGCCTGGTCGAGCTGTTTGTGCATCGTCACTTCGTCGAGGATGTCCTCGTACTTCACGGCCCCTTCGACTTCGGTGAAAATGGAGGACGTGTAAGGATCCCAGTCGATGAAGACCTGGCCCTTTTGCACCTTGCCCCCGTCGGCCGCTTTCAGATAACCGCCGTGCGGCACCGCGTGGCGCTCCAGCTCCCGGCCCGAGTCGTCGTGAATGGAGACCTGGCCGTTTCGATTGAGAATGACGAACGTGCCGTTTTTGACCTCAACGGTTTTTAAATTGTGATACTTAATGAGACCCGAATTCTTCGCCTTGATCGAGGATTCGGCCACGATGCGACTGGCCGTTCCGCCGATGTGGAAGGTTCTCATGGTGAGCTGTGTCCCCGGCTCGCCGATGGACTGCGCGGCGATGATGCCGACGGCCTCGCCCAATTCCACGAGCCTGCCCGTCGCGAGATTCCGGCCGTAGCACTTGGCGCAAACCCCGCGGCGCGATTCGCAGGTGAGGACGGAGCGGATTTTGATCTTGTCGATGCCGGCCTCTTCGACCTGCCGGGCCATCTCTTCGGTGATTTCCTGATTGGCCTCGACGACGGTGTTGTCGGTGACCACGTCGACGATGTTGTCGAGCGCCACGCGGCCGATGATGCGCTCGCGCAGGGACACCACGATCTCGTCGCCTTCGACGATCGCCTCGACAAAAATGCCTTTCATCGTTCCGCAATCTTCGAGGGTGATGATCACGTCCTGCGCCACATCGACCAGGCGCCGCGTGAGATACCCCGAGTCCGCGGTCTTTAAGGCCGTGTCGGCGAGGCCCTTGCGCGCGCCGTGCGTGGAAATAAAATATTCGAGCATCGTCAGGCCCTCGCGGAAATTGGCCTTGATCGGGCTTTCGATGATTTCGCCCGAAGGCTTGGCCATGAGACCGCGCATGCCGGCCAATTGGCGGATCTGCTGTTTGGAGCCGCGCGCGCCGGAATCGGCCATCATGAAAATGGGATTAAAATTATCCAGCTCCGCGAAAACGCCGTCGGCCACTTCGTCCGTCGTCTGCGTCCAGATGTCGATGATGTTGTTGTAGCGCTCGCCCTCGGTGATGACGCCGCGTCGGTACTGTTCCTCGACCTTGGCGACTTTCTCCTGGGCCTTTTCCAAAAACACGCCCTTTTTGCTCGGGATGCGCAGGTCGTCGAGGGAAATGGAAATGCCGGCGAGCGTGGCGTATTCAAATCCGAGATCCTTCAAATCATCCAAAAGCTGGATCGTCCGGTGATGCCCCGCGATTTTGTAGGAATCGGCGATCACCGCGTTCAATTTCGACTTGGTCAGCACCTCATTGAAGAAAGCGACCCCTTCGGGCAGGAGCTGATTAAAAATGATCCGTCCCGTCGTCGTCTCGAGGATTTTTCCTTCGATGCGAACCTTGATCCTGGCGTGCAGATCCAGTTCCTTGTCGGAATAGGCGGTCACGACCTCTTCGGGTCCGGAAAAAATGGACCCCTCGCCCCTGGCCCCTTTCTTTTCTTTGGACAAATAATAACAGCCGAGCACGATGTCCTGGCTCGGCGTGGCGACGGGGCGGCCGTCGGCGGGAGAAAAAATATTGTTCACGGACAACAGGAGGATGCGGCACTCGATCTGGGCCTCGAGCGAAAGCGGCACGTGAACGGCCATCTGATCGCCGTCGAAATCGGCGTTGAACGCCGCGCAGACCAGTGGATGAATGCGGATGGCCTTGCCTTCCACGAGCACCGGCTCAAACGCCTGAATCCCGAGGCGGTGCAGGGTCGGCGCGCGGTTCAGCATCACCGGGTGATTTTTGATCACCTCTTCTAAAATATCCCAGACTTCCAGGCGCTCCTTTTCCACCATGCGCTTGGCGCTTTTGATCGTGTGGACAAAACCCTGTTCGCGAAGTTTTTTAATGATGAACGGCTCGAAAAGTTCGAGCGCCATTTTCTTCGGCAGGCCGCATTGATGGAGTTTCAGCTCCGGTCCCACGACAATCACCGACCGGCCCGAATAATCGACGCGCTTGCCCAGAAGATTCTGGCGGAAGCGGCCCTGCTTGCCCTTTAGCATGTCGCTCAAACTCTTTAGCGGCCTGTTGCCGGAGCCCAGCACCGGCCGGCCGTGACGGCCGTTGTCAAAGAGCGCGTCGACGGCTTCCTGGAGCATTCTTTTTTCGTTGCGGACGATGACCTCGGGCGCGCGCAGTTCGAGCAGTTTTTTCAAACGGTTGTTGCGATTAATCACGCGGCGGTACAGGTCGTTCAGGTCGCTCGTCGCGAAGCGCCCGCCGTCGAGGGGCACGAGGGGCCGCAGGTCCGGCGGGATCACCGGCACCATGTCCAGGATCATCCAGTCGGGTTTGTTGCCCGAACTCCTGAAGGTCTCGACGATCCGGAGACTTTTAATGATTTTTTTCTGCGTGGCCTCGCCCTTGGCGGATTTGAGATCCGAGTGAAGTTTGGTATTCAATTTCTCAATGTCCACCTCGCGCAGAAGATCGCGGATCGCCTCCGCGCCCATCTTCGCCTCAAACTTGTGCCCGTAGTTCTCGACCATCGCCTGGTATTTTTCCTCCGAGAGGAGGTCGCCCTTCTGAAGCGGCGTGTCGCCCGGCTCGATCACGATGTATTCTTCGTAATAAATGATGCGCTCGAGCTCCCTCAGGTTCAGCTCCAAAAGCGCGCCGATCCGCGAAGGCACGGCCTTGAAAAACCAGATGTGCGTGACGGGGGAGGCCAGCTCAATGTGCCCCATGCGCTCGCGGCGCACCTTGGAAAGCGTGACCTCGACGCCGCAACGGTCGCAGACGATGCCCTTGTGCTTGATGCGCTTGTATTTTCCGCAATTGCATTCCCAATCGCGCGTGGGCCCGAAAATTTTCTCGCAGAAAAGGCCGTCTTTTTCGGGCTTGAAGGTGCGGTAATTGATCGTCTCGGGTTTTTTCACCTCGCCGCGGCTCCACGAACGGATCACGTCCGAAGAGGCGATTTTGATGGAAATGAAATCGAACACGGACGGAGAATATTCGCCGATGGCCTGGCCGTTCGGATTACTCATGAGCCACCTCTTTGGTGTCTTCGGTTTTCTTTTCAGTGCGGACGTCGAGCGCCAGCGACTGCAGTTCTTTCAAAAGAACGTTGAACGATTCCGGCGTGTCCGCCTGGAGGGAATTTTCGCCTTTCACGATCGATTCGTACATGCGCGTGCGGCCCAGGACGTCGTCGCTTTTCACGGTCAGGAGTTCCTGAAGCGTGTACGCCGCGCCGTAGGCCTCGAGCGCCCAGACTTCCATTTCTCCGAACCGTTGTCCGCCGAACTGCGCCTTTCCGCCGAGCGGCTGTTGCGTGACCAGGGAATAAGGCCCGATCGAGCGCGCGTGGATCTTGTCATCCACCAGATGCGCCAGTTTCATCATGTAAATGTAACCGACCGTCACCTGCTGATCAAAGGGCTGGCCCGTGCGGCCGTCGCGTAGCACCACTTTGCCGGTGGCGGGAAGCCCCGCTTTTTTCATCACCTCTTTGATCTCGCTCTCGGCGGCGCCGTCGAAAACGGGACTGGCGATTTGCAGGCCCAGCACCTTCGCGGCCCAGCCCAGATGCGTTTCCAAAATCTGCCCCACGTTCATGCGCGAAGGTACGCCCAGCGGATTCAAAACGATTTGAACCGGCGTCCCGTCCGCCAGGTACGGCATGTCCTCTTCGTGCATGATCTTGGCGACGATGCCCTTGTTGCCGTGGCGTCCGGCCATTTTGTCCCCGACCGAGACCTTTCTTTTATTGGCCACGAGCACCTTCACGCGTTTCAAAACGCCCGGCGGAAGTTCGTCGCCGCGCTTGACCTTGTCAATCTCGCGGTCCTCTTCGTAGCGCAGTTCGTCGATCTGGTCGTCCATGAGACGGCAGATGCGCTTAAGGGCCTCCTCGGTTTCGTCCGAATCCTCGAGCTTGACGGACTCAATATCCGCCCGTCCGATTTTATTCAAATCCGATTTTTTGATCACGCGGCCGCGGCCGATGAGCACGGCCCCCGTCTCGCTGTCGACGAGGCTCGTGACGAGCTTCTTGCCTTCCAAAAGCGCGGCGAGTTTGTGCGCCTTTTCCTTCTCGAGCTCGGCCAGCTGGGCCTCGTAGGATTCCTTGATCGCCTCGATCTCTTTGAGCTCCTTGGCCTTGGTCTCTTTGGATTTGGCCTCCTGGCCTTTTCGCGAAAAGACTTTTGTTTCAATGATGACGCCCTCGACTCCGGGCGGCACGGTGAGCGACGCGTCGCGCACGTCGCCGGCCTTCTCGCCGAAAATCGCGCGCAATAATTTTTCCTCGGGCGAAAGTTCGGTCTCGGACTTGGGCGTGACCTTCCCGACCAAAATGTCCCCGGGGCCCACCTCCGCGCCGATGCGGATGATGCCGTCTTCGCCGAGGTCCTTCAGGGCCTCTTCGCCGACGTTCGGGATGTCGCGCGTGATCTCTTCCTTGCCCAGTCGCGTGTCGCGCGATTCGATTTCAAATTCCTCGATGTGAACCGAGGTGTAAACGTCTTCCCGCACGAGTTTTTCGCTGAGCAGGATCGCGTCCTCAAAGTTGTAACCCCGCCACGGCATGAACGCGACGAGCACGTTCCGGCCGAGCGCCAGCTCGCCGTTTTTGGTCGCGGCCCCGTCGGCCAGGACCTGCCCTTCGCGGATCTTGTCGCCGACTTCGACGAGGGGCCGCTGGTTGATGCACGTGCTGGCGTTGGAGCGTTTGAATTTTGAAAGAGGATAACGGCGCCCGCTCACGACGATTTCATCGGCCTGAACGCTCGTGACCTTGCCCGCTTCCCTGGCAATCACCACCGCGCCAGAATCTTTGGCGGTTCTTGATTCAAGGCCCGTTCCCACCAGGGGCGCCTCGGTGACCAAAAGCGGCACGGCCTGCCTTTGCATGTTCGAGCCCATGAGCGCGCGGTTGGCGTCGTCATGTTCGAGAAACGGAATCAGACCGGCCGCCACAGAGACGAGCTGCTTCGGCGACACGTCCATGTAATTGACGTCCGCGGGCTCGACATCGATGAAATCGCCCTTGCAGCGGCAGGTGACCTTCT
>JACPWF010000038.1 GCA_016197155.1 Candidatus Omnitrophota bacterium | reverse complement strand
TAGATCTCATCGCGCTTGAAATCGCCGAACGCCTGCCTTTTGTCCTGGGACTGGGTCACCGCCTCGTGGTAAACGGCCTTTCTCTGGGATTTGATAAACTGCGTGATCTTTTCGATCTCGGCGTCCTGAACCCAGGCCCCCTGGCCGCGCGTGAGCTTGGATTTGCGCGGGTCCATGAACAAAAAATCGCCGCGGCCCAAAAGCTTGTCCGCCCCGTTTTCGTCCAGAATGGTCCGCGAATCGACCTTCGAGGCCACTTGAAACGCGAGGCGCGCGGGAAAATTGGCCTTGATGACGCCCGTGATCACGTCCACCGACGGCCGCTGGGTCGCCAGGATCATGTGAATGCCCACCGCGCGCGCCAACTGCGCCAGGCGCGTGATGCCGGTCTCGACTTCCTGCGCGGAGGCAAGCATGAGATCCGCCAGTTCGTCGATGATGAAAACAATATAGGGCATTTTTTTCACGAGGATCGGCTCGTCGTCGCCGGACTCGGCGGGCCGGATCGATTCGCTCGTGATTTGTTTATTCTCGACTTTTTCATTGAATCCCAAAAGATTCTTCGCGCCCACTTTGGATAAAACGCGGTAGCGCCGCTCCATTTCGGAGACCAGCCACGCCAAAACGCCCGGGACCTTGGCCTTGTCGGTCACGACGGGGCAGATCAGATGCGGCAGGTCATTGTAAAAATGAAGCTCGACCATTTTGGGGTCAATCATGAGAAATTTCACCTCATCGGGATTGGATTTAAATAAAATGCTGGAAATAATGCTGTTGATGCAGACGCTTTTTCCGGTGTTCGTGGCGCCGGCGATGAGAAGATGCGGCATGTCGGCGAGGTTTGCGACCAGCGGCGTGCCGGCCGTGTCCTTGCCGATCGCGATCGACACCTTTGAATTTTCATTCTGAAATTCACCCGAAGCCAAAACCTCGCGAAGATAAACGGTGGAGGGGGCGTTGTTCGGCACCTCGATCCCCACCCTCGATTTGCCCGGAATGGGGGCGACGATGCGGACACTCGCCGCGCGCATAGCCAGGGAAATGTCGTTCTCGAGAGACGTGATCCGCTGAACCTTTACCCCCGCGGCCGGCTGGAGCTCGTAGCGCGTGATGGTCGGGCCCTGCTCCACCTCGACGACTTTCGCGTCTATCCCAAAATCGCGGAGCGTGTCCTCGAGCACGCGCGAGCTTTCCTCCAAATCACTCCGCGTCTGGGCGGAGCCGGAATCGGGGGGAATCTGCAAGAGACTCAGCGAAGGAAGTTCGTAAAATCCCTGCGTCTCCTCGGACGAAGAAAGAACCGGCGCGGGTTTGGGCTGAGGGGATCTGGGCGACTCGACGGCAAAGCGGGGCGGCGCGGGCCTGGGCGGAACGGAAAGTTTGATCTCGGGTTTCGCGGCCTGCTTGATGAGGGGCGCTTTTAAATTATCCTTGATGGCCTGAATGCGCGCGGGGCTTAAAATCGGCACCGACTTTTGCGCCGCGGTCTTTAAAAGTTTCGGCGCGGCGGCCTCGCGGATCCGTTTAAAAAGACCCGTCGTGATTTCCAAAACCAAAAGCTCGGTGGCGAGCAAGATCGAAAGAAGAAAAAGGGAGAGCGCCACGAAGACTCCCGCGTTTCCGAAAACGTGGGACAAAAACCCAGACGCGAAAAAACCGAAGAGGCCCCCCGCCTGAAAGCGGTGCGCGTCGCTCGCCTCCCCCACCATGGAAAAAAGCGCGCAGGCCGAGGCGATGAAGGTGACGGTTGAGAAGATCTTGAGCCACAGGCGCTGGGCTTTTTTTCCGGACCACTTGGCCAGCGCCCAAAATAAAAAGAGCGGCGGAAAAAAATAAGCGGTCCGTCCGAATAAGAGAAATAAAAACCACGCCGAGTAGGCGCCGGCCACGCCCACAAAATTGCGGATCGTGGAGTTGGGCATGGACACTTCGAAGGGAATGTCATCCGGCGTGTACGAGACGAGGGCCAGAAGCGCCAGGACCGCCGCCACAAGCCAGAAAAACGCGAGGACCTCGTTTTTTTTCTTTTGGTCCATCAGACCCCCGTGTGGCCGAAACCGCCCGCGGCGCGCGCGGTCGATTCCAGGTCCTCCACCTCTTCGACCTCGGCGCGGGTCACTTCCTGCAAAACCATCTGCGCCAGGCGCGCGCCGCGCTTGACCGTGTAAGGCGCGGGTCCCAGATTGATAAGGATGAGAGAGACCGTGCCGCGATAATCGCTGTCGATGGTGCCGGGGGTGTTGACGAGCGTGATGCCGTGCTTGAGGGCCAGCCCGCTTCGCGGGCGGATCTGGACTTCATAGCCCACGGGCACACTGATGGAGATACCGGTGGAAATGAGTTTGATCTCGCCGGGACGGATCGGCGTGTCCGCTTCGACGGCCGCGGATAAATCCATGCCGGCCGCGCCGGCGGTCATGTAGGCCGGAGTGGGAAGGTCTTTAGCTCCGGGGCTTTTTTTGATAAGGAGCTTTGCTGTTTTCACCGCGCCTTGAGACCACAGGAGGAGCATCGGACGTTGACTGTTTCCGTGACAAATTGATCCGCCCTTGGGCGTCAATCTCGATCACTTTGACCATGAT
This sequence comes from Candidatus Omnitrophota bacterium, assembly GCA_016197155.1. GTDB lineage: Bacteria > Omnitrophota > Gorgyraeia > 2-02-FULL-51-18 > 2-02-FULL-51-18 > JACPWF01. Next base: position 45,998 of record JACPWF010000038.1, on the reverse strand, counting down.
CTCGTCGCCGACTTTCACGACGCTCTCGACATTGTCCACATACGAGTCCGAAAGTTCGGAGACGTGCACCAGCCCTTCTTTGCCCGGCAAAATTTCGCAGAACGCGCCAAAATTCATGATGCGTTTCACCACACCCTTGTAAACTTTCCCGATTTCGGCGTCGTCGGTGATGCCCTTGATGAAATCCATGGCCTTCTGAGTCGAGACATTGTCGGAAGCCGCGATCCTCACGGTGCCGTCGTCCTCCACCTCGATCTGAGCGCCGGAGTCCGCGGTGATCTTGCGGATCATTTTCCCGCCGGGGCCGATGATCTCGCGGATCTTGTCGGGATCCACTTTCACGGTCGTGATGCGGGGCGCGAAAGCCGAAAGCTGTTTGCGGGGGCTGTTGATCGCCGCGGTCATTTTTTGCAAAATAAATAAACGGCCGCGCTTGGCCTGGTCGAGCGCCTTCCGGAGGGTTTCCACGTCGAGCGACTCTTTCAATTTCAAATCGAGCTGAATCGCCGTGACTCCCGTCTCGGTGCCCGTCACCTTAAAATCCATGTCCCCCAAATGGTCCTCGACGCCCGCGATGTCGGACAAAATCGCGACGCGGCTCCCCTCTTTCACAAGTCCCATCGCAATGCCGCTCACCGGCGCTTTGATGGGGACACCGGCATCCATGAGCGCGAGCGTGCCTGAGCAGGCGCTGGCCATGCTGGAGGAACCGTTTGATTCGAGAATATCGGACACCATGCGTATCGTATAAGGAAAGGCCTCCTTCGAGGGGATCACCGCGCGCAAGCCCCTCTCGGCCAGCGCCCCGTGCCCGATCTCGCGCCGGCCGGGGCCGCGCATGGGCTTGACCTCGCCCACGGAGAACGGGGGAAAATTGTAATGAAGCATGAACGATTTGAAAATGTCCCCCTCAATCGCGTCGATGATCTGCTCGTCGCGCGTCGTGCCGAGCGTGACCACGCCGAGCGACTGCGTCTGGCCGCGCGTGAAAAGCGCGGACCCATGCGTGCGCGGCAGGACGCCGACTTCGCACGTGATCGCGCGGATCTCATCGAGCTTGCGCCCGTCGGTGCGGACGTGATTGTCCAAAATAAATTTCCGCACCTCTTCTTTTTCGACGTCGTGAAAGGCCTGCTTGACCTGGGCCGCGGTGACGGCGGTGCCTTCCTTGACGAGCTTCTCCAGGAGCCCGTCCGCAAGCGCGTCGAGGGCTTCCTCGCGGGATTCCTTGGTCTTTTCGTGACGGTTAATTTTATCGATTTCCTTCGCCGAGTGTTTCCGGACCTCCTCCATCAGGCCCTCGGGCAGTGTGATGAGCGCGACCTCTTTTTTCGGCTTCCCGCATTCGGCGGCCATCTTTTTTTGCAGGGCGAGAACCGGCTTCAGGGCTGTCTCGGCAAACTCGAGCGCGGCGATGATTTTTTCCTCGGGAACAATATTGGCCCCCGCCTCGATCATGATGATGCCTTTTTCGGTGGTCGCCACGATGATCTCGAAAGCGCTTTTTTCCAATTCCTGATAAGTGGGATTCAAAATAAACTCGCCGTCCTTCTCGCCGACGCGCGCGGCCGCCACCGGACCCAGATACGGAAGGCCGGAGATCATGAGCGCGGCGGAAGCCGCGTTCATAGCCAGGACGTCGGAGTTGTGCTCCTTGTCGCTGGACAAAACGCTCGCGGCGATCTGGACTTCATTATAAAAACCTTCGGGAAAAAGAGGCCGGATCGGCCTGTCGATGAGACGGGAACTCAGGGTTTCCTTTTCAGTCGCCTTACCTTCCCTTTTGAAATAGCCGCCCGGAATCTTGCCGCCGGCATAGGCCTTTTCCTGGTAATCGACCGTCAAAGGAAAAAAATCAGTGCCTTCTTTGGGCTTGGAAGTGCCGCAAACCGCCACGAGCACCACCGTATCCCCGTAGCGGACGACGACAGCGCCATCCGCCTGCTTGGCCATGCGCCCGGTCTCAAAAAGAAGCGGGTGGCCGCCTAACTTCACCTCAAAATTTTTCATGGTTATTTTCTTAAGTCGAGATCTTCGATGAGCTTATAATAAGCCTTTTCGTCTTCTCTTTTGATGTAATCCAGGAGCTTCCTTCTCTGGGAAACCAGCTTCAAGAGCCCCCGGCGGGAATGATGGTCTTTGACGTGGGATTTGAAATGGGTGCCTAACGAGTTGATCCTTTCCGTCAGCACGGCGATCTGGACAAACGACGAACCCGTGTCCTTGTCGTGGACGCGGTGCTTCTGGATAACTGCTTCTTTTCTCATTTTTGTCAGTGACATACGGAAATACCTTCTCCTTGGTTTTTTTAATGGACTCTAATTATAATCGGTAAAAGGGGCTTTGTAAAGGGAAATGGCGGCCTTCCGGATGTCCTCCCGGATGGCCTCCGCCAGCGCCGCCTTGTCCCTGAACTTCCGGATGGGCCTTAGTTTTTTAATGAAAATCAGCTCCACCTCCCGCCCGTAAATATTCTTGTGAAAGTTCAAAAAATGCACCTCGAGACTGGCCTGCCTGTCCGCAAAAGTGGGCCGTTTGCCGATGTGAATGACTCCCGCAAGCTCCCGCTCGCCCAGAAATCCCCGCGCGGCGTACACCCCTCTGGGCGGGAGCGTCTCGTGATGGGGGTTCAAATTCGCCGTCGGGAAACCCACGGACCGGCCCCTGCCCCGGCCGTGAATCACCGTGCCATAAACGGACACCGGCCGGCCAAGCATTTCCTCGGCCTTTCGCAAGTGTCCGCGCTCGATGAGGCGGCGAATGCGGGTGCTGGAAATCGTCCGGCCGCGGACCTTGAGGGGTGCGACCAGCGAAAACCCGAATCCCCGCTTGCCGGACTCCTGCCGCAAATAACGCGCGTCTCCGCGGCCCCGGAACCCAAACCGGAAATCATGCCCCACGCACAGCGACTTCATCCCGAGACGCTTTAAAAGGAGGCCGCGCAAAAAATCTTCGTGCGTGATCTTCGAAAAGCGCCGGTCGAAACGGATCACCAAAACCTCCGCAATCCCCAGCCGCTCAAACAGGCGCAGGCGGTGCTCGAGCGACATGAGGATCGGGTGTTTCTGCCCGGGCCTCAAAATTTTATTGGGATGCGGCTCGAACGTGACGACGAGGCTCGCGGCGCGCGATCGCCGCGCGGCGCCCAGCGCCTTCTGAATAATTTTTCTATGGCCCCGGTGAACGCCGTCAAAAATGCCGATGGCCACCGCGCGCGGGCGCTTTTTAAGCCGTTTGTCCCGAAAGCCTTGATAAATTTTCATGACTCATCGCCAAAATTTTTTCTTCGGTCAGCGCGTTTTCGAGGCGAAAACGCCCGATGCGCGTCCGCACGAGACACGACAGGACCCCGCCCGGCCCGAGCCGCTTCCCGATCACGTCACAGAGGGTCCGGACGTAGGTGCCCTTCGAACAGCGCAGGGAAAAATAAATATCCGGCGGAGAAAACCGGAGCAGTTTAAAATCCTCGACGCGGATTTCACGCGCGGGCGCCTCCTCGACGGCCACGCCTTTGCGCGCCCACTTGTAAAGTTTTTTGCCTTTTTGATGAACCGCCGAAAAACGCGGAGGGACCTGCATGAGGGTTCCGGTGAGTTCCCGGAAAAGCCGCTCGATGTCCGCCGCGCGCACGTTTTCGGGGAGGGCCCCCGACAGGATGCGGCCCTCCAGGTCCTGGGTGTCGGTCGTCATCCCCAGCGTCATCGAGCCCGCGTAGTCCTTATCCAAATTGCTGAAATCCTTCGAAAGTTTCGTGGATTTTCCCAAAAGCAGGATCAAAAGTCCCGTCGCCAGGGGATCGAGCGTGCCCGCGTGCCCCACGGCCCGCTGGCCGATGCGGCGGCGGATAAAATCCACGGCGTCGTGGCTGGTCCAGTGAATGGGTTTATCGAATAACAGAATGCCGTCCATATAAATAGGAGATCAGGATACCAGGAAATCAGGGTGTAGGTTATCAGGTGACCAGGGTATCAGGAACTTTTTGTCCCTGATACTCTGATCTTCTGATGCCCTGCCTTCTGATAACCTGATCGCCTGATATCCGTTCTCACATTCCATTTTTCTTTTTTATGCTCCTTAAGATTTCATCTATTTTAAAAACATGCTCGATCGACTTGTCCTCTTCAAATTTAATCTCCGGCGCGTATTTCATGTTGAGGCGCTCGATCGTGAGTTTTTTAATGAGCCCTCTGTTTTCTTCGAGCGCCTCGAGCGTCGAGTCCCTCGCGTTCGCGTCGCCGAGGATGCTGTAAAAAACTTTCGCGTGGCGCAGGTCGCCCGTGATCTCGATGCGCGTGATGGTGACAAAACCGATGCGCGGGTCGTGCAGGTCCTCAAGGAGAACCCGGCTCACGATTTTCCGCAGTTCCTCGGCGACTTGATCTGAACGTTGTGACATTGAGACTCCTCTGAAAACTGTTAGAAGCTAGAAGCTAAAAGTTAGAAGCAAAAGCCAAATAGCTTCTAACTTCTAACTACTAACTTCTAACTACTCTACGGTCTCGGGTGAAACTTCGTATGAATTCCCTTTAATCGTGATTTGTCCACGTGCGTGTAAATCTGGGTCGTCGCGATGTCCGAATGCCCCAAAAGCTCCTGCACCACCCGCAGGTCCGCGCCGTTCTGCAAAAGGTGCGTCGCGAACGAATGCCGCAGAATATGCGGGTAGATGGGCTTGGCGATGCGCGAGCGCCCGGCGTATTTTTTGAGGATCGCCCAAACGGTTTGCCGCGACATCCGCTTTCCCGCGCGCGTCACAAAAAGGGCGTCCTCATTCCGCCCCTTCACCCAGCGTCCCCGCACGCGATCGAGATACCGCTTCACGCTCTTTTTTGCGGCGCGGCCCAGGGGAACCATCCGTTCCTTCTCCCCTTTCCCCAACACGCGCACGTGACCCAGATCCAGATTCACGTAAGGGGCCTTCAGCGTCGAGACTTCGCCGGCCCGCAGGCCCGTGGCGTATAGGAGCTCCAGGATCGCCTGATCCCGGATGCCCGAAAGCGTTTTAATGTCCGGCGCGTTGATGAGCGACTCAACCTCCGTGACGCTCAAACATTCCGGCAGGGGCTTCCAGAGCTTTGGCGACTCCAGGGTCCTGGTGACATCCTCGGGGATCTTGGCCTCTTGCGCGAGAAACCGGTGCAAGAGACGCACGGCCACAAGCCCCCGCGCCACCGATCGCGCGGTGAGTCCCCGGTCGCGCTCCTCGAGCAGAAAATCCATCACGTCGCCGCGGTTGACCCGCGCGAAAGAGGTGTTTTTCTTTTTTTTTAAAAATTGGGCGTACCGCCCGAGGTCGCGGCGATAGGCCATGAGCGTATTCTTGGAGAGGCCTTTTTCAATTGAAAGATAATCCAAGAAAAGCCGGACGAGATCATCCATTTTTTCTCACCTCAACCTCCTTAAACCGTCATTCTTCAGGATGACGGGGGCTGAGCCCCCAAATCGACTTTCTCCGGAATGAGCGCGTCCTTCACCTTCTCGTAGTAGAAGTGGCTCGAAACCATGCGTTCGATTTTTTCGAGTTCCGTGCGGAGGCCCGTCGCCTGCGAAGCCGACACCGCGCCGGACTCGATCTGTGTTTGGATATGGCCGAGCGAATCGAGCATGGGCCTCAGCTCCGCCTGTTTTTCGGGAACGAGATACTGGTTCAATTGACTCAAGTGGCTGTAGGCCTCCTGCACGTTCCGCTCGAGGCGCTTCTGGTTGCCGCCGAGCTCCTCGATCGTCTCGCTCTGAAAACTTTTCCAGAACGTGAAATGGGTTTTGTAATAATAGGCGCTCGAATACTTCTTTTGATAGGGCCCTTCCTCAAAATAGATCGCGGAGGCGCGGTGCGCGGGTTCCTTGGGTTTGCGCGTGAATTTTTTCTGCACCGACGCGCATCCAAATAATTCAACCGCAAGAAAAATCATGACTGTCGTGGATAAAATTTTTTTCATCCTGGGCTCCTTGTCCGGTTTCATTTTAACAATTTCCTAAATTCTCCCTCGTTCAATATTTTCACGCCCAATTTTTTCGCGTCTTCCCGTTTCGACCCCGGGTCCGTCCCGGCGATCACCGCGTGGGTCTTTTTGCTGACGCTCGAGGACACGCGCCCGCCGCGGTCCTGGATCGCCCGCGCCGCCTCGTCGCGCGTGAAGCCCTCGAGCGCGCCGGTCAGGACAAACGTCTGCCCGGCCAGACGCGAGGAAAGGGCCTTTCTTGCCCCGCGCAGATTCACGCCCGCGCGTTCGAGTTTTCGGATCCCCTGGCGGTTTTCTTTATTCTTAAAAAAATCGACCACGCTCTCGGCGATCACGCCGCCGATCGACCCGATCCGCTCGAGGTCCTGAAAAGTCGCCGCGGCCAATTTTTCCATCGATCCGAAATGGCCCGCCAAAAGCCGCGCGGCGGCCGCTCCCACGTGGCGGATCCCCAGACCGTACACGACCCGCTCGAGCTCATTTTTTTTGCTTCTGTCAATTTGGCGTAAAAGATTGCCGGCGGATTTTTCGCCCATGCGTTCGAGCGCCGCCAGCGGCTCTTTTTTCAAAGCGTAGATGTCCGCCGCGTCGCGCAGCATTTTTTTATCGACCAATTGATCCACGAGCGCTTCGCCCAAACCCTCGATGTCCATCGCCTTTCTCGAGGCAAAGTGGAGGAGCCGGCCCTTCGACTGCGCCGGACAAGCCAGGTTCACACAGCGCAAGGCCACCTCGTCCGATTCGCGGCAGGCCTCCGATCCGCAAGCGGGGCATTTCTTGGGCATCGAAAATTTTTTTTCCTTGCCGGTGCGTTTTTCCTTCAGCGCGCGGATCACCTGCGGGATGATCTCGCCGCTTTTTTCGATCTCCACCCAGTCGCCGATGGCCAGGTCCAGCCGGCGGATCTCGTCTTCGTTGTGAAGCGTCGCGCGCGAGACCGTGCTCCCCGCCAAAAATACCGGCTCCAAATGCGCCACGGGTGTCAGGACACCCGTCCGCCCGACCTGGACGCCGATCTCTAAAAGCCGGGTCTTCGCCTTCTCCGCCGGAAATTTGTAGGCGATCACCCCTCTTGGGCTTTTGTTCGTGGACCCCAAAAATCTCTGCTCGGTCAGATCGTTCACTTTGACGACCAGGCCGTCGGTCTCGTAGTCGAGTGTCCGCCGCTCGGTCTGCCAATGGTCGCACCACTTGAAGACCTCGCCGAGGTCTTTGCAGAGACGGTTGTGAGGGCTCACCGGCACGCCGGATTTTTTGAAAAAATCCAAAAGCGCCGCGTGGCTTTGAAAAAGGTTTTCCGGATAATTCACCGCGCCGTGCGCCAAAAAACGCAGGCCCCGTTTGGACGCGATTTTCGAGTCGAGAAGCTTGAGCGACCCGGCCGCGGCGTTCCGGGGATTGGCGAACCCCTCCTCGCCGAGCGAGTCTTTTTCCCGATTCAGTTCCAAAAACTTCTGCCGCGGCATGAACACTTCCCCGCGGATGTCGATTGTCGGCGGGGCGTTTCCTTTTAGCGCATGCGGGATGTCGGCGATCGTTTTGGCGTTTTCGGTGATGTCGTCTCCCCATTGGCCGTCGCCGCGGGTGGCCGCGCGCGCCAGTCCTCCCTTTTCATAGGAAAGCGAAAGCGACACGCCGTCGATTTTGAGCTCAAGGACGTACGCGTACGGCCGTCCCTCCAGATTTTTCCGCACGCGCTCGTCAAACGCCTCGAGCTCTTCTTTTGAATAAGTATTTTCAATGCTGAGCATCGGCGCCGAATGCCGGACGGATTTGAATTCCCTCTGCGGGCGGCCGCCCACGCGCTGGGTCGGGGAATCCGGCGAGGCAAATTCCGGATGCGCCCGTTCGAGACCGGCCAGCTCCTTTAGGAGGCGGTCATAGTTCTCATCCGAAATGACCGGCCGGTTTTTTTCGTAATAGAGACGGTCGTGACGGACAATTTCACGCCGAAGTTTTTGGATCCTTGCCTTTGGAGAGGACATTTTTTAAAGACAGTACTCGATTGAAAAATCAGAAAACTCGCCGGTCGCGGATTCCCATTCACAGACGGTTTTGGCGATCGAGGCCCCGAGCGAGCTTTCCCGGATGCGCCGCAAAAGGGCCTCCACGTCTTCGCGCTCGCCTTCGCACACCAGCTCCACGCGGCGGTCGGGCAGATTTTTGACCCACCCCACCAGCCCCAGCTCCAGCGCCAGACGTTCCGCGGTGAAGCGAAACCCCACGCCCTGCACGCGCCCGCTGTAAAAAAGATGCGCGCGCGAGAAATTTTTTTTAAGAGTTTTTTTCTTTGTCTTTTCCGTTTTCATGATCCAATAGCCGGCGTTTTTTGGAAATGCCCCCCGCGTAGCCCGACAAAGCGTTGGATTTTCCCACAACGCGGTGGCAGGGCACGATGACCGCAAGGGGGTTGGCGCCGCAGGCGCTTCCCACCGCCCTCACGGCCCGCGGGTTTCCGGCGCGTGCGGCGATTTCCGAATAAGCGGCGGTCGCCCCAAATGGCAGACGCGAAAGCTCTTTCCACACTTTCTTTTGAAAGTCCGTCCCGTCCGCGGAAAACGGCACCGCAAAAAATTTTCTTTTTTTAGAAAAATATTCCCGAAGTTCCCGGAGGCATTTTTTTAATACCGCGTTAGACGCGGAAGAGACGCCTTTAATTTTTTTGGAAACAAAGCGGACGGAATTTATTTTCCCGTTTTTTTCGCGTATTTCCAAAGTTCCCGCCGGAGAATCGTAATAAACGCGGTTAGAATTCAAAATTTTATTTCCCATTTTTTAATTGAGTCGAAACGGATTTCAAAAATTCCCTGTCCTTGCGATGGGTCAAAAGTTTCACCGCTTCTTCCGCGCTCATCCACCGGGCCTCGGGGTTTTTGGGGTCCACGGGCTTGAGCGCGTTTTGCGAAGTTTTAAATAAAAACATATGGATCGTTTTAAGCTCGGACAAATCATCTTTCCCGTCAAGCCCGATCCGGTAGCGTTCGTAGGCGCCGAGATCTTTCAGGTGCTCGACCTGACTGACGCCGGACTCCTCATAAATTTCTCTCTTAGCGGCCGCCAGCGCGTCCTCGCCTTCGTCAATGTGCCCTTTGGGAAGCGACCAGGAATTGCCGTTTTGATTCACAAGAAGAATCTGGCCGGAAGAATTAAGCACCACCCCACCCGCACACGGGACACGCTTTGTCATTTGAATAGGAAATTATTTTTAGAAGGCACGCTTCTAATTTACATGGTAAATTAGAATTATCAAGCTAATTTGAGCTCGTGGATAAAATCCCGCACGGGCAGCACTTCCGTTCCCGAATGATGCTTGTATTTCCTTTTGCCCGCGTAAACAAGGATAGAGCGTTTGAGTTTTCCGACCTCTTTCAATGCATTGAGCCCCGAAAACCATTTCTTATCCGGTTCGGTTCCGGATTTGGCCTCGACACCTATCACTTCCTTACCTCTTTCAATAATAAAATCGACTTCTATCGAATTTTTTCCCGCAGACCAATAAGAAACCCTGTCACAATCCAACATTCCGAGTTCCCGATAGCTTTTGATCACCTGCGCGATGAATCCTTCAAAAAGCGCGCCTTTTTCCTCAATAGCCAATCCTTCCAATTGCCTCTTGGCCGCCCGCACCACGCCCGAATCCGTCCAATAAAGTTTGGGGTGCATTTTCTGCCGGACACGCAATTTATTTTCATAAGCCGGCAGCTGAAAAGCCATCAGCGTGTCCTCCAAAATCTGCAGATAACCTTCCACCGTCGAACGCGCCACCCCGCAGTCCCTGCCGATCGCCTCGACATTGATGACTTGTGAATGAAAAAGCGCCGCTACGGGCAAAAACCTCGCAAACCCGGGCAAATTTCTCACGATGGCTTCGGCTTGAATTTCTTCTTTGAGATAAAGCTGTAGATACGCCAAAAGCTGTTCTTTGGGGTTCTCCGATACCCAAATAAGAGGAATAGACCCGTTCCTCAAAACGGCGTCCATCGAAAAATCATCTTCCAGCTCTTCCGGGAGAAAGGGATGCAAAAATTTTTGAAGCGCCCTTCCTCCGAGGAGATTGACTCCGCTTCTGCGCAATTTTCTGGCGCTGGAACCCAATAGAGCGAACTTGATTTTCTTATCCTCAATCAAGCGGTGCACTTCATTCAAAAGCTGGGGGAGTCTCTGGACTTCATCCACAATGACCCAGTCTCCGGGCTTTACTTCAGACAAATCCTCGGCAAACGTGTGGGGCTTGGAAAGGTAGGATTGATAAAGACCCTCGTCAAGAAGGTTCACCTTTTTGGCATTTTTAAAATGCATTTTCGTCAGGGTGCTTTTTCCGACACCCCTCATTCCCAAAAGAAAAAAACTTGTTTTTGGAGGCTGAAACAGCCTGGCATAAGTTTTCACTTTTTCACCATGATGTGAATTATGCCTCATTTTTCACGGGATGTCAAGGGGCGGGGAAATTAGGGGGTAAATTCAAAATGTCGGGGCGACTGGATTTGAACCAGCGACCTCTGCGTCCCGAACGCAGCGCTCTAGCCAAGCTGAGCCACGCCCCGTATTATTTTGTCTGGCGTGGCGAAGTCCGCCGACACCTTAGTGGCGGACTGGGCACACGCCCCGTAATTTTTTAAAACAAAATTTTACAAATGAGAAGAAAGCCGGTGACGCTCCCCCTCTTTTTCCTCGGTTTCGAGCGCTTTGTAGATCATGATCTGGGTCTTGGTCACGCGCTGATCGACGATCCACTTGATCCCCGAAACCACCGCCAGCGCCAGGCACTGCAAAAAGTATCGGCGGAATAAAAATGAAAACGCGAACATCACGACTGAAAATCCCGCCCATAAAAAGTTTGAGAGGCGCCGGCGCGCGGCCGGTTTTCGCCCGCCCAGGCGTTTGGCCGCCTCCACAAGCTCGCGGGGGATTTTTTCTTTCCCGGCCTCATCCAAATTTTCCACAAGCCCGCGAATCTTCCGAGCGAAAGCCGCGTCCCCGCCCGCGCCCTCAAAATAGTTTTCGAGCGTTTGATCGAACTTATCCATTCCCGGCCTCCCTGTCAAATCCTTCGCTCACCAAACGCGCCCGAAGTTTTTCCTTGGCGCGCCGGACGATCGTCGACACCGTGTTTTGGGGTATCCCCATCACTTCCCCGATTTCCTGAAATGTCTTCCGGTCCAAATAATACAATTCGACGCAGGCCCGCGCCCTCGGATCGAGGTCTGAAAGCGCCCGGTCCAGGGCCTCGGCCATTCCCGGCGGAAGCGCCGCGCGGCCCTCGACCCGCTCGAGCGCCTCGAGCGGAATCCTGTTTTTCTCGGCGCGCGTGAGACTTTTTAACCGGTCGCGCGCCGCATAAGACGCGCTCACGACCAAAAACCGTTTCAGGCTCGACGCCTCGCGGAGCTGCGCCAGCTCATTTTTATCCATCAGGCGCATAAAAAGTTCCTGAAAAATGTCGCCGTGAAGGTCGAGATCCGCGTTAAACGCCGTGCCCTCCAGGGTTTTCCGAATGCTCCAATAAATTAATTTTGAAAAACGCTCGACAAAAAGTTCCCACGCGCCGCGCTCCCCGCCGATGCAGGCCGCAATGAGATTTTGGTCGTTCAAGTCCCGATCTTCACGTTTTTCAGAATCCGCTCAAGCGTCGCGACGGCCGAGAGGATCGCCAGGCGGCTCGTTTTCGGATTCTCTTCCGACGGAAAATTTTCCGTCCGCGTATAAAACGATCCGAAGTCCCCCTGAACATAAACCTCGTGCACGTTGACGAGCATGTGCGGGCAGGCGATAATGCGGACCTTCGTTTTTTTCGCGCCCAGTCCCACGAGGCTCAAGGTCGCCGAGACGTTGATATTCTTGGGAAAGCCCTTCACCGCCGCCGCGGCGTCCCCTTCGAATAAAATTTTTTCCTGCTTCAATTTTTTCAAATGGATCCCGTGCCGGATCACGTAAGGCGCGTCCTCAAAACCGTGGGGAGGCTTGCGCGTCGTGAGCGTGACACGGTTCAACTTTCCGATCCGCGCGGCTTTCAGCCCGTCGATGCCCACGACACCGCCGCTCGGCAGGTAGAGACAACAGCGGTGCGTGCGCGCGAGCTCAAAAACCTCTTTTTCTTTTCCAAGAAGACCGCCGACGCTCATGATCATCACGTCCTTGCCGAGCGAAAGCGCTTTTTTGGCCACCTCATAAGCGGCCGGCTTCGACGCCGATTCAATGACCAGATCACAGCGCCTGATGAGCGCGTCAAACGGAAGGATCTGGGGCTTGGGCCTGAGCCCCTTCTGCAATTTCCGCGCGCGCGCGGCGTCGAGGTCCGCGATCGCCTCCAGCCTCACTTCGCTCGCGAATCTTTTTTGGCAGGCCTTGGCCAGCTCTCCGCCAATCGTCCCACAGCCGATGATGCCGACCTTGATCATTTAGATTTCTTCATCCGATTTTTTTCGTCCACAAAGATCACGCGCGGCGTGTGACGCTTCACTTCTTTTTCCGTCAAAAGCGCGTAGGAAATAATGATGACCTTGTCCCCCACCTCGGCCCAGCGCGCGGCCGCCCCGTTCATGCAAATCGTCCCCGACCCCGCCTGACCCTCCAGCACGTAGGTCTCAACCCGGCTGCCGTTGTGAAGATTGACGATCTGCACTCTTTCAAAGGGACGGATGTCCGACGCGCGCAAAAGGTTTTTGTCGATCGTGATCGAGCCCGTGTAGCGCAAATTGGCCTCGGTCACGGTCGCCCCGTGAATTTTGGATTTCATGAGAACGCGAATCATTTTTTAACCTCTGCCAAAACATTGTCGATGAGCCGCGTTTTTCCGAAAAAAACGGCCGCGGCGATTAAAATGCGGGCGCCCTCCGTCAATTTTACCACAGGCCGAAGCGTCACGGCATCCACGATCTCGAGGTAATCGAGCCTCGCGCCCGAGGCGCGCGACAAAATCCGAAGTGCGGCCTTGCGCGCGTCGCAGGCGTTTTTGACGCCGCTTTCGATAAGCGCCCGGCCCTTTTCAAGCGCGCGGTGTAAATGCGGCGCCTGCCGGCGCTCGGCCGGGCTCAGAAAAATATTCCGCGAACTCATCGCCAGGCCGTCTTTTTCCCGGACGATCGGCGCCATTTTCACCGAGACCGGCACTCCCAAATCCCGGACCATCCGCTCCACGACGCGGAACTGTTGGTAATCCTTTTGCCCCAGATAAACGGCGTCGGGCCTGACCGCGTTCAAAAGTTTCAAAACCACGGTCGCGACACCGGCAAAATGAACGGGCCGCCGCGCTCCGCAAAGGGAGCGGGACAATTCCTTCACCGCGACGGCGGTCTGAAAACCCGGCGGGTAAAAATCTTTCACGGACGGCGCGTAGACCAGATCCGCCTTTTCTTTTTTTAAAAGAGCCCGATCGCGCGCCGGATCCCGCGGGTAGCGCGCGTAGTCTTCGTCCGGCCCGAATTGGAGCGGGTTCACGAAGAGGCTGACGACGGTTTTTCTATTTTCCTTTTTCGCGTGCCGCACAAGCGACAGGTGCCCCTCGTGCAGGGACCCCATCGTCGGCACAAAACCGATCGTTTCGCCCCGCCTCTTCCAGGCGTCGACGAGACGCTCAAGTTCCCGCAGTTTGCCTGTGACCCTCACGGATCAAATCCTCGTAAAGCCCGCGCACCGTCTTTTGGAGCCGCGGGTGAACCCAGTCGGACGCGATCTGAGAAAGCGGCTCCAGCACGAAACCCCTCGCGTGCATCCGCGGATGCGGAATGTGGAGATTCTTTCCCTCCACGATGATCACGTCGTCGTAAAATAAAATGTCCAGGTCCATCGGCCGCGGGCTGTTCGGTTCGGCCTTTTGCCGGCCCAAACGCCTCTCAATGGCCTTCAGCCTGCTCAAAAGCGCCAGCGGCAAAAGCTCGGTGCGGATCCGGGCCGCGCCGTTCAAATAATTCCCCTGGCCGGCCGGCCCTCCCACGGGCTCGGTTTCCATGAGATCCGAAACGGCCTCGACGCTAATTTCTTTGTCCTCGCGCAAAAGACCCAGCGCCTTTTCGATATTCGCTCTGCGGTCGCCGAGATTCGATCCGATCCCCAAAAATACGGTCGCCATGAAAACTAAAATATTTTTTTCATCCGCGAGAGCGCTTCGCGGATTTGGGGTTCGGGCACGGTCAATGTGAAACGCGCATAGCCCTCGCCCGCGGGCCCGAAGCCCACGCCGGGCGTCACGACGATCCCTGTTTTCTCGAGCAGGTTTTTGCAGAATGCCGTCGAATCGCGCGCGTCGCCGGGAAGCCGCGTAAAAACGTAAAACGTGGCCGGGTTCGGCTCGACCGGGAATCCGAGTTTCCGCAGGCCCCCGACCAAAAGATCGCGCCGCCTTTTGTAAAGAAGGTTCGCCTTTTTTGAAAAACCAAAACTCTTCCGCAGGGCCTCGGCCGCCGTCAGCTGGATCGCCGTAAAAACGCCGGAGTCGAGGTTCGCCTTGACGCGCAAAAGGGCGCTGATCGCGTCCGCGCGCCCCGCGGCGAAACCCACGCGCCAGCCGGTCATGTTGCAGGTTTTGGAAAGCGAATGAAACTCGATCGCCGTTTCTTTCCCGCCGGGGATCTCGAAAATGCTGAGCGGCTTTTGGTTCCCCAAATAAATTTCGGAATAAGCCAGGTCCGAGGCGATTAAAATTTTATGTTTCGTGCCCCACGCGACGAGCCGCTCATAAAACGCGCGCGGGGCAACGGCCCCCGTCGGATTATTCGGATAATTTACAAAAATAATTTTCGCCTTCTTTAAAATTTCCGCCGGCACGGCCTCAAAATCGGGGAGGAACCCGTTTTCTTCCCTCAATGGCAAAAGATGCGCGCGGCCGCCCGCAAAAAGCGTCCCGCTTTTGTACGGCGGGTAACACGGATCGGGCACAAGGGCCGTGTCACCCGGGTTGAGGTAGGCCAGCGGCAGGTGCGCGATGCCTTCTTTGGAGCCTATTAAAGGAAGGATCTCGGTGTCGGGGTCGAGCGTCACGCCGAAACGCTTCTCGCACCAGCGGGCGGCCGCGCGCCGAAACTCGGCGCTTCCGCGGTCAAGCGGGTAGTGATGAGTCGCTGGATTTTTGATGAACTTTGAAAGGGCGCTCAACACAAACGCCGGCGTCGGCCGGTCGGGGTCCCCCACGCCGAAGTCAATCACTCGCACGCCCTTTTCGATCGCGCGGCGCTTGGCGCGGTCGATTTCCACAAAAAGATAGGGCGGGAGATTTTTCAGCCGTTCGGATTCGTCCAGAAAAAAGGCCATCTTATTTTAGAATATCGGCCATGGTGTAAAAACCGTTTTTCTTTTTGGACAGAAAGAGCGCCGCCGCCAGCGCCCCGCGCGCGAACGTGTCGCGCGACTGGGCGCGGTGCGTGATCTCGATCGTCTCCGCCGGGCCGCCGAAGAGCGCCGTGTGGTCTCCCACGATCTCGCCCGCGCGGATCACCTGCATGCCGATTTCCTCGTCCGGCCGCTCGCCGGCCGATTTGCCGGCCGTTCGGTATCGGAGCGCCTTTTCCAAATCCCAGCCTTTCGCGCGCGCGATCGCCTCCGCGAGCATGAGGGCCGTTCCGCTGGGCGCGTCTTTTTTGTGGCGGTGATGCGCCTCGGTGATTTCAATGTCAAACTCCCGTCCGAGCCGCTTGGCCGCGAGGGCCACGAGTTCGAGCAGGAGATTCACGCCCACGCTCATGTTCGAGGAGCGGACAACGGGAATATTTTTCCCCGCCGCGCGAAGCGCGTTTTCCATTTTCGCGTCCAAACCCGTGGTCCCGACCACGAGCCCCCAGCCGGCTTTTTCGGCCGCCGCCAGCGAGTCCGCAGTCCCCGCCGCCGCCGAAAAATCGACCAGCACCCCTTTTCCGCCGAGGGAATCTTTGGAAAGCCTCTTCTCCTTCTCATCGAAAGCGCCCGCGATTTTGAATTCGCCGGAGGCCTTCGCGAGCTCCAGGATTCTTTGCCCCATCCGTCCCGCCGCGCCGTTCACGGCAATCCGCACCATCAGAATAACCCTTTCGTTTTGAGGCCATAATTTTTCATGGCCTCTCTTAAAATTTTTTCATTTGACGCCTGCATCGGGCAGAGCGGCAGGCGAAGCTCGTCCCCGCAAAGGCCGAGAAGCCGCATCGCGCGCTTCACCGGAATCGGATTGGTTTCAATAAAAAGCGCGCGGCAAAGCGGAAACATCCGGTAATGCAAACGCCGCGCGGCGGCCTCATCCCCCGCGAAATACGCGTCGACCATCCGCGCGACCGCGTCGGGTATGACGTTCGAGATCACCGAGATCACCCCCTTGGCCCCCAAGGAAAGAAGCGGCAGGGTGAGCGAATCGTCCCCGCTCAGGATCGTGATGCCGCAGAGCGAGAGGATCTGCGAGGCCTGGTCCATGTTCCCCGTCGACTCTTTCACGGCCACGATGGTCGGGATCTTCGCCAGGCGCGCGATGGTTTCGGGATGAATCAAAACGCCGGTCCGGCCGGGAATGTTGTAAAGGACGATCGGCACGTCCACTTTTTTCGCGATGGTTTCAAAATGGCGGTAAAGCCCTTCCTGGGTCGGCTTGTTGTAATAAGGGGAAACCAGGAGCACGCCGTCGACACCCGCTTTTTTGGCGAAGCGCGTCAGCATGATGGCCTCGTCGGTGCTGTTCGAACCCGTTCCGGCGATCACCGGCACGCGGCGGCCGGCCGCGCGGACCACGATCTCGATCACGCGCTCGTGTTCTTTGTAGGACAAAGTCGGTGATTCGCCCGTCGTGCCGACAGGCACCAGGCCGTCGGTCCCCGATTCGATTTGGCGCCGGACCAGTTTCACGAGCGTTTTCTCGTCAATCTTCCCGTTTTTGAATGGCGTGACGAGCGCGGTATACGAACCTTGAAATTTCATAAATTCACCCTCCCCTCAAAACTTTTTTGAACCGGCCCCTCGAGCGACACGTCGACAAACGACCGGCCGTTCCTTGAAAAATAAACTTTCAGCTCCTCGCCGCCGTGCGTGCGCACCTTCACCGGAGATTCAAGCCCCCGAAGGGCCGCGGCCACCAGCGCCGACGCGGTCGAACCGGTTCCGCAGGAAAGCGTCTCGTTTTCCACGCCGCGCTCGTAGGTCCGCACCTCGATGCCGCCCGGGGCGATCGAAACAAAATTCACGTTGGCGCCTTTCGGGGCGAACAGTTTGTGACAGCGGATCGCCCGGCCCGTCCCGTAAACGTCGACCTTGTCGACCGAGTCGACGACCAGCACCGCGTGAGGCACGCCCGTGTCGATAAAATTTCCGTCCAGCATCCGGCCGCCGAGAGGGATCTTGAGGTCGAGGCGAAGATCGGCGGGGTCCGTGATCTTCGCTTTGACGACGTTCCCGCGGATGAGGGCCTCGATGAGACCCGCGGGGGTTTCGACCGTGAGTTTTCCTTTTTTAATTTTTTTTTCCGCCGCGAATTTCGCCAGGCACCGCACCCCGTTTCCGCACATGTCGGCCTCACTGCCGTCGGGATTGAAGATCCGCATCCGGATGTCGGCGGTCCTGGATTTTTCCAGAAGCAAAAGGCCGTCCGCGCCGATCGCGTGTTTCCGGTCGCAGAGGCGGCGCGCGAGCCCCTTCAAATCCCCCTTCAGGATCCCGGAACGGTTGTCCACGATGATAAAATCATTGCCCGCGCCGACCATCTTCGTGAAAGAAACGGTTTTTTCCATTTGTTTAAAGCGCCGCCTTCACGATCCGCTCGCCGCGGATCAAATCCCCGCGCGTTTCCCGTAGGCGCGCCGTGAAAAAACGCCCACCCCGCACGACGATCTCCGCCGCGCGCGGGCGCGAATTATAATTGGACGACATCACAAAACCGTACGCGCCGCAGGACATGACGGCGAGCAGGTCCCCGACTTTCAAAGCCGGGAGCACGCGGTCCTTGGCCAAAAAATCGCCGCTCTCGCAAATCGGCCCCACGACATCGGCGTGCTCGCGGTGAACCTGGCCGCGCGCCTTCACCACCGGCAGGATCTCGTGATACGCGCCGTAAAAAGCGGGACGGATGAGGTCGTTCATCCCCGCGTCGACGATCACAAAAGATTTGGCGCGGGATTTTTTCTTGTAAAGGATCTTCGTCACCAGGATGCCGCTGTTTCCGGAAATGAAACGCCCGGGCTCGAGAATGAGCCTCAGCCCCCGGCCCAAATCATATTTTTTAAAAAGCGGCAGGATCGCGTCGGCGAAGGCCTGCGCGGTCTGCGGTTTTTCCTTCGAATAAATGATGCCCAGGCCCCCGCCGATGTTCATGGATTCGATCCGCCCGCCGCCCGCGCGCACGCTGTCGATGAATTCGAGCGAGCGCCGGATCGCGGCGACAAAGGGCCGCGAATCGGTGATCTGCGAGCCGATGTGGATGTGCACACCCGTGAAATCCAAAAAAGGATAGCGGTACGCCTCCATGAAAAGCCGGTAGGCCGTGCGCCGGTCGATGCCGAATTTATTTTGTTTGGCCCCCGTCGTGATGTAGTGATGCGTGTCGGGTGTGACGTCGGGATTGAGCCGCAGGGCGATCTTTTGGCGCATTTTCAATTTCCCCGCGACGGCGTTCAGGGCCTCGAGTTCGGCCGCCGATTCGACGTTGAACATCAAAATTTTTGAGCGGATCGCTTCCTCAATCTCCGCGGGCGTCTTGCCCACCGACGCAAAGACGATTTTTTTCGGGTCCACCCCCGTTTTCTTCGCGCGGAAAAGTTCGCCGCCCGAAACGATGTCGAGCCCGGCCCCTTCGTTCACGAGCGATTTCAAAACCGTGAGGTTGGAATTGGCCTTCATCGAAAAACAGATGAGCGGACCGGCGGATTTGAACGCCGCCTTCAATTTTAAAAAATGATCGAGGAATGTCCCGATGCTGTAGAGATAAAAAGGGGTCCCCACCGCCTCGGCGATCTTTCTCACCGGCACGTCCTCACAATAAAACTCGCGCCCCCGGTACTCAAATCGGTGCATTTATTTTTTCAACTTTCTTTTCCAATAACGGATCTCTCTCCGGACTTCGGCCGGATGGGCGCTCCCCGCTGTTTTTTTCATCCGGACCGAATGCCGCGCGTCAAAAATCGCGTACACGCCGCCCTCGGCCAGCGGCGCGAATTTTTGAATGAGATCGAGCCCGATTTTCGAAAGCGGGGTTTTTTCCGCCTCCGCGAAACTCACGAGGCGCCCCACCTCTTCGTGCGCGCGCGCGAACGGCGTGCCTTTGGACACCAGATAATCCGCCAGGTCCGTCGCGTAGATACTTTCGTCTTTCAGGAGTTCCCTCGCCCGCTCGCGGTTAATTTTGAGCGTTTTGACCACCCGGATAAAAATTTCCAAAAGCTCCTCACAGCGCTCCACGGAATCAAAAAGGAATTTTTTGTCCCATTGAAGGTCCCGGTTATAGGAACTCGGGAGGCCTTTCAGCAGTAAAAGGATCCCCGCAAAATTGGCCGCAAAAACAGCCGACGCGCCGCGCGCCAGCTCCAAAAAATCGGCGTTTTTTTTCTGCGGCATCATGGAGCTTCCCGTGCAAAAGGCCTCGTCCAGCTCCACCACCGCGCCGCCGCGCGCCTGGCCGACCAGGAGATCCTCGGCGATTCTGGAAAACTGAATGCCCAAAAGCGTGATCGAGGAAAGAAAATTCAGGACGAAATCCCGGTCTCCGGAAACGTCGTAGCTGTTTTGAGTGATTCGAGAAAGCCCCAGTTCCCGGGCAATCATTTTTTGGTCCAAATCATACGAAACCCCCGCCAGCGCCCCGCTCCCCAGCACGCACACGTCAAAAAGCGTCAAGGCGGTCCGCAGGCGAAACTGGGCGCGTTCGATCATCTGAACGTAAGCCAAAAAAATATGCGCCTGCGACACCACCTGGGCATTCTGCAAATGCGTCATGCCGGGAACGAGCACCTCCTGGCAATCTTCGGCCTGCCGCACCAGCGCCAGTTTAAGCCGTCTGGCGCCTTCTATAATTTTCAGGCATTCGGCCCGGCAGTAAAGTCTCGTGCTTTGGCTGACCAGATCGTTGCGTGACCGCGCCGTGTGGAGTTTATCGGCAAGGGGCCCTATTTTTTTTCTGAGCGCTTCCTGAATGGCCGAATGCACGTCCTCGGCCTTCGGATTCAGCCGGAGGCGTCCGGAGCGGGTCTTTTCCGCCAAATCGCTTATGGCCGCGGAAAGCGTTGAGGCTTCGGCCGCGGACAAAACGCCGCATTTTTTGAGCGCCTTGACATGGGCCGCGTCGATTTCCAGATCATAGGGCAAAAGCCGCCTGTCCCAAATAAAGGAGGCGCTAAAACGCTCAAAACCCGCGTCGGCTTTCTTTTTGAATCTTCCTCCCCACAGTTTTTTCATTTTTTACCCTGGCTCCCGACTGCTGTTTACTGACTGCTTTATTTTCTATACGGCAGCGCCCACAAATCAATGAAGCCCTTCGCGAGCCGCTGGTCAAATTTATCTTTCCCGCCGTAAGTGGCGAGGGTTTCCTTGTATAAAGAATAAGGGGACCTGCGCCCCACGACGCACGCCGAATATTTCCTGAGCTTCACCCGCACCGCGCCGGTCACGCGCGCCTGTGTCGTCTCGACAAACGCGTCGAGCGCCTTGCGCAGAGGCGTGAACCAAAGCCCGTAGTACACAAGCTCCGCGTATTTTTGAGCCACGCCTTCTTTATAGTGTAAAAGTTCCCTGTCCAAAACCAGGCTCTCCAAATCGCGGTGCGCCTGGATCAGGATCGTCGCCGCGGGCGCTTCGTACGTTTCGCGCGACTTGATTCCGACCAGACGATTCTCGATCATGTCCATGCGCCCGATCCCGTAAAGCGAGCCAAGCGCGTTCAGTTCCGCGATGAGTTTGAGCGCGTCCATT
This sequence comes from Candidatus Omnitrophota bacterium, assembly GCA_016197155.1. GTDB lineage: Bacteria > Omnitrophota > Gorgyraeia > 2-02-FULL-51-18 > 2-02-FULL-51-18 > JACPWF01. Next base: position 25,191 of record JACPWF010000038.1, on the reverse strand, counting down.
TTGCGGCCGTTCAAGCCGACGGGGACGCCTTTTTCAAATTGGATTTCAACGGTCTTTTCTTTTAAATTCCGCCCTTCGGCGCCGCGCGTCCATTGAAACGACTCGGCGGGAGGTTCGGCATTCGGGTCTTCCAAAACGCCCGCCTCGACGCTGACTCCCCAAATATTTTTGTCAATGGAAAAAGGGCTTTTTTTCGTGACGTCAATGGGGATCCCGTGCCGCCGGGCGTACCGGATCTCCTCCTCGCGGGATTTGAATTCCCACTCCCGCACGGGTGCCAGAATTTCCAAAGAGCCGTCCAGCGCCTGTGTCGTCACTTCAAAACGCACCTGGTCATTTCCCTTTCCGGTACAGCCATGCGCCACGGCCGTCGCTTTTTCCGCGTGCGCCACGGCCACCTGTTCGGCGGCAATCAGCGGCCGCGAAAGCGCCGTCGCCAGCGTGTAACGGCCTTCGTACACCGCGCCCGCTTTGAGGGCCGGCCAGAGATAGTCCGTGACAAATTTCTTTTTCAAATCCCGGACGACGACTTTGACCGCGCCCGCTTTTTTGGCGCGCGCGATGGCCGGGGCCGTTGTTTTTTCCTGGCCGACGTCCGCCATGTAGGCCACGACCCCGTAGCCTTTTGCCGCCAGCCAGTGGATCGCGACCGACGTGTCGAGGCCCCCGGAATACGCGAGAACGACCTTTTTCATTTTTTCTTTTTCCTCGTCATGAGCAGAACCAAAAGCGCCTTTTGCGTGTGAAGCCGGTTCTCGGCCTGGTCGAAAATCGCCGAACGCGGATGGTCGATCACGTCCTCGGTGATCTCCTCCCCGCGGTGCGCCGGCAGGCAGTGCAGGATCATCGCGTCCTTGGGCGCCTTGCCCATGATGGCGCCGTTCACCTGAAACGGCTGAAAATCCCGCAGTCTCTGCTCGCGCTGTTTTTCCTGGCCCATGCTCACCCACACGTCGGTGTAAACGGCGTGCGCGTTCTTGATCGCGGTGAACGGGTTGTTTGAGAGAGTGACCTTCGACCCGCTTTCTTTGGAAATAAGTTTAATGTCTTTCAACACTTCCTCATTCGGCTCGTAACCGCGCGGCGTGGCGATCGCGAGGTTCGCGCCCACCTTCGCCGCGCCGTACAGAAGCGAATGGAGCACGTTGTTGCCGTCGCCGATGTAGGCGATGTTCATCTTCGCGAGCGTCCTGAATTTTTCGCGGATCGTGAACAGGTCCGCCAGCGTCTGGCAGGGGTGGAAGCTGTTGCTGAGGCCGTTGATCACCGGCACCGCCGCCGCGCGCGCGAATTCCTGAATCTGGGAATGGTGGTACGCCCTCAAAACCACCGCGTCGCAGTAACGCGACAAAACGCGCGCGATGTCTTTGGCGGATTCCCGCTCGCCCAGAGGCGACTCCTGCGGGTCCACGTACACCGAACTGCCGCCCAGCTCGCTCATGCCCACCTGAAAGGACACGCGCGTGCGGATCGAGGGCATCTGGAAAAGCATCGCCAGCGACTTTCCCCTGAGCCTGGAGGAAAACGCCGCAGGGTCCTTTTTCATCCGCTCCGCGAGCTTGAAAAGAAATTCAAAATTTCCCGGATGAAATTCTTTCAGGCTCAAAAAATCCTTGGACTCAAAAAAATCCGCCGGTTTTTTCGCGGGCGCCGTTTTTTTGGCCGTTTTCGTTCTCTTCGACGGTTTCTTTCTTTTTAATTTACCCATACGCTCCCCTTTTTCGTCAGACCGTTCCGCTCTTTAGCGCGCCCAGGGCCTCATCGAGGATCTGGACCGCGCGGTCAATTTCTTTTTCCTTCACCACCAGGGGCGGCATGAGCCTGAGCACATTGCCCTGGGTGCAGTTGATGAGAAGTTTTTTCTTCAAGCACTCCTCGTAAACGCCTTTGCCGTCGACGCCGAGCTCCACTCCCGCCATGAGCCCCATCCCGCGCACGTCCCGGATCACGGGATGCCGGCGCCGGAGCTCGTTCAATTTTTTGAATAAATAAGAACCGGCGATGACGGCGTTCGACATCAGTTTTTCCTTGTGGATCGCCTCAAACGTCGCCAGGGCCGCCGCGCAGGCGAGCGGCCCGCCGCCGAACGTCGTCGCGTGCGTGCCGGGCGAGAGCACGTCGGCGATTTCTTTTTTGGCGACGAGTGCCGCGATCGGAAATCCGCCGCCGAGAGATTTGGCGAGCGTCATCAGGTCCGGCTCGATCCCAAAATTTTTATAGCAGAACATCCTGCCCGTGCGGCCCATGCCGCTCTGGACTTCGTCCAAAATGAGCAGAATATTTTTGTCGTGGCACAGGCGCCTGACTGCCGTCAGATACGACGCGTCCGCCACGCGCACGCCGCCCTCGCCCTGGATCGGCTCGAGCATCACCGCCGCGGTCCGCGGGGTCACGGCGCGCTCGAGGGCGGCGAAGTCATTGAACGGCACGCTCACAAATCCCGGTGTGAGCGGCTCAAAACCCTCCTGAAACTTTTTTTGCCCCGTCGCGGCGATCGCCGCGAGGGTCCGGCCGTGAAACGAACGCTCCATCGTGACGATCTCGTTCCGCGCGGGGTTTCCCCATTTCCGCGCGAGTTTGAAGGCCGCCTCGTTCGCCTCGGCGCCGGAATTGCAAAAAAAGACTTTGCCCGGGAACGCGTGGCGGATGATCTCTTCGGCGAGCTGTCCCTGAAGCTCGTGGTAATAATTATTGGAAACGTGAATGAGCCGCTCGGCCTGGCGCTTCACCGCCTCGGTGACGCGCTTGTGGCAATGGCCGATCCCGCTCACCGCCCAGCCGGGAAAAAAATCCAGGTACTCGTCCCCTTCGGCGTCCCAGACCCGCGTCCCCTTGCCCCGCTCCAGGACCAGCGGCGTTTTGTGGTAGCAGGGGATCACGTAGTCGTAATACAGCCGAATCGTTTTACGGTAGTCCATTATCTCTTTACTATTTCCGTTCCGATACCCTTGTCCGTAAAAATTTCCAGAAGAATCCCGTGCGGAATTTTTCCGTCGATGATGTGCGTTTTTTTCACGCCGCGCTCAAGCGCCCGCATGCAGGCCTTCACCTTCGGGATCATGCCGCCGGTCAAAACCCTGCTCTCGATGAGCGTGTCGATCTCCGCGATGTTCACGTGGGGAATGAGCGACTCGGGGTCTTCCTGATTCCTCATGATGCCCCGCACGTTCGTGAGAAGCACCAGTTTCAAGGCGCCGAGGCCCCGCGCGATCTCCGCCGACGCCTGATCGGCGTTCACGTTGTAGGTGAAACCGTCCTTTCCGATCCCGATCGGGGAAATAACGGGAATGATGTCGCTGGTGATCATCTTCTGGATCACGTCGCCGTTCACCTTCGTGATGTCGCCGACAAACCCGATGTCCTCGCCGTCCGGCTCGGCGTGTCTTTTCACCTCGATCAGATGGTCCTCTTTTCCGGAAAGGGAAATGGCGCTCCCCCCCAGCGAAATGATTTCCCGCACGATCTCGCGGTTCACCTTTGACAATTCCTCCTCGACCACTTCCATGGTTTCCTCATCCGTGACGCGGAAGCCCTTCACGAATTTGATCTCCTTCCCGAGTTCCTCGAGGCGTTTGGAAATGTAGGGCCCGCCTCCGTGCACGAGCACGGGCCTCATGCCGACGTAGCTCGTGAACACGATGTCCTCGAGCACGTTGCGGCGGATCGTGATGTCGGTCATCGCCGCCCCGCCGTATTTGATGACGATGGTTTTGTCGTAGAAACTTTGAATGTACGGAAGCGCCTCGATCAGCACGTCCGCTTTTTTGATCATCTCTTCCATTGACTGTTCCCCTTTTCCACGCGGTCCGCCACAAAGTCCGCCACAAGGCATCGGCGGATTCGTCCACACTGCTCCGGCGATGCTTTGTGGACGGATTCGCCGTCGTATTGTGGCGAACGCGGCGGACTGCCTACAGAACGGACGCGAAAATCAAGTTCTGTAGGCAGAGTTGATCCGCACGTAGCTTGTCGAAAAATCGCACGTGTACGACGTGGCGCCGTATTTCCCGACACCCAGATCGACCGTGACGCGGATATTTTTCTGCGCGAAGATGCGGTTTAAGATCGCGGCCTTTTTCTTCACGCGCCCGCCGTTTTTGGACACGAGTTCCTTGCCGAGATAAATCTGCATCTTCCACGGGTCGACATGGGCGCCGGCGTAGCCCACGGCCGCCGCGATCCGGCCCCAGTTCGGGTCCGATCCAAAAAGCGCGCATTTGAATAAATTGGACCCCGCCACCGCGCGCGCGACCGCGCGCGCGTCCTGGCGGCTGGCGGCGTTTTTCACCGAGATCTCGACGAATTTTGTGGCGCCCTCGGCGTCGCGGATCATGCGCTTGGCCAGCTGTAGAAAAATCGCCTCAAGCGCCTTTGAAAAGATCCGAAATTCCTGGGTCTTTTCGACGATGCGCCTGTTCTGCGCCATCCCGTTGGCCAAAACCAGCACCATGTCGTTGGTCGACATGTCGCCGTCGATCGTGATCGTGTTAAAGGTCCTCTCGACCGCGCGCCCGAGCGCGTCGCGAAGCGCCGCCGCGGTGATCGCGGCGTCCGTCGTCACAAAACAAAGCATCGTCGCGTGACGCACGGTCATCTCAGGGCGAATCATCCCCGCGCCCTTGGCGATGGCGCCCACCCGCACGCGCCTCGAGCCGATCCGAAATTCCACGGCCATTTCTTTGGCGACCCGGTCCGTGGTCAAAATCCCAGCGGCGGCGGCCTCACTGCCCTTGCGGTCCAGGCCCTTCACAAGATCCGGGATCGCCTCCACGATCTTTTTGACCGGAAGGGGTTTGCCGATCACCCCCGTCGACGCCACAAGCACATTTTTTTTCCGAAGCCTCAGCACCCGCGCGGCGGCCCCGGCCATCGCGCGCGTGTTTTCAAAACCTCCCTCGCCGGTCATGCAGTTGGCGTTACCCGAATTGGCGAGAATCGCCTGGGCCTTGGCATCGCGCAGATGTTCCTTATTCACGACCACGCACGAGGCCTGGACCTTATTCGTCGTGAAAGCACCCGCCGCGTCGCAAAGCCGCTCGGAAACGATGAGCGACAAGTCTTTTTTCTTGGACTTTTTGATGCCGCAATAAACGCCGTTCGCCCTGAAACCGATGGGCGCGGTCACGCCCCCGTGGAGGATCTTCAACCGAGCCCCGCCCTCTCGTCGAGGCCGAGACGGAGATTCATGTTCTGCACCGCCTGACCCGCAGCCCCCTTGCTCAAATTGTCGATCGCCGTCACGATCACGGCGAGATTTCTCGCCTCGCTCACACAGAGGCCCACGCCGCAAAAATTGGTGTGCGCGACGTGCTTGATCTCGGGAAGCGAGCCGTCCGCGTAAACTTTCACAAAAGGTTCCTTGCGGTAAAACGCGTCGTAAATTTCCAGAAGCCCGTTCGCCGTCATTTTTTTCGCGAGTCCCACGTAGATCGTGGACAGGATCCCGCGATTGACCGGCAAAAGATGCGGCACAAAGATCACGTTCACTTTTTTGCCGGTAAATTCCGAAAGCGCCTGGTCCATCTCCGGCGTGTGCTGGTGCTCAAGGACCTTGTAGGCCTTGAGCGACTCGTTCACCTCGGAGAAATTGAGCGCCTTGTCGGCCTTGCGGCCCGCGCCGGTGACGCCGCTCTTGGCGTCGATGACGATCGTTTCCATGACAAAAAGTTTTTCCTTCAGGCCCGGCAGTAAACCCAAAATGGCGCCGGTCGGGTAACAGCCGGGGTTGGCGATGAGATCCGCGCTTTTAATTTTTTCCCGGTTCATTTCCGGAAGCCCGTAAACGGCCCGGGCGAGATTTGCACGGTCCGCGTGCGGCGTCTTGTAAAATTTTTCATAAACGCCTGCGTCCCGGAGGCGGTAATCGGCGCTCACGTCAATCACGATCTTTTTCGCCTTCAAAAAAAGCGGGGCCACGGTCATCGAGACCGTGTGCGGGAGCGACAAAAAAACCAGGTCGCAATTTTTGGCGGCTTCCTCGAACGAAAAAGCGCCGCACGCCAGGTCGACGGAATTTTTGAGATAGGGAAAAATGTCCTGGAGCCTGGCCTCGCGCGCCTCTTTCCCGGAGGCGTAGGCGAGCTCGACATCCGGGTGACGGGCCAAAATTCTCACCAGCTCCTCTCCGGTGTATCCGGTGGCGCCGATCACGCCGACTCTGATTTTTTTCATATCTCCTTTGGGCTTAAGCAGTTGAAAAGTGTCATTATAGTGAGCTTTTTTCATTCTGTCAAAAAATAAATAAAAAAACCGAGCGTAACGCTCGGTGGATACTCCACTTACGGCAATTCAAAATTTGAGGGTCAGAATCGAATCATCACTATCTCTTTGAAAATTGGAATCGCCGCCGAGCGCCCTTGCGTCCGTATTTCTTTCGCTCCTTCATGCGCGGGTCGCGTGTCAAATAATCGCCCTGGCGCAAAAGGGTTTTGAGCGTCTCGTCGAAACGCACGAGCGCTCTCGAAATGGCCTGACGCACCGCGCCCGCCTGGCCGGCGAGCCCGCCGCCGTTCACATTGGCAATGACATTCACCTGGTCGTTCAGGCGCGTGGCCTCCAGCGGCTGTCTGACGAGCATCTGCAAAGTCGGCCGGCCGAAATATTGCGCGACGTCCCTGCGATTCACCTGGATCACACCCGTTCCTTTAAAAATCTGCACCCGCGCCGTCGCGTCCTTGCGTCGGCCGGTGGCGATTTGTTTGTCGCTCGTTGCCTTTAAAAGTTCCGCCATTCGATCAGTCCTTGATTTTGTGAATCTGGGGCTTTTGAGCCTCGTGCGGATGGTCACTCCCCGCATAAACCAAAAGCCGCGTGATCATGCTTTTTCCCAGTCTCGACTTGGGCAACATCCCCTTCACCGCGTGTTTCAACACGTAGGTGGGGTCTTCTTTCATCACCCGCTCGAACGTCCGCTCGGTCTGGCCGCTCGGATAACCCGAATAAGATTTGTAAATTTTCGTCTGGCGCTTGGTGCCCGTGACGACGACGTCCTTCGCGTTCACGACGATGACCCCGTCCCCGCCCTCGACATGCGGCGTGTAGTCGGTTTTATTTTTCCCCATCAAAATGCGCGAGATCCGCGCGGCCAGGCGCCCCACGACCTGTCCCCGCGCGTCGACGACGTGCCACTTTTTGTCTTTCAAATCCTCTTTTTTAACGAAAAAAGTCGACATGTTTCCCCATTCATCAAATAAGGTCAAAGAGCGTAAAGGGTACCACCTGATTTAGCAAAAGTCAAGGCACAAAGGGCTTCAACTTCAAATCCCGAACGGGTCTAAAATGCTTTTGGTTGCCCGTGGCAAGGGTCAGATTATTCTCCACCGCCGTCGCGGCAATGATGGCGTCTCCGACTCTCATGCCGCAAACAGCGGAATACTCCTCAATGTAGATCGACGCGCGATGCCCTATATTTTCCGTAAGCGGCAGGACCTCAAAGGAAAATTCGCCGAAGAAGTCCTTTGTGTCCTGAATTTCCCTTCGCGAACGGGCCCCTTGCAAAAGTTCCATGTAGGCCTGAATGGAAACAGCCCTGTCTTCGGCTTCGCCCACCCAGGAGGCGGCCTTTTGACTCCCGCGCTGTACCCAAATCAGAATATCCGTGTCAAACAGAACCATACCGGCCCCGCCGAAGGTCTCTCACCGTTTCATAGACGGACTTCTCGTGGCCGGAGGCGCGGCGCATGCCAAAAAACGGGTGCTCGGAAACCCGCATTCGCAATTTTTTCCTGTGAATAGGAATGATCCTGGCCGCGGGCTTCCCGTGATACAGAATCTCCACCTTCTCGTTCCGGCGAAGCGCCTTAAAGACCTCTCTCATTCTCGTTCGCAGATCCATCACGGACGCTTTCATCGCTACCTCCAATATGTACAGTTAAAGTATACATATTTAAAAAGGGAAGTCAACAGAAACCGGAAGGTTTCCGTTTTGCCATATTTTGAGAGGAGTTTTTCGGCAAGCCGCCGGATATTTTTGTTCTACTTTAAAAATTTTTTTTGCAAATCCTTTTGTAAAAATTCAATCAGCCTTTGTTTTGCTTTTTGTCTTGTCCCTGCCAGCGAAAGCTCAATAGCTGCATTCTCGTCTTTTCTATACAACAAACCACCCGACGTAAAAACTGCATACTCATACCAGATTCCCACGCCGCTACGCGTGGCTTGAGCTGAGGAATAGTTGTATTTGTTGCCCAGATAGGGGTCAAAGTAAACGTTGGTTCCCTGCCAATCCGAAGCAAGAAAATAGTGGAAAACGACCACGGCATCTGCCTTGCTGTCGGTAAGGATGCCGCGTGCAAAATCACCCACACCAATGCCATCTTTTATGGACGCTTGTTCGACGTGGATGGGATTTAAACCCCTCCCATGAGTCGCAAGTTCCAGATCTTCGTTAATTTCCTTTTGAAGATTTGAGATTGTGTAATACCAGGAAGGCAATTCGCGGAGCGCTATGGTTCGCTTATCCAAAAATTCTACGGGCTTTATCTCCCTTCCATAGACAAATTCTGGATTAAGCGTTGACGGGGCTAAAAATTGTCCGGGCATCGGCGCCGCCTTCCCTCCTTGTGGCGGCACTTCACGGACAACAATAGCCACATTTTTTATATCAGCCGGAAGCGTCTGGGATCCTACAGCTTGGCTCACACCAATGAAAACGAGAACCAAAGAAAACAAAAAAATCTTTCGCTTCGTCATGGAGTTGGGGAGACCGCCACTGCGTTTGATTCTGCCCGCTCTTTGATAGCTTGGACTATATCCTTCAGCTCCTTTTGAAATTCACCCATCTGTTCGGCGCGAAATTCCGAAATACCTTTGTCTGAAATATACCGGCCCACGGACAAATCAGCTATAAAATTACCCTTCTCGCGCACCTCATACCGATAACGGAGGCCTAATTCATAATTTCTTGCGCCTACAACCACAGCAAGAACCGACTTGATGCCATGGAAATCTTTCTTAACAAACTCCGACACGATAGTCCCCGCAACAGAATCGGCGGCTTTCACTTCAAACCCTTTTTCGACTAATACTTCTTGCGCCGCTTTCATGAACGCATCCTTCGACGCGGTCGTCCAAACTCGCGGTCTGGCATTTTTTTCTATATCATCTATCGCTAGTTGCAATTCTTCAGCCGATTTTACTCCGCTCAGCTCTTGGATTGGAAGTTTTCTCAGGTTTTCAGTGTAATCAATGAAGAAATAACGTGTGTCCATTAGCTTGCTGTCCGCGTACGCCTCAACCCTCCACCTTCCCAGTTGGCCATTTAACATTGCATCATCAGTTCTTATAAAGGCGCGATTATAATAAGCGTATGGAAGCCGCGTGTCTTTTGTTCTGGAAAACTCAGAGCCATCCGGCGCGTACCACACGACCTCAAGCGTTGGAGCAACTATATAAAAGCTGTACTGAGCGCCCCAGACAACGGTGAGATCATCCGGCGAAATAAAATTACGCCTGTTGTGAATCCGCTGCATCTTGGTCCACCAAATGCTCGCCCCCATATCAAACAGGCCATCGCCATCTCCTGGGCAAACGAAATATTCGTTGGCCGTCGGAGGAGGCTGTGGAACGCTTGGGCCGTATGATGGTGAGGTTGCGCATCCATAAACAAAAATAATAACGAGAATACCGATATACCGTACACCAGACGACGCATACCGAACGACGTCCCAAGGAGGGAGATTAACTCTTGACCAATACGGTATCGATAAGTTTTTCATAGACTCGGGAAGCGGTTATTGATCTAGTCCCTCACCTTGAAACCTGGTCTGGTTTACGATTTACAAACTGGCCCGTTGCCGGGGAGAGATCAGGCTTGCTTATACTCAACACCCCTGTGGATGGCATTGAGGTTATTGATAAAAAAATCAAACTCTTCTTTTAGAAGGTATTCATTCTTATCCGAAATCCTGCTAAACATGGATTTGCTGAAGTCTGTGATCGTGAATCCAACGACGTCGTGAGAACGGCGGTCGATCCTGACCATCACATCCGCATCCACGCCAACATTAAGCGTGGCTGAAATATCCGCCTCTTTTCTAAGAACATACAAAACATCATTCTTTTTATCGATTTCGACGTTCACATCGGAAGTGCTCATGCGGAAACAACGATCTCTTCTCTGGTCGCTTTATCCATAGCGACCGTGATTATAGCTATTTTGCCTCTTTCGGTCAATCCCCGCTTTTTAATCAAATGGGTTTTCCAATCCTGTCCTTGGAAGGGCTTTTGTTGCCGCGTTCTTTGTAGACATCGATTTTGCCGTCGAAGTCGGTGTCCTGTTCGGTCCGGAGCGCCACGTAGCCGGGGTTGGGGATAAACTGCATGCGGCCGTTCACGGGGACCGAGATTTTTTTGTCGGCGCTCCACTCGAGGAGCTCGCGCTTGTCAATTTTGCCGTCAAAGTTGGTGTCGGATTCTTTGAGGACGAGATTCCGCCCTTTCAAAAAATGTTTAAAGACATCGTACTTGCCGTCGCCGTTGCGGTCGGTCTCGGACCCGATCACATGCCCTTCTTTGTCGTGGAGAGGCCGCGTATTTTGGGAGGGCTCGGCCGCGGCGGCCGCCGAACACACCAAAAGAGAAAGCAAAATCACCCGCTTCATTTTAGCGGAATTTCGCAAGGGCGGGACCCAGCCTGGCCATCAAAGAGGACAGTTCGGGCACTCTCATGAGCGCCATGAATTTGGGGTGCGCGACGATCTTCGCGAAATCCCGCGTTTGAGCCACGTCCTTAAATTCGGAGTCCTTAAAAAGTTCCTGCACCTCGGGGTGCGCGATAAACGTTTTAAAATCCTCGTTCTGCATGAGCGCTTGTATCATTCATTCCTCCATGGTGCTCGTGTCGCCGACGGGCAGGCCCTGATCCCAGGCCCTCAGAACGCGGCGCATGATCTTTCCCGAACGCGTTTTGGGCACGCGCTCGCAAAACTCGATCTCGCGCGGAGCGGCGTGTCCCGCCATCGTGCGCTTCACAAAATCGGCGATTTCTTTTTTCAAGGTCTCCGAAGCGGAATGGCCCTGGCGCAGGCTGATGTAGGCCTTGATGATCTGCCCCCTCACCGCGTCGGGCTTTCCGATGACGCCGGCCTCGGCCACGGCCGGGTGCTGGACAAGCGCGCTCTCCACCTCAAAAGGCCCCACGCGTTCGCCCGCGGTCTTGATCACATCGTCCGCGCGGCCAGCAAACCAAATAAAACCGTCCTTGTCCTTATAGGCCGTGTCGCCGCTCAAATACCAGCCTTTTATCCGGAAATATTCGTCATATTTTTCTTTATTGCCCCAAATTTCCGTCATCATCGACGGCCAGCCTGTTTTCACGGCTAAATTTCCCAGCGTGTTGGGCGGGACTTCCCTTCCTTTGTCATCAATGATGGAGGCGACCGTTCCGGGAAAAGATTTTCCCGTCGAACCGATTTTGAAATCGAGGCTCCGGTAATTGCAAACGATCTGCATGCCGGTCTCGGTCATCCACCAGGTTTCGTGGGGCGCGATCCCCGTGAGGTCGCGGACCCAGCGCAGGGCCTCGGGGTTCAGCGGCTCGCCGACCGAACAGATGTGGCGCAGGCTTTTTAAATTAAATTTTTTTGCCAGCTCCTTCCCCTGAGACATGAGAAGCCGGAAGGCCGTGGGCGCGCTGTACCACATCGAGACTTTATACTTTTCGATCGCGCGGTACCAAAGCTCCGCCGAAAACCGGCCGCCGAGGACGAGGCTCGAAATCCCGAGCGTCCACGGCCCGTAGATCCCGTAGGAGGTCCCGGTCACCCACCCCGGATCGGCCGTGCACCAATACACATCGTCGTCGCCGAGATCCAGCGCCCACTTCGCGGTCTGATAATGACCGACCATCGCGTACTGGCGGTGCAAAACACCCTTCGAGCGTCCCGTCGACCCCGACGTGTAGTGGATCACAAGCCCGTCGTCGAGCGAAAGCCAGACCGGCGCGAGCGAAGGGCTCGCCGATTGCACCTCCTCAAAATAATCATGCGCGTCCACGCCGCCGGGACATTCAAATCCCGCGGCGTCCTTTTCCCCGGCCAAAAACAAATGCTTGAGGCTCGGAAGTTTTTTAAAAGGAATGCGCGACAAAAGCGCCGGGGCGGTGACGACGGCCGATGCTTCGCTATTGGAAAGCCTGTCAAAGAGGGCCTCCTCCATGAACGCCTCGACAAGCGGCACCGGACTGGCGCCGAGGCGGTTTATCCCCAAAATGGAAATGTAGAGCTCGGGCGTCCTCGGCAGAAACACCGCGACGCGGTCGCCTTTTTTCACGCCGAATTTTTTTAAAACGTTTCCAAACCGGCTGGACTGGTCCTTTAAATCCAAAAACGTGTACTTTTCCTCGCGGCCGCGGGGGTTCCCGGCGCTCGGTGCGGGGTCCCAATAGTGAAGCGCCGTTTTGTCCTTCCGCGCGCTGTTCGCGTGGCGGTCGATCATTTCGTGGACGACGTTGACCTTTTTGGTTTTGTGCCAGTCAAATTCTTTTTCGGCGTTTTTCCATTTGAATGTCTTGTAAACTTTGCCGTAATTTTTAAGATTGGCGTCGATGCCCCTGGGCTTGCGGACCCATTCGGAGGATTCCTGGACAAAACTGGCGGCTTTCTCGCTCACATGTCCACCCATTCGATTTTCGCTTCCTTATTTAGAAACCCGAAATCCATCGCGGCGCGCTGGAGCGCGAGAAGCCCCTCTTTGCCCTTTTTGCCCATGTTCACGGTGTAATCATTCACGTACATCCCCACGAACCGGTCGGCCGTGTCGGACTCGATCCCGCGGCCGAACTTGAGCGCGTATCGCAGCGCCTCATCGCGATTTTTCAAACCGTACTCGATGCTGGTTTTTAAAATTTTTGTGACCTTCCGCATGACATCGCGCCCGAGATTTTTCCGGATCACGTCGACGCCGAGCGGCAGAGGGAGCTTGGTCATTTCGTAAAACCACTCGCCGAGGTCGGCCACTTTTTTGAATCCGAGCCTCTCGTACGTGAGCTGGCCCTCGTGAATGACCAGGCCCGCGTCGGCGTCGCCCCTCTCCACCGCCTCCAAAATTTTGTCGAACCCGACTACGACCTCTTTAAAATTCGGCAAAAAAAGCCGAAGGGCCAGGTACGCCGTCGTATGAAGCCCGGGGACGGCGATTTTTTTGCCCTCGAGCTCCTTGGGATAAATTGATTTTTTCGAGATCAGCATCGGGCCGTAATTGTCGCCGATGCTCGCCCCGCAGGGCATGAGCGCGTATTTGTCCGCGACCTCGAAAAACGCGAACGCCGAGAGGGCCGTGACCTCGAGCTCGGCCTGGAGCGCGCGGCGATTCAGGCTTTCGATGTCCTCGATCACGTGCGAAAACGTGATCCCGTCGGTTTTCACCTTCTCATGCGCGATCGCGTAAAACATGAACGCGTCGTCGGGATCTGGGCTGTGGCCCACGCGGATCTTCGCCTTCACGAGGGCCATGGGCTATTTTTAAACCTTAAAATAATTACGGACGGGAGGTTGAAAAAAGAAAATGAGGATCGCCCCGTTCAGCGCCGTGCCGATCGGAAAACCCAAAAGACCCATGAGGCTGAGCGCGACCTGAAAATACCAGGCGATCTTTTCACCCCTCAGGAGGCCGATGCCGACGGCCAGAAAGAAGAGAAAGAAAAAAAGGCCCGCCACAAAAACGATCCCAAAGAGAAACGTGAGGCCAAAGGAAAGGTTCATCACGCGCGGGTATTCGCGCGCGATAAAATCGTAGACGCCCATGGCGTTCCGGAAAACGAGCACAAAAAGCGACACCAAAAACCAGAAAAAGAAAAAAGCCGCGGTGAGGAAATTGAGCACCGCCGTGAAGATCACCATCCCCGGCGCTTTGGGCTTGGGTTCCGTGGGTTCGGTCATGATTGTCTGTACTCCCGGTTCATTTTCGCGATGACGCCGACGCTGATTTCCTTGGGGCAGACGGCCTCGCATTCGTATTGATTCGTGCAGTTGCCGAAGCCCTCGCGGTCCATTTGGGCCACCATTTTTTTGACGCGCGCCCCGCGCTCGACCTGTCCCTGCGGCAGTTCGGCCAGATGCGAGACCTTCGCCGCGACAAAAAGCATGGCCGAGGCATTTTTGCAGGCGGCGACACAGGCCCCGCAACCGATGCAGGCCGCCGCGTCCATCGCGCGCTCGGCGGATTCCTTGCCGATGGGAATGGCATTGGCCTCGGGGGCGCTTCCGGTATTCACCGAAACAAACCCGCCGGCCTGGATGATCCGGTCAAAGGCGCTCCGGTCGACGACCAGATCTTTCACCACGGGGAACGCCCGGGCCCGCCAGGGCTCGATCACGATCGTGTCGCCGTCCTTGAATTTCCGCATGTGAAGCTGGCAGGCCGCCGTGCCCCGCTCCGGGCCGTGAGGGATGCCGTTGATCACGAGCGAGCACGTCCCGCAAATGCCTTCACGGCAGTCGTGATCAAACGCGATCGGCTCGGACCCTTTCTGAATGAGTTCTTCGTTCACCCCATCGAGCATTTCCAAAAAGGACATGTCGGCGCTCACGCCCTTGGCCTCGATCTCGACGAGGCCGCCTTTGTTTCGGGCGTCTTTTTGGCGCCAAACTTTCAATTTGAAATTCACTTGTAACTCCTCTGCTCCAGACTCACATTCTCGAAGGTGAGTGATTCTTTGTGAAGCTCGGGATCGACGCTTTCGCCTTTGTATTCCCATGCGGCGACGTGGCTGAAATTTTTGTCGTCGCGGAGCGCCTCGCCGTCCGGCGTTTGAAATTCCTCGCGAAAATGCCCGCCGCAGGATTCGGCGCGCGCCTGCGCGTCCCGGCACAAAAGCTCCGCGAATTCCATGAAATCCGCCACGCGCCCGGCCCGCTCGAGCGCGGGGTTGAGGTCCTCGCCGGATCCGGTCACTTTTAAATTTTGCCAAAACTCCGCGCGCAGGGCCGGGATCCGCTCAAGCGCCTTTTCGAGCCCGGCCCGGTTTCTCGCCATTCCGCAATGCTCCCACAAAAGATGCCCGAGCTCGCGGTGAAAAGAATCCGCCGTGCGCCGGCCGTTCGCGGCCAGGAGTTTTTGAACGCGCGAGGAAACCGCGCTTTCCGATTTCCGGAATTCGGGATGGCCCGCGGCCTGGCCCTTTCCGTTCCGCGCCAGATAATCGCCGATCGTATAAGGAAGAATGAAATAGCCGTCCGCCAGCCCCTGCATGAGGGCGCTGGCGCCCAAACGATTGGCGCCGTGGTCCGAAAAATTCGCCTCGCCGATCACAAAAAGTCCGGCAAGGTTACTCATTAAATTATAATCCACCCACAAGCCGCCCATCGCGTAGTGCGCGGCGGGATAGATGCGCATCGGCGCCTGATAAGGGTTTTCTCCTGTGATTTTTTCGTACATGTCAAAAAGATTTCCGTAGCGCTCGCGGATCGAGTCCTGGCCGAGCCGTTTAACCGCATCGGAAAAATCCAGATAAACCCCGCGGCCGCCGGCACCCACGCCGCGGCCCTCGTCGCAGACTTCTTTGGCACTGCGCGAGGCGATGTCGCGCGGCGCCAGATTTCCGAAGCCCGGGTATTTCCGTTCCAGATAATAATCGCGCTCGCTTTCCGGAATGCCGGACGGTTTTCGCCCGTCGCCTTTTTTCTTTGGCGCCCAGATCCGGCCGTCGTTGCGAAGCGACTCAGACATGAGCGTCAGTTTGGACTGATGGTCGCCGGTGACGGGGATGCAGGTCGGGTGAATTTGGGTGAAGCAGGGATTCGCGAAGAGCGCCCCTTTTTTGTGGGCGCGCCAGATCGCCGTGACGTTACAGCCCATCGCGTTCGTCGAAAGATAAAAAACGCTCGAATAGCCGCCCGTGGCCAGCACCACCGCGTCGGCCGCGTGGGAGGTGATTTTTCCGCTCACCAGATCCCGGACCACGATGCCGCTCGCCCGTCCGTCCGCGACGACGAGGTCGAGCATCTCCGAACGCGTGAAGAGCTTCACACTGCCGAGCGCGATCTGCCGCGACAGGGCTTGATAAGCGCCGAGCAAAAGTTGCTGGCCCGTCTGCCCGCGCGCGTAAAAGGTGCGGGAGACTTGAGCGCCGCCGAACGAGCGATTGGCGAGCGCCCCGCCATACTCGCGCGCGAAAGGGACACCCTGCGCCGCGCACTGGTCGATGATGGCGTTACTCACCTGGGCCAGGCGGTACACGTTGGCCTCGCGCGAGCGAAAATCCCCGCCCTTCAGCGTGTCATGAAAAAGCCGCTCGACGCTGTCCCCGTCGTTTTGATAATTTTTCGCGGCGTTGATCCCGCCCTGCGCGGCGATCGAATGCGCGCGCCGCGCGCTGTCCTGAAAACAAAAACATTTCACGCGGTAGCCGAGTTCCCCGAGCGACGCGGCGGCGGAGGCGCCCGCAAGGCCCGATCCCACGACGAGAATTTCAAATTTGCGTTTGTTGGCGGGATTCACGAGCTTCAATTCCAATCGCCGGCGTTCCCATTTTTCCGCAAGCGGCCCGGCGGGAATCTTCGCGTCCAGTTTCATTTCAATTTTCCCAATAACACCGCAAGCACAATGGAACTGTTTCCGATGAAAACGAGGACCCCCGCCAGATTTCCAAAACGCCCGAAATTTTTCCGCAAGCCGGAGGATTCGGAAAATCCGAGCGACTGCGGAACGCTCGACACGCCATGGCCCAGGTGCAGGCAAAGAAAAAACATCGCCAGAATGTACGTCCCCGCGATCCAGCCATTCTGAAAGCTCAAGACCACCATCGAATAAATATCCTCGCGCCCCTTGGCGTCCGTCAAATGGAAAAATTCGGGATTCGTCACGCCGAACGTGAAGTGAAGCAGGTGATAAATGATGAAGAAAAGAATGACCAGACCCGTGATCACCATCGTGCGCGAGGCGCGCGACGCCTGAACGGTGTCCCCGTGAACGTAGCGCACCGGCCGGGCCCGGCGATTTTCATTGGCAAGCGCCAGAGAAAAACCGACGTGGAGAAGCAGTGCCGCCAAAAGAACGGCGCGCGCGGGCCACAAAAGGTACGGCAGTTCGTCCAGATGCCGCGCGTAATCATTCAGCGCGTCGGCCCCCAGGAAGATCTGCAAATTTCCGAGCATGTGGAAGATGACGAAAATGAATAAAACCAGGCCCGTCACGGCCACGACCATTTTCCGGCCTATTGAGGATTTAAAAAAGGCGCGCATGGATTCTCAATATACTCCAGCTATCTCCAACTTGCAAGAATCGCCCCCGAGATCACCATGCCCACGAGCGCGTAGCCGCCATTGATGAGGTAAAGCCGGAACGGCCTTTTCTCGAAAAGCACGCCGCCCAGGCTCGTCGTCGCCACAAACCCGAGCCACGCCCACGCCCCCACGCCGATCCCGTCGGCCATCGAATCCGCACCCGTATAATCAATGAAATACGCCAGCACCGTCGACAAAAGAAGAAGCGCCGAAAAATAAATCCCGTACGTTTTCCAGAGGCCGCCCCGCTTGCAGGCCTCCTTCATGTCCGCCTCGGTCTTGCCGACGGCGGCCATCCAGATTTTCGCGAAGCCGATCGGCGAATACCAGAGAAACCCGATCGCCATGTGGACCGCGGCCGCGACGAAGACGGCCGGATAATGGATTTGAGCACCCTGCATTTTACTTCTCCTTCTTATGAGGAATGAACCGGTTGATAGATGATGACTTTGGAATCCCCGTAAACTTTGGTTTTGACAATTTTAAAATTTCCCGCGCGGTCGGGCGGCTTTTCTTTTTCGTGACACTCCGCCACGACGAGCGTGTCCTCGTGCCAGATCCGCGCCGCCGAAAGCGCGGCAAGGGTTTTTTCCGTCCAGCCCCTTTCGTAGGGCGGATCGGAAAAAATAAAATCGTAATAGTCCTCGAGATGCGGGATCGTCTTTAGGACATCCCCGGCGATGAGGCGCGATCTTTCGAAAAGCCCCAGTTTTTTTAAGTTGTCCCCGATCCGGCGGAGCGCGTTTTTATCGGCCTCGACAAACGTCGCCTTTTCGGCGCCGTTTGACAGCGCCTCCATCCCCAAAGCGCCCGTGCCGCTGAAAAGATCGAGGACATTCTTACCCTCCATCCCCCCGCACAGCATATCACAAATGGCCTTTCGCGCCTTGTCCGCCGTGGGCCGCAAATGCGCGCCGGGCCGGATGGGGATCACGCGGCCCCTAAGTTGTCCCGTCAAAATTTTCAAGAAACCGGCGCCTCCTTTTTCGCTTCCGCCGGATGCGCGGCCTCGCGCCGAGCCATCTCCAAAATATCGAGGTCCTTCGCCAGATCCCCGATGCGCAGTTCCGGCAGGCCGTGCTGTTTTCGTCCGAGGATCTGGCCCGCCCCGCGCATCGCCAAATCCTTTTCGGCGATCTCAAAGCCGCTCGGGGTTTCCTCAAACACGCGCAGGCGCTCGGCCGTTTCTTCGTTTGTGTTTTGTGAAAAAAGAAAGCAAAACGATTCGTGCGCGCCGCGCCCGATGCGGCCGCGGAGCTGGTGAAGCTGGGCCAGTCCAAAGCGCTCGGCGTTTTCGATGAGCATGAGCGCGGCATTCGGCACGTCGACGCCCACCTCGATCACCACCGTCGAAATTAAAATGTCAGTCTTTCTTTCCTTAAAATCTTTCATCACCTTGCGCTTGTCGTCGCTTTTCATCCGCCCGTGAAGCAGGCCCGTTTTTTGAAGGGGAAAAATTCGGGAGAACTCCTCAAACACGCGCGTCACGCTTTTGGCTCGGGATTCGCTCCCGCCTTCGATGAGCGGGCAGATCACGTACGCCTGACGGCCCTGACCGATCGCCGTTTCCATAAAATGATAAATCTCCCGCCGTTTTTCCTCGGCCACCCAAAACGTCTGAACGGCCGCCCGCCCCACGGGCCTCTCGGCGATGACGGAAATTTCCAAATCCCCGTAAAGGGTCAGCGCCAGCGTCCGCGGAATGGGCGTCGCCGTCAAAAGCAGAAAATGAACGGGACGCTCGGCTTTTTTCTTCAGGGCCGCACGCTGAAAAACGCCGAATTTGTGCTGTTCGTCGACGACCGCCAGGCCCAACTTTTTAAATCGGACGCTTTCCTGAATGAGCGCGTGCGTGCCGATCGCAAGCCCGATCTCCCCCGACGCCAAACCGTCCAGCACGCGCCTTTTTTCCTCCGGGGTGGAATGTTGGGCCAGATACCCGCAAGTTATTCCCATCGGCTCGAGCAGGGCGCTTAACGTCATGAAATGTTGCTGGGCCAAAACTTCCGTCGGCGCCATGAAGGCACCCTGAAAACCATTCATCGCCGTGAACACCAGCGCCGCGGCCGCCACCACCGTTTTCCCGCTTCCGACATCCCCCTGCACGAGCCGGCGCATGGGGACAGTCCCCTTCATGTCGGACAAAATGTCCCGGATGGCCTGGGCCTGTCCGGGCGTCAACGAAAATCCAAGGCTCTCGACAAATTTTCCGACTTCCTCCTCCCCCGTCCGGTGAGACAGAAGCGGGTCCTCTTTTTGCCACATCCTGCGCCTGGCTTGAATGAAACGCTCGAGCCTGAAGAATTCATCGAACACCAGACGCCGGTAGGCCGCGCGGTAATCCTCCTCAGATTCGGGAAAATGAATATTCTGAAACGCGAAAACCGTATCCTTTAAACCGAGCCTCCGGCGCGCGGGGGCCGGAAGCGAATCCTTCAAAAGCGCCGAAAAATTCCCGACGGCGCCGAACGCGAGCTGGCGGATGGCTTTTTGGCTCAAGTCCTCGGTGAGCGGATAAATGGGCGCCAGGCGCCCGAAATGAATGGTTTTCGAACCGGCCCCCTCGGGAATGATCTCGTATTCGGGGTGGATCATTTGAATTTCCCTGCCCTTTTTCTCCGCCTTTCCGTAAAGGATCACGGCTGATTTTGGCAGGAAGACTTTCGCCAGGTACGGTTGATTGAACCAAGTGGCGAATAAAGGCCGGGCGCCGCGCGCGCCATCCGCCTCACTCAACACCACCCTGAAAATGGATGGGCCATTCCGCAGGCGGACGAGCCCCCGGCTCATCACGCGGCCGCGGATGCATTCTTTGTCCCCGAAATCGAGCTCCGAGATCCGCTTCACGGGTGAGCGGTTTTCGTGCCGCCTCGGGAAAAAGTAAAAAAGATCGCCGACGGTCTCGAGGCCCAACCGGTTCAAAATCCTGTACCGCTCGGGCCCCACGCCTTTCAGATACCGCAGAGACGTCCTCAAATTGGCTTGCAATTCCACCGGGTCCATGCTATATTTTGGCCTCGTTCTGAAGGGGGGATTCATGTCAAGGGTCTGTTATTTCACGGGCAAAAAGCCCCGCATGGGCAAAAAAATCGCGCGGCGCGGTATCGCTAAACGCTCCGGCGGCATCGGTCTCAAAACCACCGGCATCACGGTCCGGCGTTTCATTCCCAACCTGCAAACGGTGAAGATCATCGAAAACGGCACGGTGAAAAAAGTGCGTGTCTCCGCGCGCTACCTCAAAACCGGCAAGGTCCAAAGAGCGCCCAAAAGAACCTGGAAACCCGGCGCTACAGCCAATCCTCCAGCTCCAGCTGAATCGAAGTAATTCCCCTAAAATTTTTTAACGTCGGCTGATGAATAATGTCCAGCGTCCGCCTCGGGTCCGCGTTCCAGCGGCCAAACGCCCGGAAGCCGACCGCCTCGCAGGTCGTTTTTCCCGTCTCGTCGCTCACCCAGCACTGAAGCGTGTCGCGGCCTCTTTTTTTCGGCGCGCTTTTTAGACGCACGCCGCGCGAAAGAAAAAGGGGCTTTTTATTTCCCGGCCCGAACGGGGAAAGTTTTTCCAGGTCATTCAAAAATTTCACGTCGATCGCCGAAAGCGGAAGCTCCGCCTCCACGGCCTCCTCCGCCCCTTGAAAAGTGCCCGACATCCCGGCCGCGACGGCATTCAGCCTCCGCCGGAACGGGGAAATATTTTCCTCTTTAATGGTGAGCCCGCAGGCCTGCGCGTGGCCGCCGAAATTTTCGAGCAGGTCCTCGCAGGCCAGGACACAGTCAAAAAGGGAAAATAAAGACACCGATCGCCCGGAGCCTTTTCCGACCCCGCTCTCTTTCATGGAGATCACGATCGACGGCCTTTGGTAACGCTCGACGAGCCGCGCGGCCACGATCCCCAAAACCCCCTCGTGCCAGCCGGGACTGTTCACGACTAAAATTCGATCGTCCTCGGCCGGGCCCGTGCGCTCCACGTGTTCGGCCGCTTCCTGAAACGCGTCGGACTCGGCCCGTTGGCGGTCGCGGTTACCCTCCTCCAAAAGCGCCGCCAAGCGGCGGGCTTCTTCTTTATCGGACGTGGTCAAAAGTTTATAGGCGTTCTCGGGCGAACCCATGCGGCCGGCGGCGTTGATCCTCGGCCCGATCCCAAAGGCGATGTCCCGGTAGCTGACGCCCTCTTTGGCAATCTTGGCCGAATCCATGAGCGCGCGAAGGCCGGTGCGCTGGGTTTTGGCCAGGGCAACCAACCCATGCCGCAGAAGAATGCGGTTATCCCCCAAAACCGGCGCCAGATCCGCGACGGTTCCGACGGTCACCAGGTCCAAATAATCTTTGACCTCGTCAAAACGCTCCACAAGCGCCCACCCGAGCTTAAACGCCAGCCCGCAGGCCGCGAGATTCGCGTCTCCGCCTTCTCCGGTCGCCGCGCTCACGATCGCGAACGCCGGCGGCATTTTGTCTTTGGGCGTGTGGTGGTCGACGATGATCGTGTCGACGCCTTTTTCTTTTAAAAATTGAATGGGCCCAAAGCCCGTGATTCCGTTGTCCACCGTGACGAGAAGAAAACGCCCGCGCGACAAAAGCCGCCCGAGCGAATCCTGATTGAGCCCGTAGCCTTCCTCCATCCGGTGCGGGAGATAGGCCTCGGCGTCCGCGCCGATTTTTTTTAAAAGGGGGCGGGATGGATTTTAAATTCGTCGGCTATCTTTTGAGCCGCGCCCGCGGAACCGGGCACGACCCAATTTCGCTTCATCAAATCACTTTTTCCCGGCGCCCGGCCACTCCACCAAAACGGGTGCCGCAATGTAGACGGTCGAATACGTGCCGCTGATGACGCCCACGAGCATCGTGAACGCGAAATCGTTGATCACCTCTCCGCCGAAGAAATAAAGCGCGACGATGACCATGAAAACCGTGAGAGTGGTCAGGATCGTGCGCGACAGGGTCTGGTTGATGCTGACGTTGATCGCCTGTTCAAAGGTCTCCTTCACGCCCAGGTGGCGCCGCTCGCGGATGCGGTCAAAAATGACGATCGTGTCGTTGATCGAATAACCCAGGATCGTGAGCACGGCGGCCAGGACCGGCACGGAAAATTCGCGGCCGCTGATCGCGACGATCCCGACCGTCGTCAGGGCGTCGTGCAAAAGAGACAGGATCGCGCCGAACGCAAATTTGAAATCAAACCGGTAGATCACGTAGATCCAGATCCCCAAAAGCGAAAGGGCCACCGCCCAAAGCGCTTTTGTCTTTAATTCTTTCCCGACGACGGGCCCGATGCTTTCCAGACGCAGAAGCTCGGCCGGATTGTCCGGAAAATCTTTTTTGATGGCCTGCTGGATCGGCCCCTCGGAACCCTGGCCCGCGCGCACCATGAACTCATCGGTTTCGCCGACGCGCTGGATCGTCGCGGTGCCGTATCCGACGGCGGTGAGCGTCTTTCTCAACTCATCGACCGAAAGCGGTTTTTCAAACCGGTATTCCTGAAGCGTGCCGCCGGTGAATTCCACGCCGAACATCTTCTCGCCGCGCCGGACGAAGAACACCGCGCCGAGGGCAATGAGCCCGATTGAGATGGCGTAGCAGATCTTTCTGATCTTGAGATAATCAATTTTGGGCGGCTGTTTTAAAAAATGCAGCATCCGCAAATCTGACAGGCTCCCCTTCGCGAGCAAAAGGTCCAGGATCGCGCGCGTGACAAAGATTCCCGTGAACATGCTCGCGACCAGACCGATCGTGAGCGTCAGCGCGAAGCCTTTGACCGGCCCGCTGCCCATGAAATACAAAATCGCCGCGGTGATCAGTGTCGTGAGATTGGAGTCCAGGATCGTCGCGAACGCCTTTCTGTAGCCGGTGGTGATCGCGGCGCTGATGGGCTTGCCCAGCATCCGCTCTTCGCGGATGCGCTCAAAGATGAGGACGTTCGTGTCGACGGCCATACCGATCGTGAGGACGGCGCCGGCGATGCCCGGCAGGGTGAGGGTCGCGTGAAAATAACTGAGTGCGGCGAGAATAATTAAAATGTTGAGCGCCAGCGCGAGGTTGGCGACCAGGCCCCCCAAAAGATAATAGATCGCCATGAACGCGACCACCGAGGCAAAACCGATCACCGAGGCGCGGACACCCTCTTCGACCGAATCTTTGCCGAGGCTGGGGCCGACGTTCCGCTCTTCTTCGATCACGATCGGCGCCGGGAGAGCGCCCGCGCGAAGCGCGATGGCCAGGTCATTGGCCTGGTCGAGATTGAAACGGCCCGTGATCTGCGCCTTGCCGGAAGGGATCCGTTCATTGATGACGGGCGCCGACTGCACCTTGCCGTCGAGGACGATGGCCAGGCGCCGCCCGACACTCGCGCCCGTGATCTCCGAAAATAATTTCGCGCCCTCGGCGTTGAATTCCATCGTCACGACGGGCTCGTTGAACTGGGATTCAAAACTGACGCCGGCGTTCGTGATCGCCTTGCCCGTGAGCGGGGCGTCTTTTTCCAAAAGCAGGTCGCCGCCCTCTTCGGATTTGTGAAGCTCGTAGCCCTCCGGCACGTTTCCGGCGAGGGCCTCTTTTAATTTCACATCCTCATCGGCCACGAGTTTAAATTCCAGGAGCGCGGTTTTTCCGATGAGCCCCAGCGCCCGCTCGCGGTCGCGCACGCCGGGCAGTTGGACCACGATGCGGTCGTTGCCTTCCCGTTGGATCGAAGGCTCCGACACGCCGAATTGGTCGATGCGGTTACGGATGATCTCGATCGCGCGCGCGGTCGCGTCGTCGCGGTGCCGGGGGTCAATTTTGGACGTGTCCACGCGCAGGACCAGGTGCATCCCGCCCTGGAGGTCGAGGCCCAATTTGATCCGGCCTTCCTTCGGCCCGGGCCCGTCCGGGTCAAACGGAGGGATCGCGTAATAAACACAAACCGCCACCACAAACGCAACCAGCGGCAGGCGCCATTTGAGACTACCCGAAGTCACTCTGGGAATCCTTTATTTTTTCACGACTTGCTGAATGGACGGCTTCTCGATCTCGACCTTCACGTTGTCCGCGATGCGGATCACCGCCGTCTTGTCTCCGACGGAGATCACGGTGGCGTGCACGCCGCCCGCCGTGATGACCTCATCGTTTTTTTCGAGCCTGGCGATCATGTTCGCGTGCTCTTTTTGTTTTTTCTGCTGAGGACGGATGAGGAGAAAATAAAAAATGGTGAAAAGGACGATGAGCGGCAAAAACTGCAGGATCGGGCTCGGTTCTCCCGCGATCGCCGGAATGAAAAGGGCTGTCATGAAACGGTTCCTCCAGGATTGAAATTTCTTTCGAACTCACGCCGGAACCCGCTAAAGCGGTTTTCTTCAATGGCACGGCGCATCGACTCGAGCAATTGTATAAAAAATGTGAGGTTGTGTAAAGAGGCAAGTCGGCCGGCCAAATATTCTTCCGCGTTAAAAAGATGCCGGATGTACGCGCGCGAATAAGTCCGGCAGGCGTAGCAGGGACATTCCCCGTCGATCGGCCGGAAATCCCGGATATAGGAAGCCCCGCGGAGGAGAAGCCTCCCGGCGCGCGTGAAAACGGTGGCGTTCCGCCCGTTTCGCGTGGGCACCACACAGTCAAACATGTCCACGCCGCGCGACACGGCCTCAAATAAATCTTCCACCAAACCGACGCCCATGAGATAGCGCGGTTTATTTTCCGGCAGAAGGGGCACGGTCGCCCCGAGCGTTTCATAAAGAAGCCCGGTGGGTTCGCCGACGCTCAGGCCCCCGATCGCGTAACCGGGAAAATCCATGTCGACCAGCGTCTGCGCGGAAATTTTTCTTAAATCCGGATACACCCCGCCCTGCACGATGCCAAAGAGGGCGCCCGATCCGCCCGATTTTTCCCAGGCCGATTGACTGCGCCGCGCCCATTCATGGGTCAAATCGAGCGATTTTTTAATCGCCTCTTTTTCCGACGGGTATTTCACGCATTCGTCAAGCGGCATCAGGATGTCGCT
>JACPWF010000019.1 GCA_016197155.1 Candidatus Omnitrophota bacterium | reverse complement strand
GAAACAAACCAAAGACGGTACGAGACCCTTCTTTTGAATCAAAAGTTATCCGGTCAACCGCTTCCCTCGGCGCCGTTTGAACCAATGTCTCACACCATCGCTCTCGAGCAAGTCCTTGCCAGCCGTCTCTCTAACCCCAACCCCGAGGCAAGGCTGGAGATGTTGGGTGAGTTGGGGGCGAGGATGGCGGCCCATCGTCATTCTGAGTCCGCCGGCATTTTGGCGGGCGAAGAATCTCATCCCGGACCCGTGAGGAGATCCTTCGGTCGCCTCTGGCGACCTCAGGATGACGGATTAAAAACCGCCGCACGGCTGGCGGGGAGTGGCGCAGGCCAGCTGTCGGAGACCTTTACGATTGATGAGCCTGTCCATGATGCGAATGGTTTGGTCATATTTCCTTTCAATGACCCGACTCGCGAACAGCGGAGGCTGCTGGATCAATTATTTAGAACCAACATGCCTGGGTTAGGCGATTATCTTGTGATAAAAGACGCTCGCCGCCGGCCCATAATGTTTGTCAAAATCGCTCACATTGAGCCGAGTGAAGTGCTACCTCCTTTGCGGGAGGCGCTTCGCTTCGGGGAGACGATTCTCAAAAGCATCAGAGATGGTCTGCGAGACTCTAAAACAAATGTTGGCGATGGGCTCTCGCTCCTGCAAGGCCGGCATTACGTCATTGAGTATTTTCTATTCGGAAGCCCCGAAGATTATGAACATCTAAAATCTTTGATCGTTGAGCACTATCGAGAACCGGTATTTTTTGAGAATCCGAACCTGAGGGGCCTCTGTCAGATACAATCTTTAAACCCTATTTTGAAAAACTCTGCATCCGGCAACGGCCGTTCGTTGTCAGCTCTCAAAATTAATTATCATTTGTCGCAGCCGGCAGGCGCGCACCTGCCAGATGGCGGGCGGTTGGCGGGGAGGCGCCCCGTGGAACGGCTTTTAGAAGACCTTGTGTCCGGGAATCGGGGTTGGCGGCCGCTTACCACCAGGCAAAAGGGCCTGCTTGACGAGGAGCTGTCGCGTCTTGGTCTTGGTGGGATTTCGCAGGAAAAGAGGAATGCCGTGTCCTTGAGTGACCTGGCCTCGATGATGCTGTCCATAGCCAGACTGATTTCCAGGCAGAATTTAAGCCGGCCCATTCCACCCGAAAGGGCCCGGTCTATTCTTATTGAGCTGAGCACGCGCGTGGTTTTGCATGACTTGAACCATGGGTCGCTTGCGGTTGGCTTTCTAAGCGAAGCAGAGCAATCAGATCGGCCCGATCTTCTGCGATCCGCCAGTGAACTTTCTGACGAGGTGAGGGAGATCAGGCGTGTGCTTGGCTTTTTGGATTCCTACAACGAAGCGCTTTTGTCACAAATCTACGGCTGGATCAAAGAGCATTTGCAAAAACAAAAGCGGCTTCTTGAAACATATTCGCAAATTGCCAAGGAGCTTCGTCAATCCGGAAAATCGAAACGCAATTTTCAACTTTTTGTAAATGAAACCGGAAGAGAAATGAAGGCTCTTATCGCGCGCGTTGAAAAATGGGAAAAAGAAGGAGTGGGTTCTTCGCCGTCTTTATTGGACCTGCATGATGAACTTCAGAGTTTTGTTAATGAAAACCCAAATAGCTACGGGGCGTCTCTGAGCATAGAGCCTTTTTTGGAATATAAAAGGGCCTTGATAACAGCTCACGGTTTTCGAGATCTCATTCGAAATCTCACCAATAATGCCGCTCAGGCGCAAAGAGGGGATCAGCCGGTGAAGATCCACTTCAACATCACAGAAGTCGAGCGCCAAAGCAAATTCTATGCCCTTATCGAGATCAAAGACGACGGGGCGGGAATTTCGGCTGAAAACGTGGAGCGCATTCGTCAAGGAGAACCTTTTACGACGAAAGGGCCGATGGGAAGCGAGCAGGGTCTCGCGGCCGTTCGGGAGATTTTACAAAGGCATGGAGGTTGGCTGGAGGTGGATTCTACGCTTGATGCCGGGACGACATTCAAGGTTTTTATTCCCAACGGACGGCAGGGCGCCCGCCTGGCAGGCGCGCGGCTGGCAACGCCTGATGAGACAACACGGGCGCTCCTGACTTTGTATGGTTTGGATAAGATTCCCGGCAGGGCCCATGTTTTAGTGATTGTGAAAAAAGGCGAGTCCGAAAATCTCTCTTGGATTGAAAAACAAGGAGCGTGGCCACGCCTTGTGACGGATCTTGATTTTATCAACGAGGGGGCAGGAATATCAGATGTGGTGATCGTGAAGGGCACGCTCAATTTTACCAATCAAGTTTCTTTTCGCCGCTACGATGAAATCGTTGGGCGTTTTATCTCACAGCTGAGCAATTCCTTGACGAATGAAAACGCCGTCATTCTGCTCCTTACCAATCATACGCAGTCCAACAGAGAAAATGCGGCGTTCGACGGACATTGGAGGTATTTGAACGAGATTTTTGAAAGATTCCATTTGAGTTTGAAGCCATTGGGCGAGGTGGAAGATTCCGTCGCTTTTGTTGTGCAAAGAAGAAGAGGTGTCGAAGCCAAGGCGGACCCTCCTCAGCCGCTTCCGGCGCTTGACGAAAGGATGCCTCGGCCCGCCACACAGGGTCTTGAGCTTGTAGGAGTGGGTCGACATTCCGACGCCGCGCCTGCCTCCGCCACTACAGCTCCGGCGGACGGGCGCCGACGCTCTAGTGGCGGGCGACTGGCGGAAGATGGCGGGGAAATGGCCGGCGCGGTTCGGAAGCTTTTGGGGCAGGTCTCCGATCCTCATCTTCGGGGTCAGATTGCGGAGGGTTTGTGCCGCGTGACCGAAGGGGAAGGACACGTGGACGTGGAAATCGGAAATTATCACGGCCTGACTTACGACGGCTTGGTTTTGGAGGCGCTCAAACTTTCATTGCGGTTGTCAGAAGCCGGAGATTTTTTTCTGGCGACAGTCCGGGATGTTCACCCGTTGGATCAAGGCGGATCCGTTGTCATAAGGTTCAGAGAAAAGCTGGCACTGCCGGACATTGGCCCCCGGATCAGAGACTACGTAAAATACCATGCCGCCGCCCAAAAGTTTTTTTGGGGCGCGTTTTGGGTGGGATATGCACCGGCGCTTATTCTCGGCGCCGCGATGCTGGTGACGGTGAAGTTTTATCCTGAATTTTACAAAAACTTTTTGGAAGCAAATTATTTTCTTCCTCTTTTTTCTGCGGCTGTTTGGGCTTTGTCGTTGATTTGTGTAGGTTTTTTTGTAGGCAAGCACTTTCTTCGGGTCTCGTTTGTTTCGCTTTTCTACGAAATGTCGGAATGGACCCGATCCGTAGAGGGCATTTATAAGAAGACATTAAGAATGGCCGACGAATGCTATCCCGAGGATCAGACGCTTCGGGAAGAGATAGCAGGTCTTGTCGACCGAAGAAGGAGCGTGATTTCGCGCCTCCTTTATCTTATTCCTCATGAGGGAGATGAGGGTTTTCTTAAAAAAGATATCAAGGCTCTTGATGTCCGCGCCAGCCGCGCTTTTTATGACGTGGCCCAGGTTTATGAAAACTTTTTAGGTATTTGGAATATTTTGCTGAGGAAACGCATCGGGCTCTTATCCGATGAGAGCCGCCGAAACGTTGTCGAAGAGATTTTTGAAGACCGAACCCGTCTCACGGAAAGGACGATGTCCGTTGGAAAAGGGATTTTATCGCGGCGCCGTCTCCGGTTTGACGGGCATAAAGTTGGGATAGCGCTGGATCAGGCCATGGGGGATCTGGGGCTTTTGGCGGAGATTATTTCCTCTGTGGATAATGAATCAAGCCCCGTTTTGGTAAGAGCGTTCGAAGGATACGCGAATCGCCTGATCGTTCGCGCGGAAGCCTTGATTGATCGGGCGGAAAGAAAAGCCGGAGCCCGCCTGCCGGACGGGCAGGCCCGCCTGGCGAATCGCGGCCGCCGTTTTTTTGGAATAAAACTTTTGCTTGCCGCTCTGTTGGTGACTGCAACAACGAGACCCGCGGGAGCTTTTCAGGTTTGGGGAGCGCGCCCGGTCCAGGTTTTGGTAGCTCAGGTGATGCATGCCGAGGAAGGGGACGTTGATCGTCTGTCGGAAGGGATTCGCGACACGAAATATGATTCTCGCTTGCGGGCGGTTTTTGCGCTGGGAAAGATAAAAAATCCGGATGAGCGTGTTTTTCGTCTCTTGGCTCAGGCGCTGGGGGATAAGGACGAGCGGGTGTATTTTGCCGCAAGCGGTGAATTGGAAAAAAAAGGCGCCGCGGCGGTCCCTTATCTTATTCAAGTTTTGCGCGGGCAGATCCCCGGCACCCACACCCCAAACGCCCAGCACCAGATAGCCGTGTCGACGCTTGTCGGAGTCGGCCGCCCGGCTGTTCGGGCGATGATTGGCTTATTGGCCGAGCCGAATGCTCAGATCACGGCGGACGCGGTGGATGTGCTGGGGCGAATCAGGGACGAAGGCACGATAGAAGCTCTTATTCCAATGCTTGGCCACCGCGACTCAACTGTCCGGTGGTATGCGGCCAGAGCGATCGGTGAGTTTGACCCGGGAGTGGCCGTAAAAGCGGTTCCCGCGCTTTGCCGGATGCTTTTTAATGACACAAACCATCTTCCGAAGTCCTATGCGGCTTTGACGCTCGGTAAAATTGGCGATGTCAGCGCGGTTCCGTCACTGATCAGGGCGCTTAACGGAGAGGCCGGCTTCTCCGTGCGCGCCGAAGCGGCGGAGTCGCTTGGACTTTTGAGAGATGTCAGAGCTCTTTCCGCGCTTCTAAAGGCGCTTGAGCCCAAAGAAGGGTCAGGGTATCGAAACCTGAGAATCAAAGCCCTTTATGCGCTTCGCCATGTGGCGGAGGTTCATCCCGAGGCTGCGCCTAAGATGGTCGAGCCTCTGGTCCGGGTCATGAGCGAAACGGATAAGGTCATAGAGTTTTATGTCCAGAAGCTCGCGGCGGTGGTGCTGGCCAGTTTGGGGAAAGAGGGCGTTGAGCCGCTTATCGCGGCTTTAGAAAATGAAAAACTTTCTTTTTTGGTGCAGGATGAAGCGGCCTATCAGTTGCAATCCGGCCGATTCAAGGACGACCCCCGTGTCCAAGAGGCTCTCAGAGAATATAAATTGAAGAAAAAAAATCCCTCCCGTTCCGGGGCGCGGATGGCTCTTCGATCCTTCGACGGAGCTCAGGATCGAACCCTGAGCCGAGTCGAAGGGGTTCGACGCGGCCCTTCGGGCCTTGCTCAGGGCTTCCGCGGCGAAGGGCCAACCAGTCCCGAGCAAGTCGAGCGCAACGAGACGCGTCGAGGCGCGCGGCTGGCGGAAGATGCAGTCAGGGAAAGACTTGACCCCTCCACGACGTATTCTTCGGCCTTGTTGGTGAGTGCGGCTAACGTGGTGCTGAATGAAACGCCGATAGGGGGAGGGACTAGTATGATGAATCTCGGTGATGATGGCCCTCGGTGGTTCCCTTATAATGTTCACGTGCGGCTAATGCCGAGCGATGCGCCGCCTGAGTTGTTAGTGATGCGCGTGGAGCCTGGCTGGTTTCATGCCAATGATAAGCGTGTTGTGCCCGTCAAACTACCTGATGAAGACGTGACTACTCTGGACAGTTTTTTAACAGCGTTGACTGGAAAGATTCAAGAAATTAATGATAAAAATACGCGTGCAGTTTATAGTAACAACCGATATCGAGCGAATTCCGATGGCAGTGATCGCTCGGTTTTACAAGCGAAACTGGAGCGTCAACTGGCGAAGCCAGACCGGCAACCGTTTCCGTACGGAAGGTTAGCGCGTTTAGGGGGTATTCCCGATCTTTTGGAAAGGGGTGGTTTTCTTAGTTCTCTACCGGATGCCGGCTACCGGAAGGCCGGCGAGATATTGGACGTTCTGGACGCTTTGGGGCACACTCTTCCGGGCTACTGCCAGTCCGTTTTTTCGCTTCTGGCGGATTTCATTCGGTCCGGCGTGCCGGCGCAAGATAATTTTATTGAACTTTTGGAATGGTTTGAATCCACTTGCCTACCAATCCTCACGTATCAAAGATCGAATGGAAAATATAGAAGATCGAACACCGACATGTACGATATCACCCAATGTCTGTCCAGGATATTTCAATCGGAATATTTTGCTCGTTTGAAAGAAAGGCCTGACAAAGCAAAAGTTTTTTTTGAATTGATCACCAGAATTTTTTTGGTGAGGACGTGGGATTGGGGGACTGGACGGTCCGATACGGCTTCGAGGGAGGCCCCCCGCATTTTATCGGTCTTGATGAGACGCCTTATCGCGCCTGAATTTAAATCATTGAGCTTAGAAGAACAAGACCGCGTTATTGACGGTTTTAATGATCTGAAAAAAGCCGCCTCCCGGCTGGCGAGGAATATCCTTCCTCCCGGGGTAGTTTATGGGGATGCGGCTGAATTACCATGGAATGGAGCTATACCGCAATCTTACAAAGGAACAAGTTATGGCGCTCACCCACGACTGGTTCCTCGAAATGAATCCGTTGCGGTCATCGATGAAGAGCAGGCTGTCGCGCTGATGCGCGATCCGCGCCCGGGAGCGCGGGGCATTTTGGTGGAAAGCTATGATGAGATGACTTATTTGTCACTTCACCTTGTTTTGGCTCTCGTTCATGCGGCCGAGGAGCAGTTCAATTTTGGTCTGGCCACCGGTGGAACCACCGAAAGCCTGCGAAAAGCCTTGGGACTTTGGAACCTGATTGGACAGGCGTTTCCAGGTCAATTTACTTTAAAGGCTTTTGACAAAGCCAAGCGATGGACCACGTTGGATGATTATTTCTGGCCGCCTATGGACGGTGAAAAGATGGTCACTGATCCGCAAGTGTACGCTTTGTCCAGTTACCGCGAAGAACAGCTTTACATGATGTTGGTCAATTTATTGGGAAGAAAATTCCCGATTGAGCATATCAAAGGACAGTTTTTATCGCCGCCTGTTTTTGTATCTCCATGGGTCGATAGTAGTGTTAATTATGTCAGGCTTATGGCTATATTTATGGAAGCTGCAGAAAGGATTTTGCTTCAACTTCACGGCGTTGGAACAACCGGACATGATGCGTTTAATGATCCTTTCCTCCTACCTTCACCAGACCTAAGGAGAGGCGACCCCGCGAAGCACTTTCCCGGATTGCGTATTCCCGATTCCCTGGAAAGAGTTCCTCAGTCTCTAAGAGTTTTGAGGCCGGATCATTTGACTCAAGTGGTGGAAGCCACTCAAGTGCAAAATCGTGGTCATTTCGGCCCAGCCTTTCATCCGTTTTTCCTGCGTTTTATGGGAGACAGCGGCATCGCGCATCTTTTGGACTTGATCGAGATTTTGGCCGGGATGCTGGAAGAGATTACTTTCGACAAATTGGCCGGGCATTATCCGGAAACAAAATACCAGTTTGCATCGCTCGAACATTTTCAAGAGGCTTTTCAATATGCGTTAGACAATTACGATGTCACTCCAAGGTACGCTTTCACCCAGGGCACCGGCGACATTATGCTTCGCACGAATAATCCAGACTCGGTCAATTTGTTCATGGTCGCCGGTCCGCATAAAGCCGAAGCGCTCCGGCGTTCTTGGGCGATGCCGCCTAATTCAAGCGCCACGGCTTCCTGGATGCATCTGGCGCAGAACGCCGTTCTTGTGGTCGCGGATGAAGCGGCCGGTCGTATAGACCCGAGGCATTTCTTTCGCTTGTCTCCTGGGAATCCTCATAGAGCTTTCATTGAGGAAGGAAACATAGAAAGACGTTGGGGTCAAACGCGGCAAGGCCGAGAAATCAACAGACTTTTGAAAGAGGCGAGAAGGCACGCCTCGCCTGCATCTGCCGCGCGGCTGGCGAGTCTGGAAAACAAAATGCCTGCAAAAGAGAGCGATTGGAAACCCGTAACCTATGGGCTATGGAAGTTTTCTAGATACGGAATATTTCTTCCATGGCTGTTTGTGTTGGGTGGTTTACTTTTTAGCTATCCCTATAAAATTTTACAATTAGGGACAAGTATCGGCTTTTCTCCCATGTTTAGTTTTGTTAACTATATCTACTATTTATTGAACTACCGGAGTTTTGGAGTTTTCGTTGACAGTTTTCTCAGGTTTATATTTGAAAATAAACGGGAACAAATTACCGGCTTCATCGTCGGCGCTGTGAAGAAAGCTCGTGACGAGCGGCCCCCTCGGAGTAATTTTAGAGACGAGTTGTCAATAAAACACGGGCCCTACCTGATGACCATTGGTATTTGTAAGACGTCCGAGACATGGACTATTCGTTTATCCGTTACACGTAAAGACGGACAGCCTTTTTCCAGCCAGGAAATCGAACGTTTTGAAGCGTACAATATTTTCTTTCACGAAAGGAGATTCTCCGGGTATCAATCTCCAAAAACGATGTTCCGTCCAAATGACCGTCGCTCACTAATGTTGGTGCGTGAATTTCGGGATTTAGAATTAAAGGACGGCATGCGGCCGGTGTTGATAGCAGAAAAACTACGAACGTATAAAGCGGCGCGGTTGGCAGGGGAAGAGACAGAAGTCAGTAGACAGAAGACAGTAGTCAGCGAAGGGCGAGAAAATCCCAGTGCCGCGCGGTTGGCGGGGAAAATGCAGTCAAAGAAAGATTTGACCCCTTTAGCTGAACAGCATGGGCCTCGCACCGCCGACCCGATGGTGGTTCGGGAGAGTAATTTAGTGAGGGAGGCTATGTCCATCCTGTCCCATTGGGAATCAGTGTCGCCCACAGGCTTTGTCCAGGTCTTTTATTCAGACAAAGGAAATGACGTGTTCATCGACAGCATTTATTTACCGACGCTTAGAGATGGTAAACAAACAACGAACATAACTAACCATTTGGATCGTATGATTACAGAGCGGTTGCCCGCCGGATCTTTTGATCAGCGATTTACTTTAACGGTCGATCATGTCCACGGCAGGATCGTGATCGAGCCTTTCAAGCCTTCGAGTGAATCCGCCGCGCGATTGAGTGACAATGCGTACACGGACGCTGAATTAACAAAAGCGGGAATAGAGTCGGTCGAGGCGGATTTTAAAGGGCGCCGCTTGACTGTGAAAGTAAACCCTCGAGGGCCTGGCAGGGACTCCCCGTTTCAAGTCGTGGTCGAAGGCGCCACTGGAGGCTATCACCCTTACGCTTTGGCGAAGGCGATCGCCGGGAACTTTCTGGATTTGAAAGAAACGGCCGGTGTCAGTTTGCAGGAGCGGTTTGAGCGGGCGATTTCGACTGTTTTGACAGATCCCACGGTGAGCAAGATCGGGCGAATCGTGAGTTTCGGGACGGCCGTTAAGCGCGCCCCCATGAATCCTTCGGTGCGCATTCGATTGGGACGCATGCAGAAAGGCCCCGGCGTTTTGATGAACACCGCCTCCCTGACCGGCGAAAGCCGCCTCCCCAAGCACAAACACCATGTCGGGCAAAGAAAGCATCCCGAATTTTATTATATCCGCGAGGGCAAGGGCGTCGTTCACATCGGGAGAAGATCCATCGAAGTTGAGGCCGGAGATTTTTTCATGATTCCGGCGGGGGCGATGCACTCGATCACCTCGACCGGCGACGGGGATCTGCACCTTATTTTTATGACCAGCCTGCCCTATGTTCGCAGAAAAAATAATGCCGCCAAGGTCCGTTCGGAGCGGGACGGCAGGACCACGCGCGAAGATTTGGGCATCGTTCGCGTTGCCGATAAAAAAGAACCTCTTTTCCGGCAAATCCTGGAGGGCGACCTTGAATTCCGCCGCTACTTTTATGAGGACGGCGCGACCGAACAATCCTTTGAGGCGCGTCCGGACGAAACTCAAATTTTTGTGGGGGAAGGGCAGGGCGGTGTCTACCTGAAAACGGACGGGTATCCGAGCATCTTTCTGCGCAAAGGAGATTCGATCTCGATCCCGCCGCGGACGGCCTTTTCGATAAGCGGCAGTTCCGGATCCATGGCGCTCGTGGTGAATGCCCGCGCCGACGAAATTACCCGCGTTTTCTCTCGGGACAGTCAGTTCGTTGTGATTTTGTACAACGACGGCTCATTAGCCGCTTTCAATCTCAACACGGGAGAGGAAGCGCCCGTTCTGAGAACTTCTAAAAATGTCGAATCTTTCGACATTTCCCCGGACTCCCGGTTCGTTGTGGTTTGGTACACGGCCGATTACTCGCTGGATATCTTTAATCTCAAAACGGGACAGAAAATAGGAAACCCGATCCCCGACGTCCACTCCTTCCGGATTTCCCCGGACTCCAAATTCATCGTGATTCACGGCTGGCCCGGCGAATCGCTCAACGTTTTTGATCTCAGCACGGGAGAAAAAATAGCAGGCCTGGAAGCCAAAACGGTCTACTCCTACAAAATCTCTCAGGACTCCCGGCTTGTTGTGATTAGGGATTGGAACGGCTCGCTCAGCGCTTTTGATCTGGAGACAAGGCAGACAATACCCGACTTTAAAATTTCCGGTGAAAAAAGTGACGATGAACTTCTCCCGTCAGCGCTGGTCTCTTATCCAAACCCACTGCGCTCCCATAGTGACATTTCCGCCGCTCGCCTGGCGGGGGGAAGGGTAGTGGGCGGAAACCGGTGGGCGGTAATCAGAGGAAGACAAAAAAACGAAAGGGATCCCGCCCAGGCAGAACAAGAGAGAGTCCCTATTTTATTTGGTGAAAGGAGAAAAGAGTTCAAACTCCTCCTGATCGCTTTGCTAATACGAAGCGGAGTGGACGAGGACTTCATTGCGGAGTCAGTCATCACGGTGGATGGGCCGGCGCAAACGGATACTATCAGAGATAACAATCAGATCATGCATAAGATCCGGACCTATCTTCAAACGCGAGGGCGTCCGGACGCCCCAGCATTTGGGCCCGTGCGAAGCGTCAACTGGTTTGCCCAAAACGAGGAGAATCTTGACGCCGGGCTTTCGGAGGCGGTAGCCCTTTCCGGCAAACATGGTAAAAATTACGAGGCGGAGAAAGAAAGCATTCTCCGTATTCTTGCTACCCGCCGCGCCACCCCTTCGGCAGGCTCAGGGCAGGGGGCGCGCCTGGCGGACGGGCAGGCCCGCCTGGCGGGGTTTACTGCCGGGGATACCTCCAAGATGCTTGAGTTTGCCAGAGGAGTACCGCAGGAATATCACGACGCAGTCTTAACCGAGGCAGACGGCGAATGGCGCGTGTGTATTTCCTATCCACCAAATACAAATACCGAGGACCTTCAAGCGATCAATAAACGGCTGGATAAGATTAGGAGGCTTTTTACGGATAAAGATTACAATTGCAGTTTCATTCAAACCGGAAATCCTTCGAGCGCAGACCGCTACCGTTATTTCTCTATAAGCCCGAACGCCGCGCCTGCCTCCGCCACTACAGATCCGGCGGACGGGCGCCAACGCCCTAGTGGCGGGCGGCTGGCGGGAGAAGAGACAGGAGTCAGTGGACAGAAGACAGTAGTCAGCGAAGGGCGAGAAAATCCCAGCGCCGCCCGATTGGCGGGGAACATGCAGTCAAAGAAAGATTTGACCCCTTTAACACAGTTGTCAGGAGACGGAAATCAGGCGGGAAGGGAAGGGTGGAATTGCGGAAGAATTAATGCGAATGCCGGTGTTTCTGCTGGTACCGCTCAATGGCTATCCAGATGGATAGAACCAGCCCGATCACGATGGCAGTTATTAGTCCGAACATTTTATTTCTCCTTTGGCTTGTTATCCGAAAGAGTGATGCCCAAAGCCAAAAATATCACGGTTGCCGCGACAAACAGGGCCTTATGCCAACCGGACTCGATTTTACCGAATATTCCTCCCAGCGCCGCGGCGATCAAAAACGCTTGGAACAGTGTCAGAGAGGTCTTGCCCACCGCATCGAGCCTTTTCTCCGTCCAGAAATTTTTCGTGAGCATTGCGGAGAGTATAACACATCCTTTTATTTTTGGAAATAATCCTGTCGCTCTCGCCGCGCGGTTGGCGGGGAACATGCAGTCAAAGAAAGATTTGACCCCTTTAACTTTAATGGTTGAGGTCTACCGGGAGTTCGAAAAGCCGGGAAAACCCTCCATGCCTGCCCCTGCCGCCCGGCTGGCCGGTGCGAGGCAGTTTCTCCCGCTTCCGGAAGCGGGCGGCGTGATTTTGTCAAATCTTCCACAGGACGAGCAAGCCAAAGGAGTAAAGTACGGCGCGCTTCCGAGAGATGCCGGGATTGCGGTCGTGGAGCTGGAAGAGGGCGATTCCGCGCCATTTTTTGGCGAGGTGATCGGAGAATTTGAAAAGCTGGCCTACAAAAATACCGTCCGTCATTTTTCTTTGGAAGATCTTTCAAATAATTTAAACGGATTTGACCCCCGGATTCTCATTGTGCCGAACGACGGTTTTAACAAACCCGAGGAACGCTTTGTGAGGCGGGCCGTTCAAGAATACGTCAACCGGGCCCGCCGTCCGGTCGAGGTGATTTTTTATGAATCGGTTCCTCCGCGGATCGCCAACCCCGTCAATGCGTACATTCCTTTCGGAAAGGGACAGGAGGATTTGGAAAAGGCCCTTTCGGCGCTTCGCGCTCATTTGACGCAGCTTTTTAGAACGGGTTATGAAGCGGTGCTGAAGTGGCTGGCAAAATACGGGGCCTCGATGGGCAAGATCAGAGGTCTTCTGGAGGATTCGGCCGGGCATGCCAATCCCGTCACGGTGATGCATTATGATGCCGAAGGAAACGCGACCCCGGTTACTCCGGAACAGGCAAAAAATATTTTGGGAAAAATAAGTCGTGCGTACCCGCTCGTCATTTTATCTCCGCATCCGGACGATGACGTGATCGCGCTGGCGGGCCTTATTCTTAATTCGCTCAGGGCGGGCATTTCGGTTCAAAACTGGGTGGCCGGCGCGGGAGACAGCGGGGTGGCTCGTTTGAGCGATGATCAGGTGGCGGCTGCGATCGGGTACCTAAAAAGTTTGAACGAGGAAGAGGCGCGCGCGTTTTGGGAGAGAATTCAAAGAGAACACGGGGTGTATCGGCGGGTTATTTCGGAGCTTGATTTGGAGAAACTCCCGGGCGATGCTCGAAGAGATTTTGAGACGCGGTACACGACGTTTGGCGAAGTTGAGAATCTAAAACTCGAAGTTTCCCATTGGACTGCGGGAAAGGAAATGTCCGTCGGCCTCGAACAGGTCGCGCGGCGCGTTATCCGGCGCCTGGAAGTGGAAAAGGCTTCCTCGATTCTTTCAGAGGGAATGCCGAAGCCGCTCGAGGTCAAGTGGCTTGATTTGTTGCTCCCCGCCTACGCGCACCGGGTCGGCGGTCCTCCGGAGTGGTTGTGGGATGAGGAATATCCGACGGCGCTCGGGATCGCGCGGGCGTATTTCAAAGCCAATCGGTATGCAATTTTAACCGCCAAAGCGCGCGGCACTCCATTTATTTACATCCTTCCGCACGAAGAGGACAGCCATCCGCATCACCGGACGACAACAAAACTTTTCCGCAGGGCGTTTTTGGAGGCGGGGAAGGAGGTTGGGCTCGATTCTGAAAAGGATATGATCGAGATCGATTATCTGGCGCCGTGGGCGGGCGGGTACAACACCTACTTTTTTACGAACCGGACTCCGGGGGCCTCGGACTATTTTCAAGCGGCAATCGAGTACGGTTTTGCCATCGCCGTCCTGATAGGCGAACTTACCGCGGACCGGTTTGGACTGCCTTCTCCGAAGGTTGAGGCCATGTCGGGACTGAAGGGAAATGTCTGGGCTCAAAGAGGCCGCCGGGAAATTTTCACGCCGGAAATACCGGGGGCGCGGCTAGCGGGTTTGGCGGCGCAACTCCCCCACGTTGTGGTAATCGGTGACGCACGATCTACGGAGAAAGAGATGGCGGCCTTGTCAGGCCAATATCATGTCGATTCGTTCGACACTGTGCCAGCGTTTCTGAAATCGGATGGAAACCCTCCGGATCTGGTGATCGCCGTGTATAGCGGAAGCAATCCGACGGTTCTCTTGGAGATCTTAACTTCTCTTCAGGAGGCACATATTGATAAGTCTCGTATCTTGATCGTCAGTGGTTATACGGACACTCTCGGCCGCGCGGAGCAAAAGGGTATTGCGGCCATCGAACAAAGGGAAATGCGGAGTTTCGAAAATCCTGAATATCCCGGCCGGTTTCTGAGAGAAGTCAACAGGCTGATCGAATCTGCCGCCCGGACGGCGCTGACTAGCGAAGCGCAGTGGCTACGGGGAGAGCTTCAACCTTTACTGGCGCGCTGTCAAGAAGAGGGGCTCGATTACGCGGTGGTCAGCATGCGCGTGGGTGAGAGTGTTATTTTTGCGGGGGAGGCGACGGAAGAAATTGAGCAAATTCACCGGGCTATTTATGAAAAAAATAAAAAAGTCCAATTCATCGTGCAGTCAAGGCCCGCCGCCGCGCAGGCGCTTTTGGCAAAACGGTTTGACGAGAATGAATGGAATGCTCCGGAAACGCTTCTGCCTCTGGTGACGCCGGACCATATCGCCTTGCCGAAAGAAAGAGGGCCGCTTTTGCTGGTTGATGAGGACCCGAAAATCGCCGAGGCCATGACGGGGCATACCGTTGTGATGACCACGCGTCACGGCCTCATCGCTGTCGGCACCAATTCAAGGGAAGCTCTTTTCCGCGCGATGGTTGAAGTGGATTCGATTCGGACGAGGATGGTGTCGGAAATTCTCGGAAGGCCTACGGGGCTGAGTGAGGAGGAGGCGAATGATCTCTTGGGATCGCCCATTGAGTTGGACCGTCAGGCGGAGCTGGAAGGAAAACCGGTTGAAACAAAAGCCGAAGTGATGGATTTGGGCGAAAATTTGGCCAGTGACCATGCGATTGCAAGCGCGCGGGAGGTTTTGACAGCGGTTGGCAGGCAAATTGCCCAGAAAAGACTGGTCGTGGGACCGGGAGGCAACACCAGCGTCCGAGTCCGTCTCCAAACTTCGAATGGCGAAAGAGATATTATCCTGATCAAAGCCAGCGGAAAAGCCTTTGAAGACATGCGGCCGGAAGAATATGTGGGTGTGGATCTTGAAGCGGGACACCGCGTGAAGGGGCTTGGGGAAAATCTGAAGCCCAGCTCTGAAACCGCTTTTCATCTGGCGATTTATCGCGCGCGGCGCGATGCGCAGGCGGTGGTTCATGTCCATTCGCCCGTGGCGACGGGTTTTGCCTCAAGCGGAAACGTTGGGCACACTTTTCGACTTCGTGAGGGCGAGGAGCCGATTGTGAGCATCCATTACACCTTTCCCGGAGACCCTCTGGCGGCGGAAGTCGGCAAAAAGATCGTTCGCGTCAACGAACTTTTGTTGGCCAATCACGGCACGATCAACGTCGGCGTCGGTTTTGCCGGCTTTCCCGGGGAAGCGCTCCGACGCGCATTTAATGACGCGGTAGAGATGGAAACCCGGGCGATTCAAATTTTTACCGAAACTACAAGCGGCTCTTCCGCCGCGCGGCTGGCGGATTCAAACCGGATGTGGCTTGCGGGATTCATAGCCTCCGGCATGGCGGTTGGGGCGTTGTTTGGTTTGATCTTCGAGAATATTCTCCTTGGCCTGGCGTCGGGATTGGTGTTGGGACTGATTGTTTATT
The DNA here is from genome assembly GCA_016197155.1 of Candidatus Omnitrophota bacterium. GTDB lineage: Bacteria > Omnitrophota > Gorgyraeia > 2-02-FULL-51-18 > 2-02-FULL-51-18 > JACPWF01. The sequence goes on along the minus strand of JACPWF010000019.1, from coordinate 56,510 downwards.
TTATTTCGTCACCCGTCTCTGACTCTTCGCAGGGGGCGAGGCTTTCCGCTCGAAGCAATGCTTCAAAAGGAGGAATTTCTCCGGTCGGTTTACCGCAAAATCCCCTGCCGTTTGACCGGTGGCAGGCCGGTGATATAGTTGAAGTGACCACCGTTGGAACTTTCACGGGCAGAAAGATTGTTAACCGCGGACAGATACTGAGGCGGCTCAAACGAAGAATCAATGGAGCCCTAGTAGACGTTGTGATGGTTTCCGGGAGCTTGGGGATCTATTCTGAGAGTGATTGCGAGAGGGGCTTCATTCGGTTCATAGCGCGCCCGGAAGAGAGCGCTGGGGCGAGGCTGGCCCTTCGACGCGGCCCTTCGGGCCTTGCTCAGGGCTTCCGCGGCGAAGGGCCAACCAGTCCCGAGCAAGTCGAGCGCAACGAGACGCGTCGAGGCTTGTCCCGAGCGCAGTCGAGGGGGGCGCGGATGGCGACAAGGATACGGGGTGTTGTCGTTCGGATTTACCATTGGTTCGGTGATTTGCAAACCAGGGACAGCTTTAATCGTGGATTGCCCATTTATTTCGATTCTTTCGTTAAACAACAGGCAAATCGGAAAAGTCAAACACCTCACGCAGGGGCTTGGGAAGGAGAAGACACAAACGATTATGCCGCCTTGGCCTTGGGCATGCTGGATAAGATTCCCGCGGGGTCAAAAAGACGGCTTCGCTTGACAGATGATTTTTTGAAGGCATACAACGCTTTTTTTGACACTGGAAATTTCGCGAATGAAGACCTTCTGCGGGATATTTTTAAAAATCTGGAAAATTTTAAGAATCCACTGGCGGAACCTTTGCTGAATGTGGCGAGGAAATACAATATTGGAGGAGTCAATAAACCACGGGCACAAATCCAGCCGGATGAACGCCGCGCACGGCCGGCGGCCGCGAGGCTGGCAGGGGATGGTCCCGAAACACAAAGAATTTTGATGGGGAGAGACGAGGCCGTCGAGCTTTTGAACAACGCTGTTTCTGAGGCTGACAGAAACTATTCGCTTTTCGCGCAGTCCCCCTCGACGATGGCCAAGGCGCAGGCCCCAGTTTATCAACAAACTGCGCGCTTTTTGCGGTCTCTTGCGAGTGAGGCGGCCGGATGGGAGAGTGTGCCTGACACTCTCCGGGACTGGATCGAACGGGCCGGTCAGAATCCCATCGCGCGCGATATTTTGAGTGGACTGCTTTCGAAAAGACAGGAACTTTTGGCTTTGAAGCTGAAGGCGATAGAAGAGGCATTTGATGCCGCCGGGGCAGATTCGCGATTGGTTCTCAGAGACACGCGAACCGACGAGGAATACAGGATCGTCAAAATTCCATCCGCACGCTATCTATGGACGTTTGGCCTCAGGCTGTTTGCGGAAAACCATTTTTACGGAGACGGCTCGAACCTTGTTTTGACGACGGAAGCGCCACGCGGCGCGCGGCTGGCGGAAGGGCAGAGCATTCAAGCTGAACTTCTGGAAAAACGTCCGGAGGTAACGAGTCCTGACGACAGGTATTTGAGATTCAAGTTGGCGCCGCATGCTGTCAATGGCAAAAAGTCCCCCGGCACTTTGGCGCATGTCCGCTTTATCCTCGAGCATGGCGGGCTGTTTCCAGAATGGGCGGGGCGAATGATCCGAGCGGAAATAAGGAAAGTGGCGGATGAGGTTAGAGGAGCGCACTCCGAAGAGGGCTATCGAACACGCGTGAGCTCGATTATTACAGGCCTCGATAATGGCCCCCAATCCTACAATTATGTCGACCTGTGGGTTTTTGGCCCGAAAAAATCGTCCTCTGCAGTCCGCGCCGCGAGGCTGGCGGTCACCGACAGCGCGCGGAAAGAACGACGGATCTTGGCGGGGTCAGACCCCAAGTTCGCTACGTCGGTTTCTCAGAAAATTATTGATCAAATAAACGATCAATCGCTCCTCCAATTCACCGTTCTCGTTTACGATGCCCAACGAAAAACCGGCCTGATTGCGCTCGACGGCAGAGTGCTCGAGATCAGGCTGAGTGAAGACGGCTCGCTTTTTGTTCTCGGGACAGGAGGGGCCGCCGTCAGAATTGAGCGCAAAGATTATCCGTTTTTATTGTATCAGGCCAGACATCAGGCCTCGTCAACCGCCACCGCTCAAATCCCATCCGGGATCCAGATTTCTCAAGCCGATTTGAAAGAGGCCCTCGGCGCTGAGCTCATGCGGATCGATCGCTTCACCGCCGCGCACGAAGATTTAAGTAAAATGGCCGGAGCGGCCGAGCTGAACGTCGACGATTTTTACACCCGCGAGAGCTCGCCCTACATGACGGCGATGCTGGCTTACACGATCGTTTTTGAATCCAGGAGAGACCCGCTCGCCCGATTTGTGCTCCGCGGTGATTCGGCAAGAGTAGAGGCCATTAAAAAAATGACGACCGGCCTTGGCGCGGCAGAGGCGATTCTCGACCAAGCGCCTCGGGGAATGAGTCCCGTCAAAATCACCGACGTGAATCGGCCCTTCGCGCCCCGGGCCGGCGAGCGTTATTTTTACGTGAATCTCAAATCACCCGGCCTTCCCAATCTCAACTTTATCCTGCGCGCCGCCTTGACCGAATCGCGTTTCGCCGCTTCGGACATGGCCGCCTCCAATCCCGTTTTCGTGGAATGGGCCAGGGCGGCCGGATTTCCCGTTAATAACCTGCCCCAACTTCTTCTGGTTATTTTGGGGCAGACGAATGATCCTCGGATCATCGCCCTCTATTTGTACCTCCCGCGCCCGGTCCCCGTCGGAGCCCAAATGCGGGCCTTTGCCTTCGCCGCCCGCATGGCCGCTCAGGCGGTTTAAACCCTCATCGTTTGTTCCGGATTTTCATTCTGTGCAAATTTTTGTTATGATATGTGCACAAATTGATTGTATTTTGTGCATGATTTTATGGTATACTCTTTTTTGAGGGGAGGGGGAATATGAAGTATATTCCAAGATGGCTCGAGGCGAGACTTAAAGATGCGTTTGAGTCGCATCCGGTTGTCATTCTCACGGGCCCGCGGCAGGTGGGCAAAAGCACGCTCCTCAAACATGCGGAATTTTTGAAAGACTGGCGCTATGTCACTTTGGATGATGCCGACGCGCTTGAACAGGCCAAAGAAGACCCCAAAGGCCTGTTGCGGGAAGACAAACCCACGATCATCGACGAAGTTCAGCGGTGTCCCGATCTGCTTGTCACGGTCAAATATCTGGTGGACAAAACCGAGCGTAAAAGAAACTTCATTCTTTCCGGTTCCGGGAACGTTTCGCTCCGCAGGGCGCCGCGCGAAACCCTGGCGGGTCGCGCGAAGTATCTGCATTTGACGGGTTTTGGATTTAGGGAAATTCAAGGACTCTCCGCGCGCGGACTGCTTGATGAAATCTGGACGGAGCGGGAACTGAGGGATTCCGCCGTGAAGCATAGCCCCGACCTCCCTCAAGTCGTATGGAGAGGCTCTCTGCCCGGTGTTGTCCTGGCTTCCAACGAAAAAATCGCTCTCGAACGGATCAGCAGTTATGTCGATACCTATATTCAGAGAGACATCCAGGATCTCGTCAATATCCGGCATCCTCAGAATTTCAGGCGTCTCATGGAAGCCCTCGCGCGGGCGGCCGGATGGGAATCCGTGCAGGAGGAGCTGTCAAAAATTTGCGGCGAAACCAGAACCAATGTCAGCCGGTACATGAGTTTGCTGAAGGAAACCCATCTTTTGCACGACGTCAAAGGATACGCCGTCAAAAGTGAAAATGTCTACAAACAATCAAAATATTTCTGGTTTGATTCGGGATCAGCGTGTTTTCTGGCCGGTATTCGCCGGGCGGATGATTTGAAGGGCCCCTCCGTCAGGGGCAGGTATTTTGAAAATTTTATTTACCAGCAAATTTTGTCTTGGGCGTCATTGCGGCTGACCATGCCCGAAATTTTTTATTGGAAACAAAAAGCCGGAGAATCAGAAGTGGATTTTGTCGTTCGTCACGACAACAAAGTTTTGGGGGTGGAGGTCAAATCTTCCGAAGATATCACGTTTAGGGACACCAGGCCCATGCGGGAATTTCTTAAAGCGCATCCGGAGGCGCCAAAAGGCATCATCATTTACGCCGGCCGCAAGGTTTATCCCGCGGCCTCCAACGTTTACGCCGTTCCCTGGACGGCGATCTAAATCCCCAAACTCACTTTAATCGCTTCGTTCCTGCCTTTCGCTTGACACCTTTTGTTAAAAGTGTTATAAATTGCTTATAATTGATTAAAAATATTATGGACGCGACCCGAGTTCTCCTCGTCGAGAACAATCCCCAGGACGTAGGTCTGATTACGGACATGTTGGCCGCCGTGGACAAAAAAGACGCGCGGTTTGACCTCGTTCATGTGGACCGGCTGTCGGAGGCCCTGCGGTTCGTGGCTTGTGAGGAATGCGAGGTGGTGCTCCTCGAGCTCGAACTGCCCGACAGCTCTGGCCTCGAAACTTTCCTCAGGCTGAATGCCAAGGCCCGTCACCTGCCCATCGTGATCGTGGCGCGCTCGGACGACGACGCGCTCGCGCTCGAGGCGGTGAAAAAGGGCGCGCAGGACTATCTGGTGAAAGGGGTCGTGAACCCGCGCATGCTCGCGCGCGTCATTCGGTACGCGATCGAGCGCAAGCGATCGGACGAGGCGCTCAAAGAGAGCCGCGAGCGCACGCGCATCATCATCGAAAGCGCGGGGGACGCTTTTTTCGCGATGGACGAGAACGGGCGCGTCACGGACTGGAACCGCCAGGCGGAGGTCCTTTTCGGTTTCGGAAAAGAGGAGGCCCTCGGCAGGCCCGTTTGGGACCTCATTGTCCCGGCAAGCCAAAAGCAGTCCGTGAAAGAAGACATCGCGCGATTTGTAGAGACGGGGGAAAGTTTTTTTCTGGATAAACGAACCGAAATGGTCCTCGCGCATCACGACGGCCGTGAATTCCCCGCCGAGATCGCGTCCTGGCCCACGCGGTCCGGGACCTCCTGCAGTTTCAGCGCCTTTGTGCACGACATCACCGAACGCAAGAAACTCGAGCGCCTGAAGGACGACTTCATCAACATGGTGTCGCATGAGCTTCGCACGCCGCTCACCGCGATCAAGGAGAGCGTGGCGGTCGTCGAGGACGGCACGGTCGGACCCGTCAACACCCGCCAAAAACATTTCCTGGAAAGCGCGATGCGCAATGTCGAACGTCTGGGCCGCTTCATCAACAAGGTCCTGGATTATCAGAAGGTCGGCTCGCACGAGTCGCAGTTTCACCTGGCGCCCCACGACCTGAACGCCCTGATCCTCGAAGTCAAAAAGGGATTTGACCTCGTCGCCGGGAAAAAAGGGCTTAAAATTGAAACGGATTTGGACAAGGCCCTGCCGCTTGTCACCTGCGACAAGGACAAAATCGCGCAGGTGCTGGCGAACTTTTTGACCAACGCCATCAAATTTTCCAAACGGGGGCGGATCCTCGTCCGCACGGTGTACGCCCGCATGGCCGCGCAGGTGGGGGTGATTGACGAAGGCGTCGGCATCCGCGAAGAGGATGTCCCCAAGCTCTTCAAAAGTTTTTCGCAGGTCCCGGACGGATCCGAGCGCGCGGAGGCGGGGTCCGGCCTCGGGCTGGCCATTTCGGACCGCATCATCCGGGGCCATCAGGGAAAAATCGGCGTGCAATCCGTTTACGGAAAAGGCTCGACTTTTTATTTTGTTTTGCCCATCCCGGAGCGGCGGACATGAGCCGCGCGCGCCGCGCCGGATTCATCACGCTCTTTGCGGTTCTGGCGGTATTCCTCACCGCGTTCTACCGTTTTTCGCACCGGGCGGACATCGCCTATTCGAAGGGCCGCGACTATTCCTCGAAGGGGGATTTTGAAAAGGCCGCGCCCCTCTATGAGGAAACGCTCGATGCCGAGCCCTCCCGCGTCGAGGCCCGGCTCTCGCTTGCGGAGATCCTGAGCTGGCAGGGGCGTTACGACGAGTCGATCGCGCAGTACCAAAAAGTGTTGGACGCCGAGCCGGACAATGAGCGGGCCCGGCAAAAACTCGCGGGTGTTTATCTCTGGGCGGGGCGACTGCAGGAGGCCGAGGATGCTTTCAAAAATCTTTTGAAGGACCATCCCGGAGACGCGGAAATCCGCGCCTCGCTGGGCGAGGTCCTGATCCGCCGGAAGCGCTACGACGAAGCGATCGAGACGCTTGAACAGGGCCTGTCGGTGAAGCCCGACGCGAATCTCGAGTTTCTGCGCGCCGAGGCCCTTTATTTTTCCGGAAAGAGCGGACCCGCCGAAGAGGCGATGAGAAGGGCCCTTGAAGAAGACCCGGGGAATTCGAAGGCAAAAGCGCTCCTGGCGGAGATGGCCGCCAACGGCGGCAGGACCGAGGAAGCCCGCGCGCTTTACGGGGATCTTTTGGCGAATGGGAAAAAATGGAGCGCCGCCTCGCGGAATATTTTGAAAAGAAATATCGCCAAAACTTATTTGATGGACCGTGAATATGAAAAGGCGGAAGTCCTTTTGAAAGAGGTCCTGGCCGAAAATCCGTCGGACACCGCGGCCAAACTCATGCTGGCGCGGGCCTATCACTATTCGGGAAAAACCGAGGAGTCGAAGGAGTTGGCTGAGGCCCTCCTGAAGGAGATCGATTGAAGACCCGGGGCGTGATTTTATTTTTGGCGGCGGCGGCGGGGGTTCTCGCGGCCCGGCCCGCTTTTTGCGAGATTCAGGAGGATGAGGCCTTTGCCTTTGAGCAGAAAATCGACGTGAAGGCCCAGGCCCGGGAAGCCCGCGCGCTTTTGGCGGAGACCCAGCTGTCCGGCGGGGAATACGGCAAGGCGATCCGCACGTATCAAGAAATTTTAACCGAAGAGCCGGAGAATCTCGAGGCCAAGAATAAGCTCGCGATCCTCTGCGCCTACACCCGCCGATACGACGAATCGCTGAGGCTGTACGATGAGATTTTGGAAAAAAAGGAAGAGCCTGGGATCCGCCTGCAAAAAGCCCGCATCCTCAGCTGGGCCAGGCGGTATGAGGCCTCCGAGGCCGAATACAAAAAAATTCTCGGAGAATCGCCGGACAAAAAAGTTGAGCGTGAGCTCGAGGCCAAACAGTTCTATTGGCGCCGCCAGGGGATCCGGGCCATGGGCGCTTACGAAGCGCTCGTGAAAGAAGACCCGGAAAATTTTGAGGCGCGCTTTGACCTGGGAGAGCTGTATGCCGGCCATTCGATGTGGCCCGAGGCCAAGAGCGAATACGAAAAAATTCTGAAAACCCTGCCGCGCCACGTTCAGGCTCAGGAAGGCCTTGAGAAGGCGAAGTTGGTCAGCGAGCGCCCGGCCTGGACATCCGGCGCTTATTTTCTCGAGGCCAGAAGCAGAAGCCGCCAGAGCGACGTCCACCGCGGTGTTTTTTTCAACGCGCTCCGCGTTCCCGTGGACGATCAATTGACGCTGGGCGTGCGAGACGAGGTGGGCCGCCGGTTTTTCTCGGATTTCAGGCGGATCACGGAAAATGAAAATCGGATCTGGTTTTCCTACGCCGACGCGCCCCGGTACCGCCTCGACGCGTTTTTTGCCGCCGTCACCGCCAACCGCGATGTTCCCTCGCGCGATCTTTTCGGAGTCAGTCTCGAAAAACGTTTGTCCGACGCGGCGACGGTCCTGTTTTCGTACGGGCACAACCGCCTGGACAACGCCGGCGGCGTTATTCGAAAAGGCCTGACCGGCGATGATTTCAAAGTCCGCCTGGAGGGACGCGCGGGCCAGCGTCTGGAGTGGGGCGTGGATTATCTTTTCTCAAAGATCTCGGACGACAACGAAAAACAAAGCCCGGGCTGGGACGCCACCTACTTTTTTTCCTTTGAGCCAAGCCGCGTGTCTTTGACCTACCGCTCGGCATCCCTCGGTTTTGACGACCGCGTTCCCGATTATTTTTCACCCTCGGGTCTGTGGACGCATTCTCTGGCGCTGGCCTGGAGGCAATACTGGAACAGGGAGGAACTGCATTTCGGCGCCAAGGACCTCTACACGGAGATTCGCTACGAGGGATCGCTCGATTCACAGGACATCGTCGGCCATCACCTGATGGCGGAGATTCACTGGGAGCTTGACCGTGATTTTTATTGGTCCCTGCGGGGGACGCTCACGCGCGCCAGCGCCGACGTGTACCACGACAAAAGCGTCGAGCTTTTGATGGACAAGATTTTCTAGCGGCGCTCATGAAGAGAAGGCCCTCGTCCCTTTTGGCAACGGTCCTGTTTTTGATGGCGGCCCTCGTCTACGTCATCGCCAAAGCGGGGAGTTTTTTTCTCGCGTCCTATCGCACGCCGGACAAAATTTTCTCCTTTCTGCTTGTCGCCTGCGAAGTTTTTCTTTTCGTTCACGCCTTCGGATACGTGATCAACGTCTTTCGGGTGATCGATGAGCCCCGCGCGGACCCGCCCGCGGCCGACGCGGACCCGCTCGGCGCGCCGTCCGTCGCGGTTTTAGTGGCGGCGCGCCATGAGCCGGAGGCCGTCCTGCGCGAGACGTTCAGCGCGTTGAAGGGCCTCGACTACCCCCGCAAAACCGTTTATTTTCTCGACGACAGCTCCGACGAAAAATACAAAGAGGAGGCCGAAAGACTCTGCCGCGAATTTGGCCTGGTCCTGTTCCGCCGGACCCGGCCGCGCCACGGGGCCAAGGCGGGGATCGTGAACGACTGCCTGGAAACCCTCAAGGAGGATTTCGTGGCGATTTTTGACGCGGACCAGCGGCCGATCTCGTCATTTTTGAAAACGCTCGTCCCGCTCTTTAAAGGGGCGGACAGGCTGGCGTTTGTCCAGACGCCGCAATTTTATTCCAATTTGAACGCCAGCCGGATCGCGCGCGGGGCCGCGTTTGAGCAGGCGGTTTTTTACGAATACATCTGCGAAGGCAAAAACAGCCGCGACGCGGTTTTCAGCTGTGGCACGAACGTCATTTTTCGCCGCGCCGCGCTCCTGGAAGTCGGCGGTCTCGACGAGTCCACGATCACCGAAGATTTTTCGACGTCCTATCTGCTCCACAACCGCGGCTGGAAATCGTTGTATTACGCGCACGTTTCGACGTTCGGCCTGGGGCCTGAAAACCTCGTCGGGTTTTTCAAACAGCAGTTCCGCTGGGCGATGGGGACCCTCACGGTTTTCAGAAAAATGATGCTGGATATTTTTCTGGGCCGCTGCCGCCTGCGCCCCGTCCAGATGTGGGAATACACGCTCTCGGGGTCCTATTATCTGGTGGGATTCGTCTATTTTGTGCTCATGCTTTGTCCGCTGGCCTATTTATTTTTCAGAATCCCGACTTCCTATTTGCCCACCAGCGTTTATCTCTTCGCCTTTCTGCCCTACGCGATTTTTCCGCTGGCTGTTTTTTACGTTGCGCTTGGCCGGAGAAATTATAGAATAAGAGACTTGGCCGTCGGCCAGTTTCTGGGGGTGGTCGCGTTTCCGGTTTACGTCCGGGCGGCGTTCCGCGCCCTATTGGGGCTGAAGGCGGAATTTGTCGTCACGGACAAATCCAAGACCGCGGCCCTGCCGTACCGGGCGCTGTGGCCGCAGATGGGCATGCTGTTTTTGAATTTCGCGGGTGTGGTGTGGGCCGCGAATCGGTATCTTTACGAGAGACAGCCTGCTATATTGATAAACGCCTTTTGGGCGTTTTATCATTTTCTGCTTCTTGGCAGTGTGTTCTATTTCAATGAAGAAGCCGATCCGGGAGCGCGGACGGGATGCCTTCGGCCGCGCGCCGGTTTTGATTACAAGATTCTTGAGAACGGCGCCTACGCGGACCTCGATCCGTCGGCGTGGGTGACGCGGTTCGGCGTTTTTTTGTCCGGCCCGCCGCCGGTCGGCGCGCTTCTCATGTGCAAAGTCCTTCTGAAAGACGGACGGTCGCTGGTGTTTGACGGGCAGATTTTTTCGCACGGCGCCCGCAAACGCGACGGCCGCGTGGAAACCAAAATCGGCGTCGTGACCATCGCCGGCGAAGAGCGGCGACAACTGGAAAGCCTAATCGAACCATGATTCAAAAAGAAAAACTGATCCTCGCTCTCGACTCGCTCATTGAACTTGAAAAACGTCTGGCCGTGCTTTTTCACCGCGACATGGCCTCGTCTCTTTCCTTTGGCGGTCTCGGAGAGGCCGACCGCCGGAAAATCCTCGAGTATTTTCAGGCGCGCGCCGTCATCCAGACCAAACACGCGAACGCCATCGGCGAAATCAAAAAAGAGGCGCAGGGCGGCCGAAGCGATGTTTACTAAGGAAGATTTTAAAAATTATTTTGGGGAGCTGGAGGGTCTTTTAAAAGAGACGCTGGTGATCCACACGGATCTTTTGAATGAGGTCCATGACCGCTCGCTCCGCAACAAGCTCCTGCCGCTCATGACCGAAAACATGGAGGCCTTTCGATGGCTGAAACAAGAAAAAGAGAAACTCTTCTGAAAAAAATCCTCCTCGTCGAGGACGAGCAGGATATCGCCAATGTCCTGGCCGTGCGTTTGGAAGTCAACGGCTATGAAGTGATCCTGGCCAAGGACGGGGAGGAGGCCCTGCAAAAGGTCAAAAAAGAAAAACCGGATCTGGTGATCCTCGATCTCATGCTTCCCAAGATCAACGGTTTTGAAGTCTGCCGGATGCTCAAGTTTGACGGCGCGTTTAAAAATCTGCCCATCATCGTTCTCTCGGCCCTGCACCAACAGCAGGACAGGGAAAAAATCCAGCAGTACGGCGCCGACGCCTATTTCATCAAACCCTTCGATTTGAATCTGCTCCTGGTCAAGATCAAGGCATTGATCGGTTGAGACGAAACCTTTTTCTGCTGTCCGTTTTCTTGCTTTTTTCGGGCGCCTCCGCCGCCTCCGAGCGGGCCTGTCTCACGGGCGCGTTTTTGGCGGACCGGCCCGGCCGCTCGGACATTCAAAAGTTTAAAGAAGATTACGGAAAAAAACCGGCGCTGGTCATGGTTTTTTTGGATTGGAATGCCCTGCCGGACAGAGAATCGCTCCGCGATATTTACGCGGAAGGGTCACGGCTTTTTCTGACCTGGGAACCGTGGACAACCGCCGACAAAAAAGGGATCGATTACGGCCGGGTTCTCGCCGGCGCGGACGACGCGTATCTGGCGGCGTTCGCCGCGCGCGTGAAATCGGCGCCCGGCGAGGTGTACATCCGTTTCGCGCACGAGGCCAACGGAGACTGGTACCCCTGGTCGGGGCCCGCCGTCGGAAGGGATCGATACATCGCGCTTTACCGCCACGTGGTCGATTTCTTCAGGGCGCGCGGCGTCGATAACGCGCGATGGGTTTTTTCGGTGAATTGGGAAGATGCGCCCGGAAAGAACCATTTTTCCCTTTATTATCCCGGCGCCCGCTACGTGGATCTGGTCGGGATTGACGGCTACAATTGGGGAAAAAACCGGTGGGTGAGTTTTGAACGGATCTTCGCGCGCCGATACCGGGACGTCGTTCTCCGGTATGGAAAACCCGTCATGATTTCGGAATTCGGCTCGGCCTCCGGCGCGCCCGGCATGAAGGCCCGTTGGATCCGCGAAGCGATGAAAACGATCTGCCGGATGAAGGAAATAAAGGCCTTCGTGCTTTTCAATGTCGACAAGGAAGCCGACTGGCGTTTTCCGCCGGGTGAGGATTCGGGCCAGGCCCTCAAAGAAGCGCTCGCCTCGGATTGTTTTTCAGACCATGCCCCGGTTTCTGGTTGATCAGGCGTCCATTCAAAACGGTTTCGCCGCGCTCGATCCCAAAGAGAGCCGCCATGCGCTTTCGGTTTTGCGCCTGGCGCCGGGCGAGGCCGTCGAACTTTTGGACGGCAAAGGAAAAAAGTTTTCCGGTTTCGTTTCCGAAATAAAATCGGGCCGCGTGTTCGTGAAAATTTTAAACGATTCCGGAAAAATTTTAGAAACCGGTGTGCCCATTTGCCTGGCCGTTTCCGTCCTCAAACCCGCCGCGATGGACCTCCTCATCCAAAAGGCCGCGGAGCTCGGCGCCGCCTCGATCCAGCCGCTTTTGTGCGAACGCAGTGTGGTCAAACTTTCCAAAGAGCGCTGGGCGGCCAAGCTCGCGCGCTGGCAAAAGATCGCCGCGGAAAGCTGTAAGCAATGCGGGCAAACGCTCGTGCCGGCCGTCCATCCCGCGCGGCCTTTCGGGGATTTTACGCGAAATCTCGGCGGCGAGGCCCTCGTCCTTTTTCCGACGCTCGCCGTGAAAACCCAGAGCCTGAAAAGCGTCCTCCAAAATCATCCGGCGAAGAGAGTGATTCTTTTTATCGGCCCCGAAGGTGATTTCACGCCGGGAGAAACCAAACTTGCGCTCGCGAAAGGCGCGAAGGCCGTGAGCCTGGGGCCGCTCATTCTCCGCAGTGAGACCGCGGCGATGTTTGTGTTGTCGGCGCTTAATTTTTTCTACTCTCCCCTTAAAACTGGGGAATAAAATGGGGGCGTGTTTGTTTAAACTTAATATTTATATCGATTAACAATTTGACAAACCCCACTTTCGATGCTATACTCCGACTGTCGTTTGACCCTTCGCGATTTAATTCTCAAGTAAAAGCGGGTGCGCCATTTCAAATTTAAAAGAGCTGGTCGCCAAACTCACGTGGGCGGATTATATCGCCTTCGTCGCGGTCCTGCGCGGGTTGTACGTGGGTTACCGGTCCGGTTTTTTTCCGGAGCTTTTGAGAATTTTTTCGTATCTGGTCACGGTGATCGTCACGTTTCATTTTCATGAATCGCTCGCGCAGTTTTTGACGCTCAAAACCTTTTTGAACGAGACGACGGCCGAGGCGGCGGCCTTCGGCGGGCTTCTGATCGCGGTGTTTCTGGTCACGAAGCTCCTGACGATGCTGGTCCTCAAACTTTTGAAAGTGGGCGAGGGCGGATTTTTTTACCGGATCCTGGGTGCGGCCGTCGGCGCGTGCCGGTGGGTCGTTCTTTTGAGTTTGATTTTCATGTGGATTGGGTATCTGCCGATGGCGTCTCTCAAATCCGACATCCACGAGCGTTCTTTGACAGGCCAAAAGGTTTCGCAGATCGCGCCGCTCCTGTTCGACTTTTTGTCGAAATTGTCGCCACAGCTTTCGGTTCCTAAATAGCGGGCATGATCCCGGACAGCGTTCTCGCTCAAATCCAGGACCGCGTGGACATCGTGGAGCTGGTCTCGGCGTACGTGCCGCTTCGCCGCGCGGGGCGGAATTTTAAGGCGCCGTGCCCGTTCCACCAGGAAAAAACGCCGTCGTTCATGGTGAGTCCGGACAAGCAGATTTTTCACTGCTTCGGTTGCGGCGCGGGCGGCAACGTTTTCGGATTTCTCATGAAGATCGAGAAAAAAGATTTTGTGGAGGCGGTCGAGACGCTCGCGGAGAAAACGGGCGTCGAGATTCCGAAGGACAAGGCCTTCGCCGCCGCGTCGGAGAAGACGAGCCTGCTCCTCAAGGCTAATCAGCGGGCGCTCGAGTTTTATCACAAGGCGCTTCTCGGCGGGAAAGATTCCGAGCGGGCGAGAGCCTATTTGGAAAAGCGCGGGATCTCGGCGGAGACGATTCAAAATTTTAAAATCGGCTGGGCCTCGGACTCGTGGGACGCGCTCAGCCGGGCGCTCAGGACGGAAATTCCCGCGGCGGTTCTGGAACGCGCGGGCCTGGTCATTCCGCGCAAAGAAGAGGGCCATTACGACCGGTTCCGCCAGAGAATCATTTTTCCGATTTTGGACGCGAAGGGCATTTGCGTCGCGTTCGGCGGGCGGGTGCTCGACGATTCACTGCCGAAATATTTAAATTCTCCCGAAACGGAGATTTACACGAAGGGCCGTCATCTCTACGGCCTTTTTCAGGCGAGAAAGTCCATCCGCGAGCGTGACGCGGTGATCGTGGTCGAAGGGTACATGGACCTCCTGGCCTGTCATCAGGCCGGCGTCACGCACGTGGTGGCGTCGCTCGGGACGGCCCTCACGCCGGATCAGGCGCGGCTTTTGAAACGCCACACGCAGAATGTGACGATCCTCTACGACGCCGACAAGGCGGGCGAGATGGCGACCCTGCGGGGGCTTGAGGTTTTTCTGGAAGAAGGTCTCGAGGTCAAGATCGTGCGCCTCGAGCGCGGGCATGACCCCGATTCGTTTATCCGCGGGTTCGGCGCTGGGAAGTTGAATGAGGCGCTGGCGCGCGCCCAAACGCTCTTTGATTACAAGTTGTCGCTTTTAAAGGATCGCTTTGACGCGCGCTCCGTCGAAGGCAAGGTGAAGATCGCCGGCGAGATGGTGGCCCTCTTCTCCAAAGTGTCGAACGAAGTTTTGAGAGCGGCGTGGACCAAGGAGCTCGCGCGCGAGCTTTCCGTTTCCGAAGAAGCGGTTTTGGCCGAGCTCCGGAAGGCCAGAGAGGGCCCCAGAAGCGGTGTCCGCGCCGCCGCGCCGGTTTTGCCGGAGAAGGAACTGCCGTCGGCCGAGTGCCTGCTCGTCGGCCTTTTGCTCGACGATCTTGATTTTGTGCGGAGGGCGCGCGCTGAAATCACCGCGGCCGATTTCAAACACCCGGTGGCGCGCCGTTTGGTCGCCGAACTTTTAATGGAAAAGACGGAGGAGGGGCCGGGTCTCACCGCGGCCGCGGCCGTCAATTTTTACAAAGACGACCCCGAGTCGGCGCAGGTGATCACGCTCGCCTCCGCCGAGGCCGAGACGCTGGTGGACAAACAAAAAGCTTTTGAGGATTGCCTGGCGTGGGTGCGGGCTTCGCGCATGAAGACGCGCCGCGAGGGCCTGCGTTCCGAGATTTCGTCGGCCGGGCGCCAGGGTGACCAAAACCGGATCGGAAAACTTTTGAGAGAACTGGATGAATTGAATAAAGGAATGAGAAAAACCAATGAAAAAAAATAAAAAGAAAAAAATCAAAGCGAAAAAAAGCCGCCGGCTAAAATCCGTCCGCCGCAAAGTTTCGAGGAAGCCTCTGCGTTCCCCGAAGAAGCCGGCAGTCGAGAAAAGGGAATCGGCGGTTTTGGTGGGGGAGGCCGTCTCCGCCGAGACCGATCCGGAGACCCGGACGCGCCTGAAGTCTAAAAGCGTGGACCAGCTCATCGCGCTGGGCAAAGAAAAAGGCTTTCTGACCTACGACGACATCAACAAGATCCTGCCCAGCCATGTCACTTCCTCGGATGAGATCGACGACGTGCTCGTGACGCTCACGAGCCAGTCGATCGACGTGGTGGATTCCGAGCAGTCTTTGGCCAAAGACGGGGAGTCGTCCGACGCCGAAAGCGACAAGGACGGGGAAGTCGAAGAGCTCTCGGAGGCCGGGCCCGAAGCCAAAAAGGAAGAAGAGGCCCCCGCCGTTTCGCCGGTCAGGCTCGAGCAGATGGATGACCCGGTGCGGATGTATCTCCGTCAGATGGGCCAGATTTCGCTCCTCACGCGGGAGCAGGAATTGGAACTGGCCAAGCGCATCGAGGCCGATGAGCTGGAGTTCCGGAAAACGGTGTTCGAGTGTTCTTATTCCCGCATCTACATTCTGGAATTCACCAACAAACTTTTGAAGCGGGAGTACACGATCGAGGAATACATCGACGAGGAGCTCCAGTTCCGCGAAAACGCGCCGCGCACCCTGCGGCGCCTCAAGATCCTGGCCCGGCGTCTGCGCGGCGCCAAGCGCACGACCAACACGCTCAATCTTCTTTTGGAGTTTCGCGTTAGCGCGCGCATCGTGGAGGACATCTTTCACGACATCCGCGACGCCGTGACGCGCATCGACCGCATCGATCGCGAAATCGAGAGGCACCGCCGCCGGAGAGAACGCCTCGAAATCGGCAGGCTTCTGAAGGAACGCCGCCACCTTTTGGAGACGTTCGGCGAAAAAAATTATGAGGCCCTGAAGGAACGCTACGCGGGCATCCGCCGCAAGGAAAATAAATATCAAAGGGCCAAGAAAGAACTCGTCGAAGCGAATCTGCGTTTGGTGGTGAGCATCGCCAAGAAGTACACCAACCGCGGCCTGTCGTTTCTGGATTTGATCCAGGAAGGCAATATCGGCCTCATGAAGGCCGTCGATAAATTTGAATACCGCCGCGGCTACAAATTCAGCACCTACGCGACCTGGTGGATCCGGCAGGCGGTGACGCGTTCGATCGCCGATCAGGCGCGCACGATCCGCATTCCCGTGCACATGACCGAGACCATCAACAAGCTCATCCGCGTGTCGCGCACGCTCGTTCAGGAGACCGGCAAAGAACCCACGCCCGAAGAGATCGGCCAGCGCATGCGCATGGGCGTCGAAAAAGTGCGTGAGATCTTGAAGATCGCGCAGGAGCCCATTTCGCTCCAGACGCCGATCGGCGACGAGGGCGACACGCATTTCGGCGATTTCATCGAGGACAAGCGCGCGGTTTCTCCCTCGAGCGCGACGACCTACGCGATGCTGAAAGAGCAGATGGACGAGGTGCTCTCGACGCTCACCGAGAGAGAGCGCAAGGTGCTCAAACTGCGCTTCGGCGTGAACGACGGCTACCCGCGCACGCTGGAGGAAGTCGGATCCATTTTCAACGTGACCCGCGAAAGAGTCCGGCAGATCGAGGCCAAGGCGCTTCGGAAACTCCGCCACCCGACCCGTTCGCGGAAGCTCAAAACTTTTCTCGAGCTGGGAGTGGGGGAAGAATCCGAATTTTAATCCGCTCTCTGACCGTCGCCAAACCCCGCCCACCAGGCGGGGTTTTGTTTTGCGGGTGAATCGGGCCTGTGCTACAATTTCTTGCTTTGTATTTGGGGTCCGTAGCTCAGTCGGTTAGAGCAGCTGACTCATAATCAGCCGGTCCCTGGTTCGAGTCCAGGCGGACCCAGGGATTTCGGGGCAATTAGCTCAGCTGGTTAGAGCGCTTCGTTCACATCGAAGAGGTCACAGGTTCGAGTCCTGTATTGCCCATTTAAATTATGATGTATAGTGATTGAAGGATGACAAGCAGTGGGTTAGAGCGCCCGCCACTGGAACTTTGGCGGGCGTCCGCCGATGCTTTGATGGCGGACGTTTCCTTGACATGGAAAAGGTCACAAGGTTTCCGCCGAAGGCGGACCCGCCTCTGGCGGGCGAGTCAGTGGGTTGGAGCGCCCGCCACTGGAACTTTGGCGGGCGTCCGCCGATGCTTTGATGGCGGACGCTTCGTTCACATCGAAGAGGTCACAAGGTTTCCGCCGAAGGCGGACCCGCCTCTGGCGGGCGAGTCCTGTATTGCCCACCATGTTTTTGTGCCCGGTGAGCCCCGGGACTCGAAGGGAGTATCCAAATTGAATTTTGAGGCGGTACTCAAACTGCTCGTTGAAAATTTCCAGAAGCACAACATTCGTTTCGCGTTGATAGGCGGCTTCGCCCTGCAGGCGTCGGGGTACACAAGGGCGTCGGAAGACATTGATTTTTTATCGGCCAAAGAAGACATGCCCAAGGTAAAAGGCATTCTCCTGGCCCATGGCTACGAGGCGATCCATGAGAGCGAAGACGTTTCCACCTTTGTCAGCCGCTTGTCCCAGCTGGGGCGCGTGGATTTTTTGCATGCTCATCGGAAATACACAAGGGCCATGCTGGAAAGGGCGGTCGAACGGAACGTCTTCGGCGGAAGGATCAGGATCAAAGTGGTGACGCCCGAGGATCTGATCGGTCTCAAGGTCCAATCCAGTTCCAACGATCCGGCCCGCTACCATCGGGACATGGCCGACATCGAGGAACTGATGAAGGCCCATCGGGGAAAACTTGACGTCACGCTGTTGAAGGAATATTTCGGTCTGTTTGGAAGGCAGAAAGAATTGGAAAAATTATTGGATGGGACCGGCGATGTTGAGTGAAGAAGAAAAGAGGGAAATGCGGGAAGACGGTCAGAGCCGAAAGCGAAGGGACGCGTTCGCATGCCCGCCGCCGAAACGGCCGTCCCGATCCTTGGATGAATTTATCGCTTATTTGGACGGCCTTCAAAAAATATTTTCGCCGTTTTCTGTCTCCAAGAAAAAAATCATCACCCGGATGAATAAATTATAAAAAATGCCCACAGCCATTCACGAACAAATTAAAATTCTGGCCGAGCTTCAAAAGATCGACGGCGAAATTTATAAATTAAGAAAAGAGCTGAGCGCCCAACCGCTTTTGCAAAAAAAATACGAGGAGGATTTTGAGCGGTCAAAAAACGGCTTAAAATCCGCCGAGGCCGAGCTCAAAAATTTTCAACTGAAGCAAAAAGAAAAAGAGATGGAGCTCCAGACCCGTGAGGAAAGAGTCAAAAAACTCCAGGCCCAGCTTTACCAGCTAAAGAGCAACAAGGAATACTCGGCCATGGAGCTCGAGATCAAGGGTTCGAAGGCGGACCAGTCGCTTTTGGAAGAGGACATTCTCCGGCTGTTGGACGCCGTGGAAACCGCCAAGGCGCGCGCCGCCAAAGAAAAGGAATCGCTGGCCGGGGAGGAAAAAAAATTTAAAGAAGCCATCGAGGCCTCAAAGAAAACGTCCGAAGAACTGGCCTCGCAAATCGCCGCGCTCGAGGAAAAGAGAAAGGCCTACGCGCCGAATATCGAGCCGCGGCTTCTTTCGCAGTACGAGCGGATCCTGAAAAGCCGCGAGGGCCTGGCGCTGGTGCCCGTGAAAAACAACGCCTGCGGCGGATGCCACATGGGACTGCCGCCTCAAGTCCTTCACGAAGTCCGGCTCGGGGAAAAGATGATCGTGTGCGAAACCTGCGCGCGGATCCTTTACTGGGCCGAATGAAAATTTTTATAGACGGGGCTTCGCGCGGCAATCCGGGTCCGGCGGCGGCCGGGGCGGTTTTTCAGGACGCCAGGGGAAAAGTTCTCAAATCCCTTTCGCAGGCGATCGGGATCGCGACGAACAACACGGCGGAATATTGCGCCCTCATCTTGGCGCTTCAGGAGGCGCTCATGATGGGCGCGGCGGAAGTCGAGGTCTTCACGGACAGCGAGCTCGTCGCGCGGCAGTTTAACGGCGAATACAAGATCAAAGAGGCCTCGCTCAAGACCCTTTATCTTTTGGCGGTTCATTTGAAAAAGGGCTTTAAAAAAATTCTTGTCAAACACATCCCGCGGGAGGAAAATAAACTCGCGGATGCCCAGGCCAACAAGGCCCTGGACGGAGGCAATCTTTTTTTGTAGACCGGATGGTCGCTGAGCCACCGGGCGATCCGCCACCAGAGCGTCGGCGGATTCGTCCACACGGCGCGTTGCGCCGTGAGGCGAAGAGGAAAGTCCGGGCTCCACGAGTGAGCGTGGTGGGTAACGCCCATCGTTTGTCGGTCGAAATGCGTGACCGGCAGATAGGATCCCGCCGCAAGGCGGCCCGCCGCGATTTTTGGCGGGAGAGCTACAGAGACGAGTCCTTCGATTCGTCGAAGGGGTGAAACGAGCAATCTCCACGCGGAGCAAGGTTAAATAGGGGAAGAATCGAGCACACTCGCTCGTCAACATTCCCGGGTGAACCGCTTGACCCTGCCAGCAATGTCAGGGCTAGATGGATGATCATCCTTCGCCCTTGGGCGAAGACAGAACCCGGCTTATAGGTCTGCAGAAAAAACAGGAGTCAGTAGGCAGTGGTCAGTAGTCAGGGAAAATCAAAAAAGTCTTTCTCTTTGACGGCTGGCTTCTGTTTGCTGGCTCTTTTGTTGTGCCCCAGCCGCGTTTGCGCCGCGGACAAGACGCCGCTTTACGCTTTGGACACGGACGAAAATGACGTGGACGAAGGACTGAACCGGATTTCGGGTCAGGTGGACACCGGTTTCACCCGTCCCGAGCAAACGAGTAAATCCAACCACTATCACGCGGGCGATCCCGATCGCCGAAAGCCCGCTTCCCCGCCAGACAATCAGTAGCCCATCGCTTTAAAGACCTTGCGTCGCATGACCCGTTTTGTTAGCATACTACATATAGTATGAGCTAATCGGGGACGACCTATAACTATTTATTCATGGCCAGGGCCGCAGGCGGTTTTTTTAGAAATTTTTTTCGGACGGGAGGGTGTCTTTTGCCCTCCCTTTTTCTTTTTTTCTCAAACGCCTTCGCCGACACGGTGGTTTTGAAAACGGACAAGGAATTAAAAGGAGTGGTCGTTGAAAAACACGCCGACCGGGTGATCCTGAGCACCGAGAAAGGGGAGGTCCCCATTCTTTTGACGGGCATTAAAAATATCCGCTACGACGACCCCGCGCAGAATTTTTTTGAAGCCGGAAAAGAATTTGAGGCCCGGAAAAAAATGGGCGAGGCCCTGGCCTACTACGAAAAGGCGCTGGAGCTGAACCCGCATCTGGAGGAAGCCAAAGACGCCGCGGCGGGCGCGCGCAATCGTTTTTGGGCGATGGCGACCGAGGGCCCCGTGAGCGAAATCGAAAAACAGCAGGCGCTGTACGACTCGTGGGGTCAGGGCAGGCCCATCGAGGACGCGATCAAAAGCGAAGCGCTCGAAGAGACCAAAGCGCTTCAGAAAAATTTGGGCGTCACTTTGGAGAAAAAAGGCGATTGGGCGCGTCTGGAATTCGTGGACCCGCGCAAGGACGCGGCGCTGGCGGGCCTCAAAAAAAATGACCGCCTGGTTTCCATTGACGGCGAGTCGCTCCGCTATCTCGGCGCGGACGCCGTCAGGAAAAAAATGCTCTCGCCGCGCTTTTCCAGTTTCATGCTTGAGTTCGAAAGGGATTGTTATGTGCACAAGGGCGGGGGCGATTGGGGCATGCGCCCGGACCGGATGGGCCTGGAATTCAAATGGGAATACGAGGGCCTCAAGGTAAAAAAGGTGAAAAAGGAAAGCGCGGCCGCCGCGGCGGGGATCCGGGAGGATGACTTCATTGTCGAGGTGGACGGCGCCGCCACGCGGTACATGCCTTTGAAGGAAGTGGTTCAACTCGTCGAGCGCTCGTCCGAGGAGAGAACGATCTTCACGATCCGGCGCAGTGCGCTTTTAACCAGGAGATAAAATGGCTTTCGTCGGGATTCGCCGGAAAAAATATTTTGTCGAGAGAGGCCTTCAGCTTCGCTTCGCGCGGTTTGTCATTCTCTACGTTTTCATCGCCTCGGTTCTCACGGGGCTCACGACGTTTTACACGACGTTCATGATGCTGGGCGAGCGCCTCGCGGACGTGTACCCGCAAGGCCGCGTCCTGCAAATATTCCGCTCCGCGCACACGGCGCTCCTCGTGGACATGCTCGTCATCCTGCCGCTTATTTTTTACGGGTCGATCGTTTTTTCCCACCGCATCGCGGGGCCTCTGCCCAAAATTTATCAGGCCCTAAAATCCATCGGCGAGGGCCGCTTTGACGTAAAAATTATTTTGAGAAAACACGACGAACTGAAAGACCTGGCCGACGGGATCAACGACATGGCCGCCCGCCTCCGGGAGAGGGAGTTGAAAAAATGAAACCACCCCTTGACTTGAGGGGGTCTCCGGGGTATACTCTTCCCATAATATCCCAAAAAGTGGGGGAAAGTGGAGACAGGCCAAAATGTTCTATGGAGAGCATGAGCACAGCATCGACCGCAAGGGCCGCCTCATCATTCCCGCCAAATTCAGAGAGGCATTCAAAGAAAACTATGTGGAACGATTTTTTGTTACTCGGGGCCTGGATACGTGTCTCTTCGTCTTTACCGAAGAGGAGTGGAAGAAACAGGAGTCCCGATTCAAATCTCTGCCCTTCACGAATGCCCAGAGCCGGCACTTTAACCGGCTTTATTTCTCGGGCGCGTGCGAAGTCACCTGCGACCGCCAAGGCCGGATCCTGGTCCCTCAATACCTGAAGGATTTCGCTCAGGTGAAGCGTGACGTGGTGGTTGTGGGCATCTCCAATCGCATGGAGATCTGGAGCAAGGAAAATTGGGGGCAGTTTTACAAGAACACCAAAGATTCTTTTGAGAAGATCGCCGAGAATATTTTCGGGAACGCGGAGAATCCATGAGGAATCAGGCGGCTTATTCGGGGTCCTGGGCGGAAGACAGCGTGGAGAATTTTAAACGCCGGCGCGCGCTTTCGCCTTTGTCGTGGCTGGAGGCGCACTCGCGATTTTTTGACCGGCTCGTTCAGCGTCAAAAGACCCGCGAGGTTATTTTTATTTCAAAAAACGACGCGAAACACCGTTAGTTTCGTTTAGAAAGAAAACGTGGCGGCACACGAAAGTGTTTTGCTGGAGGAAGCCGTCGAGTGGCTTGCGCCGCGCCCGAACGGGGTGATCGTGGACGGGACCCTGGGCGGAGGGGGACATGCCCGGCGCATTCTCGAAAAAAGCGCGCCGGACGGGCGGCTCGTCGGGTTTGACCGCGACCCCGGCGCGATCCGGGAAGCGCGGAGGGTTTTGGCCGGTTTTGGAGAGCGCGTGATGGTCATTCACGATAATTTTAAAAACGTGCGGAATCGGATCGCCGAGTTTGGCATCGGCAGGGTGCAGGGGATGCTGCTCGACCTGGGACTTTCATCCCTGCAGTTGGATGAACCCGGCAGAGGATTCAGTTTTAAAACCGACGGCCCGCTCGACATGCGCATGGACCCTTCGGAGGGGCCCTCCGCGGCGGACATTGTGAATGGTTATAGAGAAGAGGAATTGCGGGAACTTTTGTGGAAATGGGGCGAGGAGCGCTTTGCCAGAAAGATTGTGGGCCGGATCGTCGAGACCCGCCGGAAAAAAAAGATCCGCAGTACCTTTGAATTGGCGGCCCTCGTCATATCGAGCGTTCCCGCGTCCTATCGCTACGGGCGCATCCATCCGGCGACGCGCACGTTTCAGGCGCTCCGGATCGCCGTGAACGAAGAGCTTCGCTCTCTGGAAGAGTTTCTTTCGTCGGTGACGGATGGTCTCGATGAAGGGGCGAGGCTCGTCATCATTTCCTTTCATTCGCTTGAGGACCGGATCGTGAAAAACGCGTTCAGAAATTTTCAAAAAGCCGGCGAGGGAAAGATCCTCACCAAAAAACCGGTCACTCCGTCCGAGGCGGAAATGAGCCGGAACCCCCGTTCCCGAAGCGCCAAGCTCCGCGCGTTTCTAAAAATTGCGGAGGAGCATTCATGAGGCGCTTCGCGGCCTGTTTAACCGTCGTGACGCTCGCCGCGCTCGTTTACGTTTATGAAGAGGTCGAGGCCGTCAAGACCGGCTACGCGATCCGCAGGCAGGAAGAGGCCAAGACCCTGCTTTTGGACCGGGGCCGCGCGCTCAAGTTCAGCATCGCCAATTTGAAAGCGCCGCACAATCTGGAGAGAAAACTCCTCGCACAGCACATCACGCTTGCCTCCCCGAAATCCTGGCAGACGCTCGTGATGCCGGGGGCCGGGGGGCCTCGGGCTTCCGAGATGGCCGGGACGTCGCCGGCCATCCGCGTGCCCTTTGTCGCCAAATTTTTTGTGGGGACCGCGCAGGCGGAAGCCAGGGAATCGGATTAAGAAGCACGAACGTTATTGTATTCGGCACAAGCGGCGCCTATAATAAAATAAAACTTTAGGGAAACCCTTTGGCCGATTCCTCTCTTTCAAAGACGCGCCTGTTCTTTATCTTTTTTCTGTTTCTTTTATTCCTTTTCTGTCTTCTTCTCCGCCTGGGATTCCTCCAGATCTGGAAGTCCTCGAAATACCAATCGCTCGCGCGCAATCAATCCCGCGCCATTATCGAGATGCAGCCGGCCCGCGGAAGGATCGTCGATTCAAAAGGCCGGGATCTGGCGCTCGACATCCGCCTCGACTCTCTCTACGCGGTCTCCCGCGAAATTAAAAATAAGGACGCCGTCTCCGCCGCGCTTTCCCGGATCCTGGGGATAGGCCGCGGGGAAATTTTCAACCGCCTCGACCGCGATAAACTTTTTGTGTGGGTCGCGCGGAAAATTTCGCCCGCCAAGGCCGAGGCGGTCAAACGCCTCAAAATCGAAGAGCTGGAATTTGTGAAAGAATCCCAGCGGGTGTATCCCAAGGGGGACACGGCCTGCCATCTGGTCGGATTCACCGACATCGACAACGAGGGGCTCGAGGGCATCGAGCTTCATTACAACAGTTTCCTGAAAGGCGTGCCGGGCTGGCGGTTGGCCCAAAAGGACGCCAAGCGCCGGGAACTGGTTTCCCGCGAGGTCGAGATGGTCTCGCCCGTGGACGGGTACAACATCCACCTGGCCATCGACGAGGTGATCCAGTCGCTGGCGGAAAAAGAGCTGGCCGAGGTCTGCAAAAAATTTAACGCGCGCGGGGGTTCGGCGATCGTTTTGGATCCCGGGACCGGCGACATCTTGGCGATGGCGAATTTTCCGCTCTACGATTTGAACCACTCCAAAAAGGCCTCCGCCGAGGAAAAACGCAACCGCGCCGTCACGGATATCTTCGAGCCGGGAAGCGTTTTCAAGACCTTCACGCTCTCGTCCATCGTGGAAAATAAGGCGTTCAGCCTCAATGAAAAATTTGACTGCGAAAACGGCTCCTGGGCCGTCGCGGGAAAGGTGCTTCACGACCACACGCGGCATGGCGTGATGCCGTTCCGGGAGATCATTGAAAAGTCGAGCAACATCGGCACGGTGAAGGGCGCCCTGCGGCTGGGCGGGGAAAAGCTGTACCAGACGATCCGTCTTTTCGGTTTTGGGGAACGAACCGGCATTGGCCTGGCCGGTGAAGTGGGGGGGATCGTGCCGAATCCGAAAAACTGGTCGCGCAGTTCGATCATCAACATTCCCATCGGCCAGGGGGTGGCGGTGACGTCGCTCCAGTTGGCCGCGGCATTTGGCGCGATCGCCAACAACGGGATTTTAATGAAGCCCCGGATTTTGACGCGCATCGACGACGCGGACGGCAAGGTCGTTCAAGATTTTCAACCCGAAACGGTCCGCCGCGTGATCTCAAAAGAGACGGCCCTTCAGGTGCGCACGGTGCTCGAGAGCGTCGTGAGCCGCGGGACCGGCAAAAAGGCCGCGGTGCCCGGTTTTAAAGCCGCGGGAAAAACGGGAACCGCGCAGAAAATTTTACCGAACGGCACGTATTCGCACGACCAGTTTGTCGCGTCGTTCGCGGGTTTTGTTCCCTACGACGAGCCCAGGGTCGTGATCGCCGTCAGCGTCGATGAGCCGCACCCGGTGTACTACGGCGGCGACGTCGCCGCACCCGCTTTTTCGAGGATCGCCTCGGGCGTTTTGTCTTATTGGCAGATTGACAAAACCGAAGCGCCGCGCGAAGTGATCCGGCCCGGGGCATCTCTCGTGAAAACATCCGGCCTGCGCGCGGCCGCCGTCGAATGATTTCCCTAAAGGCGCTTTTCGAGGAGGCGTATCCGGAGCGGCGGGAATTTTCTTCATTGCCGGACCTGGAAATCCGGGGCCTCGAATGCGATTCGCGGAAAGTCGGAAAAGATTTTCTGTTTCTCGCGGTCCGGGGCGTCAAACAGGACGGCGGGGATTTTGTCCGCGAGGCGATCGAGCGCGGGGCCTCGGCGGTGGCCGGTGAGCGGCCTTTGGATCTGCCCGGCGCCATTCCTTTTATTTTGGTTCCCGGGTGCCGCGAGGCCGCCTCCCGGCTCGCGGGCTCTTTTTACCGGCATCCGGCCAGACATTTGCAGGTCATCGGGATCACGGGCACCAACGGCAAAACCACCTGCAGTTATCTCGTCGAACACTTTTTAAAAACAAGCGGCCGCGAGGTGGGTGTGATCGGGACTGTCAACACCCGCTTTGCCGGGCGCCAAATCCCCGCCTCCGAAACCACGCCCGGGCCTCTGCGGCTTCAGTCCATTTTTTCCGAAATGGTGAGCGCGGGCTTGCCATACGCGGTGATGGAAGTTTCGTCCCATGCGCTTGACCAGGGGCGCGTGTCGGGGATCGATTTTGCGGCCGCGCTTTTCACGAATTTGACGCAGGACCATCTGGATTATCACAAAACGCTCGAGGCCTATTTTGAAGCCAAGTCGCGGCTTTTCACGGGACTGTCGCCCGGTCAATTTTCCGTCATCAACGGCGACGACCCCTGGGGTCAAAAATTAAAAAAAAAGATCCGGTCACGCGACCTCACTTACGCGGTGAAGGAACAGGCGGATTTCAGGGCGCGCGAGATCGCGGCGGGTCTGAAGGACACGAAATTTTCTCTCTCCTATCCCGAAGGCCGGCTCGAGGTCGTGTCGCCGCTTTTGGGACTGCACAACGTGTACAATGCGCTGGGCAGTTTGGCCGTGGCCTCGGCGATGGGACTCGACGTTAAAAAATGCGCCGAGAGCCTCCGGTATTTTGAAGGCGTGCCGGGCCGGCTCGAGGCGGTGGACGGCGGGCAGGATTTCGCCGTCTTTGTGGATTTTGCCCACACGCCGGACGGTCTCGAAAATGTCCTGCGGAGTCTCGCCCCTTATAAAACCGCCAAACTCATCACCGTTTTCGGATGCGGCGGGGAGCGCGACACGGGGAAACGGCCCCGGATGGGGCGGATCGCCGCCGAGTATTCGGACAGCGTGATCGTGACCTCCGACAACCCGCGTTCGGAAGATCCAAAAGAAATCGCCGGGGAAGTTTGCGCGGGTTTCCCGGCGGATTTTAAAAAATATTCGGTCGTCCTGGACAGAAAAAAAGCGATCCGGCAGGCGCTTTTGTCCGCGCGGCGGGGAGACATCGTCCTTCTGGCCGGAAAGGGGCACGAGCGGGAGCAGGTGATCGGCCGGGAGCGGATCCCGTTCAGCGACCGCGAAGAGGCCGAGAGGGTGCTTCGTGGAAACTGATCTTCGACAATTGGCGCTCGAACTGCCCGGACGCGGCGTTTCCACGGACACGCGCACGTTAAAACAGGGCGATATTTTTTTCGCGCTCAAGGGGCCGCGTTTTGACGGCCATGATTTTATCGAAGAGGCCGTCGCGAAGGGCGCGTGGCGCGTTGTTTTTTCCGATTCGAAAAAGATTCATTCAAAATTTGAAAAATCCGCGGGTTTTCTGAAAGTCCGCGACACGCTCAAGGCCTACGGGGAGCTCGCCAAAGTTTACCGCGGACAATTTAAGATCCCCGTCGTCGCCGTGACGGGGAGCGTGGGAAAGACCACCGTGAAAGAGCTCCTCGCGCATCTTTTGAAAAAAAAATTGAACGTGTTGAAAAATGAAGGCACCGAAAATAATCTGGTGGGCGTGCCCAAGACTATCCTCCGGCTTCGGAGGGGGCATGAGGTCCTGGTGTTGGAAATGGGGACGAACCGGCCGGGAGAAATCGGGCGGTTGTCGCGCATGGCCTCGCCGACGCTCGCCATTCTCACGCGGGTCGGGCACTCGCATCTGGAAGGATTGAATAATTTGGAAGGCGTCAGGGAAGAAAAGCTGGGCATTTTGAAGGGGCTCGCGGCCGGCGGGATATTTATTGTAAACGGCGAAGATCCTTCATTGAAAGAAATCAAAAGCGCACGCCACCGCATTCTGCGCGTGTCCTTTTCTGACCGTTATCCGATGCGGCTCATCGGCCGCGACAACCGGCTGAACGGTCTTTTGGCGGCGGCCGCGGCGACGGAGCTTGGCATCGATGAAGGGACTGTCCGCGAGGGCCTGGGTTCTTTCGAGCCCGTCAAAGGCCGGCTCGAGGAAAAAGAAATCGCCGGGATCCATTTCATCAATGACACGTACAATTCCAACCCCGTCTCGTTCAAGGCCGCGCTCGAGGCGCTTCAAAGTCTCGAGACGCGCGGAAAAAAAGGCGTGGTGTGCGGGGATATGCTGGAACTCGGCGGACAGGCCGGGGCCCTGCACCGGCGGATGGGTTTGCTTCTGGCGGAATTTTTATTTGATTTTGTGATCGCGGCGGGTCCCCTGTCCGCGGCGCTTGTGGACGAGGCCGTGAAAAATGGGTTTGACTCATCGAGGATCCGGCACGTGAAAAACGCCGAGGACGCCGGAGCGCTCTGCCGCGAATGGGCGTCGGCGGGCGACCGGGTCCTGGTGAAGGGTTCGCGGGGAATGAAAATGGAAAAGGTCTTCGAGTGCTTTATCACTTCCTTTACCCGTTAAGGGATTTTTTCTTCGGCTTCAACGTTTTCCGCTACATCACGTTTCGCGCCGCGATGGCGAGTCTCACGGCGTTTGGCGTGAGCGTGTGGCTCGGGCCGGCGGTGATCCGTTTTCTTTCGCGGCTCGATTTCAAACAGACCATCGAACGCGCGGGTTTCTCGGCGCTCTACGGCGCGCACGCGGGAAAGGAAAAGATCCCGACGATGGGCGGCCTTTTGATCCTGGGCGCGGTCACGGCTTCGACGCTTTTATGGTCGGACCTGACGAACCGTTATGTCGTTCTGACCCTCGCGGTCGTGCTGTGGCTGGGGGGCGTGGGACTTGTCGATGATTATTTGAAACTGTCGAGAAAAAATTCAAAAGGGCTCGCCGCGGCGAACAAGCTGGCGGGACAAGTGGCGGTGGGGCTCATTCTCGGCGCTTTTTTGTACTGGGATTCGCCGGGCTGGCAGAAAATCCACGTGCCGTTTTTGAAGGATTGGGCGATCCTCATCGGGCCGTTTTATATTTTATTCGTCGCGCTCGTGATCGCGGGCGCCTCGAACGCGGTGAATCTCACCGACGGCCTGGACGGTTTGGCCGTGGGCTCCACGCTCATGATCGCGCTCACCTACGGCATTTTGAGCTACGTCACGGGGCACGCGAAATTCAGCCAGTACCTGCAAATCCCGTTCGTGGCGGGCGCGGGCGAGCTGGCCGTTTTTTGCGCGGCGCTTTTTGGCGCGGGCCTGGGTTTTTTGTGGTTCAATTCGCATCCGGCGAGCGTGTTCATGGGGGACGTGGGGTCGCTGGGCCTCGGCGGGGCGCTCGGAGTGGTCGCGGTCCTGATCAAAAAAGAGCTGTTACTTTTGGTCGTCGGCGGGATTTTTGTCGCGGAGGCCGTGTCCGTCATGCTGCAGGTGGCCAGTTACAAATTCCGAAAAAAAAGAATTTTTTTAATGGCGCCGGTCCATCATCATTTTCAATTGAAAGGACTCGCGGAATCAAAGGTCGTCATCCGCTTCTGGATCATTTCGATCATCCTCGCTCTGGCGGGGCTGTCTTCGCTGAAACTCCAATGACGCTCAAATTAAAAGGCAAGAAAATCGCGGTGGTGGGACTGGGCCGGAGCGGCCTGGCCGCGGCAAAGTTCCTCGCCGCGCAAAAAGCCGGCGTGCGCGTCACGGAGGCCTCGGATAAAAAAGGCGCGCTTCGAAACGCGGCCCTTTTAAAAGGCCTCGGCGTCCGCGTCGAGACCGGCGGGCACACCGGGAAATTTCTATTGGGAAGCGAGCTCGTCGTGACGAGCCCCGGCGTGCCGAAAACAAGCCTGCCGCTTGTGTTCGCGAAGAAAAAAAAGATCCCGGTTATGAGCGAAGTGGACCTGGCCTCGCTTTTCTGCGAAGGGCCGATCGTGGCGGTCACGGGGTCGAACGGCAAGACGACGACGAGCCACCTCCTCCATCGCTTTTTCGTCGAGGCGGGGCAAAAGAGCGTGTTGTGCGGCAACGTCGGGTTTTCTTTTTTGGACGCGCTCGCGTCGATCGGCGCGAAAACGCGCGTGGTGCTCGAGACGAGCTCCTTTCAACTCGAGGACAGCCCGCACCTCAAGCCGCGCGCGGCGGTGGTTTTAAACGTCATGCCCAATCACCTCGACCGGCACGGGACGTTTCAAAATTACGTCCGCGCGAAGGAAAAAATTTTCGCCAACCAAAAGCCGGGCGACGTGCTCATCCTCAATTTCGCCGACCCCGCCGTGCGGCGAATGGCCAAAAGGGCGCGCTCGCGCGTCATTTTTTTTAGCCGGCATCCGATCCCCGCCGGTTTTTGCGTCGAAGACGGCTGGATCGTGAAAAAAGACGCGAGACACGCGCGCCGTTTTTTTCAAAAAGAGGATTTTCCGTTAAAAGGCGATCACAACCTGGAAAACATTCTGGCGGCCGTCGCGGCGGCGGACGTTTTCGGCGTGTCCCCCGCGCAACTTCAAAAGACGCTTCGCGCGTTCCGCGCGCTCGAGCACCGGATCGAACCCGTCGGGGAGATCGGCGGCGTGCGTTTTGTGAACGATTCCAAGTCAACGACGGTGGGCAGCACCCGGGCGGCGATCCTCGCGACGGACGGGCCGATCGTGCTCGTGGCCGGCGGGCGCGACAAGGGCGCGGATTTCGGATCCATCGAAGACGTGATCGAGGATAAAGTGAAGGAAGCCGTTTTGTACGGCGAGGCCGCCGGAAAGATCGCCGGATCCTGGAGATCGTTCAGGCGTTTTCACATTCAAAAAGATTTTTCCGCGGCCGCGCGCCTGGCCTACCGGCTCGCGGGGCCGGGCGACGCGCTCCTTTTATCGCCGATGTGCGCGAGCTTTGACCAATTTCATTCTTTCGAACACCGCGGAGAGACCTTTAAGAAAATTTTCGCGGAACTGGCCGTCTCCTGATGGAATCCCTGAAAAAAGCGCGGGCGATCCTCCTGGGTTCGACGCTGGTCCTCCTGGCGCTGGGGGCCGTGATGATTTACAGCGCCAGCGCCATTTACGCGCTCGACCAGATGAAGGACAGCGCGTATTATTTGAAACGCCATTTGGCGTATCTGGCGCTGGGCGGCGTTTTGGCGTGGTTGGCCGCTTTGGTGAATATTCAAAGACTTCGAAGGCACGCCAAGGGAATTCTCATCGCCGCGCTGGCACTGCTCGCGATGGTTCTGGTTCCTCACGTGGGCCATTCCATGGGCGGCGCGCGGCGCTGGTTTAAAATTTTGGGATTCAGTTTTCAGCCTTCTGAATTTTTAAAATTGGCGCTCATTTTTTACATGGCCGATTTCCTCGACCGCAGGAGAGAATCGCTTCACGATCTGAAACGCACCGTCCTGCCGGCTCTTTTCATTTTGGGTTTGTCGGTGGGCCTGGTGTTCAAACAGCCGGACTTCGGGACGGCGGTCACGGTGGCGCTGGTGATCTTCATTCTTTTTTTCGCGGCCGGGTTCAGGGTCTCCACTCTATTGACCGCGGTCCTCCTGGCGGCGCCGGTGGTCGTGTACGCGGCCCTCTCCAGGCCCTACCGGCGCAAACGGCTTTTGGCTTTTTTTCATCCGTGGGAGGACCCGCGCGGCGTCGGGTTTCAGATCATCCAGTCTTTTTTGGCGCTGGGCTCGGGCGGGTTTTTCGGCGTGGGGCTCGGGCAGTCCCAGCAGAAACTTTTTTATCTTCCCGAATCGCACACGGATTTTATTTTTTCGATCATCGGGGAAGAGCTGGGATTTGTGGGCACGAGCGCCGTCGTCATTTTATTCATTTTATTTTTATTCGCCGGAATGGTGATCGTGTTCCGTTCCCATCATTTTTTCCCCCAGCTTTTGGGATTGGGCCTCGTTTCGCTGATCGGCCTCGAGGCGGTGATCAATATCGGCGTCAGCATCGGCGCCCTGCCGACCAAGGGGCTCTCGCTTCCTTTTATCAGCTACGGCGGGTCGGCGCTCCTGGCGAACCTGGCGGGCGTGGGGCTTTTGTGGACTCTTTCCAAAGAAAGGCCGGGAGAAAGCGGATGAAGATCGTCCTCGCGTGCGGGGGAAGCGGCGGGCATATTTTTCCGGCGTTCAGCGTGGCGGAAGAATTGAAAAAGCGCCGGCCGGATTGCCGGATCGTTTATGTCTGCGGGAATAAGGGCATCGAGCGCGAGATCTTCCGTCCCCTCGAAAACGAAAAAGTCATCTCCATCGCGAGCGCGCCGTTTCTCGGGCGGCGCTCTTTATGGGACGCGCGGTTTCTGATAAAATTGGCCGCGGGGATCCTGGGGAGCGCGCGGGCGCTTGGGGCGGAAAAGCCGGATGTCGTGGTCGGGTTCGGGGGTTATTTTTCGTTTCCGGTGGTTTTGACCGCGAGGCTCATGGGGGTACGGACCTTGATCCATGAACAGAACGTGGTGCCGGGAGTCGCCAACCGTTTTTTAAGCCGCTGGACGGACGGGACCGCGCTCAGTTTCGCCGAGACGAAGGGCGCTCTCCCAAAAAAGGCAAAAGACGTGCGTGTCACGGGCAACCCCATCCGCGCGTCCATTGAGAAAGGGAACCGCGAGGAGGCGCTCGGCTATTTTGGTTTTGACGCCGGGAAAATGACGCTCCTTCTTCTCGGCGGCAGTCAGGGCGCCGAATCCATCAATGCGCTTTTTTTCCGCGCCCTCAAATTTCTGCCGGAGGATTGGCGCGGGCGTGTCCAGATCCTGCACCTCTCGGGAAAGATGCCCCCGTTTGAGTCGGAAAAAACCTGCCGCGACGCCGGAATGAACTGCCGCGCGTACGCCTTTTTCGAAAGAATGGACCTCGCCTACGCCGCCGCGGACCTGGCGCTCGGCCGTTCGGGCGCGACGTTCCTCGCCGAGATCGCGGCGAAAAAAATTCCCGCGATCCTCGTGCCGTACCCTCACGGCAACGGCCACCAGAAGGTCAACGCCCGCGTGTTTAGCCGGACCCACGACGCGGCGGTGCTCGATGAATTGAAAATTGATCCGAAAAAATTGGCGGAGCTTCTTGCGCAATATTTTCAAAAAATCACCGAAAAGAAAAATAACGGATGGCCGCCGGGGGACCACCCGGCCGCGGATTCGTCGCGCTCGCGGCTGGCCAATTTCATCGAAGAGCTTGCCTCGTGAATTCACAGAAAACCATTCACCTCATCGGAATCGGCGGGATCGGGATGAGCGGCCTCGCGCGCATCTACCTGTCACTGGGATACGCCGTGCAGGGCAGTGACCTCAAAATGAACGAGGTCCTGCGCGGGCTTGAAAAGGCCGGCGCGAGGGTGTTGATGGGGCACGACGCGTCTCATGTGAACGGCGCCGGCACCGTGGTTTATTCCACCTCGATTTCGCGCGATCACCCCGAGCGGCTCGAGGCCGCGCGAAAAGGGGCGAGGCTCCTTCACCGCGCCGAGGCGCTCGCCGAAATTTGTGAAGGCAAAACCACGATCGCCGTGACCGGCACGCACGGAAAAACCACGACCACCGCGCTCATCGGAATGATCTTGAAAGAGGCCCGCCGCGACCCGTCGATCGTGGTCGGCGGCGTCGTCGGCGCGTTCGGGGGCAACGCCTGCCTCGGCGGCGGGTCCGAGATCGTGATCGAAGCGGACGAGAGCGATTCTTCCTTTCTCAAATTTTCACCCGCCATCGAGGTCATCACCAACATCGAGGCCGATCACATGGAACATTTTGAAACGATCGGCCGCGTGGAAGACGCCTACCGCGATTTCCTGCGGCGCCTGCCGGCGGATGCCGAATGGATCGGCTGTGCCGAAGACGCGCGCGTTTTGCGCCTGGCACGGGAAAATATCCGGCCCGCGCGCCTTTACGGCCTCGATCCCAAAAACGAGTTTTACGCGACGGACATCGTGGAGTGCCCGCAAAACGCGCGCGCGGTCGCGTTCAAGATGTGGGAAAAGGGCCGGTGTCTCGGCCCCGTGCGCCTGAATCTTTTGGGCGTTCACAACGTGCTGAACGCGCTGGGGGCGGCCGCCGTCGGATTGAAATTGGGCGTCTCTTTTTCCGTGATCGCCGCCGCACTCGGAAAATACGAAGGCGCGGGCCGCCGGTTCGGCGTCCAATACGAAGACGGCAGGTTTTAGATCGTCGATGATTACGCCCATCACCCGACGGAGATCCACAAAACCCTCGCCGCGGCCCGGGCGCTCGGGCCCAAACGGCTCTTCGCCGTTTTTCAGCCGCACCGTTTCACGCGCACCCAATTTTTTTTGAAGGATTTCGCGTCGAGTTTTTCAGCCGCGGACAAACTCATCGTCACCGACATTTACGCCGCGAGCGAGACACCCATTCCGGGCGTGAGCGGCGAGGGTTTTTGCCGCGCGGTGCGCGAGTCGGGGCATGCCGACGCCGCGTTTGTGCCGCGCCCGGAAGTTTACGCGGCTTTGGAAAATGAGATCCGGCCGGGGGATCTGGTGATGGTGCTCGGCGCGGGGGACATCGAGGAAGTGGCCTGGGAACTGGCGGCGCATCTGAATTTATTCCGCGAAGTCCGCGGAAAGGTGGTCCCCTCGGAGGGGCTGGCCAAACACACGTCTCTCAGGATCGGGGGACCGGCGGAGTTTTGGATCGAGCCCGCGGACGCGGAGGATCTGAGGCGGGCGGTCCTCATCTGCCGCGGGAAAAACCTTCCGATCCACATTTTTGGAGCGGGGAGCAACGTCCTCGCGCCGGACGAAGGATTGAAAGGGGCCGTGATCCACTTGGGCGCGGCTTATTTCAAGGAAGCGCGCGTGGAAAAGGAAACGATCACCGCGCGGGCCGGCGTGCCGAACTCGCTTTTCATTCAGCTGGCCCTGGAAAATGGTTTCGGCGGCTGTGAATTTCTTTCCGGCATCCCGGGAAATCTGGGCGGCGCCGTCGCGATGAACGCGGGCAGTCACGGCCAGTCCATGGATTCGATTTTGGAAGAAATCACGCTTCTCACGTTTGAGGGGGAATTTAAAAAATTAAAAAAAAGCGAAATCGGTTTTGGCTACCGCTCCTCCGGCATCCGGGACGGCGTCATCGTGGAGGCCGTGTTTCGCCTGCCGCGCCGCGCGCGCGAAACGGTTCAGAAAAAATTGGACGAGTATCACGCGCACCGGATGAACACGCAGGACCTGAAGCACCCCAGCGCCGGGTGTCTCTTCAAAAATCCGGCCGAGGGCGCGCGCTCCAGCGGAAAACTGATCGACGAGGCGGGCCTCAAGGGGCTCACGGTCGGCCGCGCGCAGGTTTCGACGGTGCACGCCAATTTCCTCATCAATTTGGGCGGGGCCTCCGCCAAGGACGTGACGGCCCTCATCGAAGCGGTCCGCCGGAGGGTTCGCGAAAAAGCCGGAGTCGATTTGGAGACGGAGGTTAAAATTTTATGAAAAACGGCCGTGAAAAAATCGCGGTCCTCTGCGGCGGGCCGTCCTGCGAGAGAGAGATATCCCTCATTTCCGGGCAGGCGGTGTTTGAGGCGCTGTCGGGGCTCGGAATGGACGCCGTAAAGGTCGATCCGAAAGAAAATGATTTTATTTCGGCGCTGAAACGCGGGAAAATTTCCACGGCGTTCATCGCGCTCCACGGCACGTTCGGCGAAGACGGCGCGGCGCAGGCCCTTTTGGAAGAGGCCGAAATTTCTTACACGGGATCGGGCGTTTTGGCGAGCCGGAACGCGTTTGACAAATCGATCGCGCAAGGCGCTTTTCAAAAAGCGGGGATTTTAGTGCCGGCCTTTAAAATATTGAGCAAAGAAAAAACGGACCGGGCCCCCGCCCCTTTTTCTGCCCCTTTTGTCGTGAAGCCCGCGTCCTCGGGGTCGAGCGTGGGCGTGACGATCGTCACCCGGGAGGCGGATTTTGAAAAAGCGCGCGAGGAGGCCTTCCGTTATTCCGATCTGGCGCTGGCCGAGGAATACATTTCCGGACGCGAGCTCACGGTGGGGATTTTGGGGGATGAGGTTTTGCCGATCGTGGAAGTGATCCCCGGAAGAAAATTTTACGACTACGCCGCCAAATACAGGGACACCGGCACGCGCTACGAGTTTCCGGCGAGATTGGACGGGGAAAGCGCCGAAAAAGTCCGCCGCGCCGCGCGCGAGGCCTACGCGTGTTTAGGTTGTGAAGTGATGGGCCGAGTGGATATAATATGGGGCCGTGACGAGAGGCCCTACGTGCTCGAGGTGAACACGATCCCGGGCCTCACGGGCAAGAGCCTGTTGCCCAAAGCGGCCGAGGCCAGGGGCCTCGATTTCCCCGGGCTTTGTGTTAAAATTTTAGACTTATCCAAAAGGAAGGTGTCCAGTGGCCAGGTGGTCAAAAAGTCCTAGAAAGCGCTCCGGCGCCGATTCCAAATTTCCCGTCAGGCTCGTGAATCTGTCGCGGAAATTTTTGATCGTTTCCCTCCCGTATGTTTTGTCGCTGTCGCTGGTGGGAATCTTGTTCGGAGGGGTGATCGCCTACGCGGTGAACTCTTCGACGTTCGAGCTGACGGAAGTGAAGATTTTGAATATCGGGACGCTGACGAGCGACCAGGCGTTTGGATTCTGCGAATTGCGCCGCGGGGAAAATCTGATCACGCTGGATCTGGTGAACGTCCAGGAGGTCATCAAAAGAAAGCACCCCGAGTTTAAAGAGGTGTGCGTGAGACGGGTCCTTCCGAACCGCATCGAAATTCTGCTCCGGCGCAGGACGCCCGCCGCCCAGGTGGCGTTTTCGCGCTACGTGCAGATCGACAAGGACCTGATCCTCCTGCCGGCCTCGAGCCCCGCGCCGTTCAAA
This sequence comes from Candidatus Omnitrophota bacterium, assembly GCA_016197155.1. Lineage (GTDB taxonomy): Bacteria > Omnitrophota > Gorgyraeia > 2-02-FULL-51-18 > 2-02-FULL-51-18 > JACPWF01. The sequence goes on along the minus strand of JACPWF010000019.1, from coordinate 20,287 downwards.
AATCTGACCGTGATCCAGGGGTCGCCGAAACCGGCCGCGGGTCTTTACGTCGGCGAGGCCGTTTCGGACCGGGCCACCAAAAAGGCGATGTGGCTCATTGAAATGGTGAAGCGTTCGCGCGTCCTGCAAAAGCACCTGCTGACGAAGGTGGACATCACGGACCCGAACAACATCAACCTGTTCGTGGATTCCGAAATGGAAATCCGGATCGGCGGCAATCATTTCACCGAACGCCTCAAAGTCCTCGACCAGACGCTTCGCTCGGTGGTGCTGGACCCTTCCAAGATCCGATACATCGATTTGCGTTTTGACGATGTGGTGATCGGCCCCAGGTGAACCGATTGTTTTCCCGGAAGACTCTCTGCGTGACGGACTTCGGCGCCGAAACCGTGATCGCCGTCTGCGCGGAGAAAAAAGCGGACGGCTCTTTTCATCTTCTGGGCGGCGGGGAAGTGGCCGCCGACGGCGTCGAGCGGGGCCGGATCGTCCATCTGGGCGACGCGGTCGAATGCGTCCACGAGGCGATCCGGAAGGCGGAAAAATCATCCGGCGTGAAATTCCGCGCGGTCTATTACAATTTGGATGACCCCGGAATGGAGAGCGTGCGCGCCCAGGGTTCCCAATCCATTTCCGGAGAGGGCGAGATCCGGCGTTCGGATGTCCGCCGCGCGCGGCACACCGCGCTGCGCCTGGCCGCCCATTTCGACAAAAGCGTCGTCTACGCCAGAGAGACCGGTTTTCTCATCGATGACCGCGACCTGGTGGCCAGCCCCGTCGGCGTTTTCGGAAGGAAGCTCGGCGTGTCGATGCATCTGCTCGTGGCCGGCGCCGAACATTTCGGGATGTGGCAGAAACTTTTTTACCGGTGCCAGGTGCCGCACGCGATCCCGGTGGTGTCGGCGTGGTCCACGGCCTATGGTATTCTCCCGAAGGAAGACCGGCGGAAAAGGTCGCTCATCTTCGATTGGGGAAAGGATTTTTTGAATGGGATCCTGTTTGAGGACGGCGCGATCCGGGATCACGCCCTTTGGTTGACGGACGAAAACGCACCGTCCCGCATCAAGGCGTTTTGGGAAAAAAATGGGTCCCCGGCGGAGATCCTGGTGACGGGAGACCTGGCGGCGGACAAAAATCTCGCGGACCTTATCCAACCGGCGATCCCTGTCCCGGCGCGCGTCGCCCTGCCTTTGGGGCCGGCGAAACTCGGCGAAGCGAAATACGCGTCGCTTGCGGGACTGCTTCACGTGGCGGATGAACTCGAAAAACAAAGGCCCCGCACGTCCCGGGGACGGCACGCGTTCGCGAGCGTTCAGGAGCGCGTGACCGCTTTCATGCAGGAATATTTTTGAGGCGAAACAAATGAAATTCAGCTCGATTCCCGAAATTTTATCGGATCTGAAAAAAGGAAAGCTCATCATCGTGGTGGACGACGCCGACCGCGAGAATGAGGGGGACCTGGTGGTCGCCGCCGCGCACGCCACGCCGCATCACGTCAATTTCATGGCCAAGCACGGGCGCGGGATCATCTGCGTGCCGATGGAGGCCGGGCGTCTGGAGACGCTCGGCGTCGATCCGATGGTCTCCGACCGGAACGTGGATGAATTCAAAACCGCCTGGACGGTTTCCATCGACGCCCGGCACGGCATCACCACCGGCATCTCGGCGTACGACCGCGCGAAAACCATTAAAGTTTTAATTGATCCCAAAACGACCAAAGACGACCTCGTGCGGCCGGGCCACATTTTCCCGCTTCGCGCGCGCGAAGGCGGGGTGCTCGTTCGCGCCGGGCACACGGAGGCGTGCGTCGATCTCATGAAATTGGCGGGGCTGTATCCGGCGGGGGCCATCTGCGAGATCATGAACGACGACGGGAGCATGGCGCGCACGCCGGATCTCATTCAATTTTCAAAAAAACACAAACTCAAAATCTGCGCGATCCGGGACCTCATTGAAACCCGCCGCAAAAAAGAGAAACTGGTTTCGAAGGCCGTCGAGACGCGCCTGACGAACCCCTTCGGCGACTTCAGGCTCGTGGCCTATGAATCCGCCGTCGACAAGGACTATCACATCGCCCTGGTGATGGGAGAGCTGAATCCGAAAAAAAATATCCTCGTGCGCGTCCATTCGGAATGTTTTACCGGGGACGTTTTGGGATCGCGGCGCTGTGACTGCGGCGAACAACTCCGCAACGCGCTCGCGCTCATCGCGCGCGAAAAAACGGGAGTCCTTCTTTACATGAGGCAGGAGGGCCGCGGGATCGGGCTTTTGAATAAATTGAAGGCCTATCAACTGCAGGACGAGGGCCTCGACACCGTGGAGGCCAACGAGCGCCTGGGCTTCGCGGCGGACCTGCGGCATTACGGCGTCGGCGCGCAGATCCTCGCGGATCTCGGGATCAAAAAGATCCGCCTTTTGACGAACAATCCGAAGAAGATCGTGGGCCTCGAAGGTTACGGCCTCGAGGTCGTCGAGCGCGTGCCGCTCGAGATCCCGCCCGGACGGCACAATCAAAAATACCTGCACACAAAAAAAACCAAGCTCGGCCATTTTCTGGATTTGAAGCGTCATGGTTAGAAAAATAAAGGGCCATTTTTCGGCGCGCGGGAAAAAATTCGGCATCGTCGTTTCCGAGTTCAACGAATATTTGACCGGCCGGCTGCTCGAGGGAACGCTCGAGACGCTTCGCGGGCACGGCGCGCGGGAGAAGGACCTGTCGGTGGTCTGGGTGCCGGGCGCTTTTGAATTGCCGCTGGCGGCGAAAAAACTTTTGAAGGCCGGGAAATGGGACGCGCTGATTGCGCTGGCCGTTGTGATCAAAGGGGAGACCAAGCACTTTGATCAGGTGGTGATGGAGGCCGCGCGCGGCATCCGCGAACTGTCGATGAAGTCCGAGGTGCCCGTCATTCTCGGAATGGTTTCGGCGCGCTCGGCCGAACAGGCCGTCGCGCGCGTCGGATTAAAACAGATGAATAAAGGCCGCGAGTGGGCGCTTTCAGCCATTCAAATGGCGAATGTGATGCGCCGTTTGTCCAAAAGATCCCTCGCCCATGCGTAAGCGCACGCGCAGTCGCGAGTTCGCGCTTCAGGTGCTCTACGAAGTGGATATCACGCGTCATCCCGTCGGGGAGGTCTTGGAGGATTTTTGGCTCGACCGCACGGACCTGGCCCTTTCCGACGGGGAGAAGCGCGCGGTGGAGAACGACAAAAAAGACGCCGAGGTGCGCCGGTACGCCGAGAAGCTCACGCGCGGCGTTTTGGAAAAATTGACGGAAATAGACAAGGTCATCGAGCGTTTCGCCGAGAATTGGGAGATCAAACGCATGGGGATCGTCGACCGGAATGTTTTGAGGCTGGCCGGCTATGAGATCCTTTATCTGACGGACGAAATTCCCGTGAAGGTCGCGATCAACGAGGCGGTGGAGCTGGCCAAACGGTACGGGGAAGCCGATTCGTCCAAATTCGTGAACGGGATTCTCGACCGGATTGCCAAGACCGAATGCAAAAAATAAATTCCAGACACGATTTTTTTATGGCGCGGGCGCTGGAGCTGGCGCGGCGCGGCATCGGGGGCGTCCACCCCAATCCGCTCGTGGGCGCGCTTCTCGTCCGCCGGAATAAAATCATCGCCGAGGGGGCCCACGAGTGGTTCGGCGGCCCTCACGCGGAAATCAACGCCCTTTCCAAATTTCGAACGGTCCCTCCGGATGCGACGCTCTACTGCACGCTCGAGCCCTGCACGCACACCGGCAAAACGCCGCCCTGTGTCAGGCGGATCATCGAGGCCGGCGTGAAAAAAGTCGTGATCGCGTGTTTGGACGCCAATCCCCTGATTCACGGGCGGGGTATCCGCGCGCTTCAAAAGGCGGGGGTCCGCGTGATTGCCGGCGTGCGCCGCGCGGAGGCCGAGGCGCTCAACAAGGATTTCAGCCACTGGGTCCGCCGCCGGACCCCTTACGTGGTCGCGAAAGTCGCGCAGAGCCTGGACGGAAAGACCCAGCCTCCGCGCGGCGCGCCGCGTTGGATCACGGGCCTGCCGGCCAGGCGTTTCGGACACGAGCTTCGCGCGCACGCCGACGCGATCCTCGTGGGGATCAACACCGTTTTAAAAGACGACCCGCTCTTAAGCGTCCGGCACGCCAAGACCCGGAAAAATCCCGTGAAAATCGTTTTGGACAGCCGTCTGCGGACACCCGTGAACGCGAAAATCTTCTCCCAAAAATCCCCGGCGCCCGTCTGGATCGCGGTCACGCGCGCGGCCCCGCGCCGGAAATGGGAAAAATTCCGCGGCAAAGCGGATCTGCTTTTGGTGCCGGAAAAAAAGGGGAGGGTGGACATCCGGTCCCTCCTTCGTCTCCTGGGCCAAAGGGGGATCGCGCGGCTTCTGGTGGAGGGAGGCGCTGAGGTGCTGGGAAGTTTTTTTAAGGAAAAGGCCGTTCAGGAGGTTTATTTTTTCGTGGCCCCGCAAATTATTGGCGGGTCCGGAGCGGCGTGTGACGCCTTCCGCGTGCGGGGGCTTTGCACGAAATGGATCGGGCGGGATTTATTGATTCACGGGTCGCTCTGATGTTCACGGGGATCATCGAGGATTTGGGCGTTGTCGCGCGTCCCGGCAAGTCTCTTTTGGAAATCAAAGTTCCCGCGCGCATGCGGCGTCTGCCGATCGGCGCCAGTTTGTCCGTGAACGGCGCTTGTCTGACGGTTTCAAAGAAAAAAGGCGGGCGGCTCTTTTTTTATTTATTGAAAGAAACCCGGCTTCGGACAAACCTCGCGCGCCTCGGCGCCGGGGAGCGGGTGAACCTGGAGCGCCCGCTCAAATGGAAGGGGCGGGTGGGCGGCCATTTTGTGCCGGGCCATGTGGACGGCACGGGCCGCGTGCTGGAAATCAAAACCACCCGGAGCGAAAAAAGTTTCCTCATCCGCCCGCCGGCCGACACTCGCCGCTTCATTCGCGAAAAAGGCTCGATCGCCCTGAACGGCGTCAGTCTCACGGTGGGGAAGGTCCGGGCCGGCGCGTTTTGGGCGCACGCCGTGCCGCTCACGCTGGCCAGGACCAATCTGGGGGATCTCCGGGTCCGGGACCGCGTGAACCTCGAGGCGGACAGGCCCGCGAAAAGTGTACCGAAAAAAAGAAAGAATCTTGTATAATACCTGTTCAATTCCCATGAAAAAGAGACCCGTCGTTTTATTCGTCTTTTTGATTCTGCTCGGCGCCGCCGGGACTTCCCAGGCCTCCTGGATGTGGAGTCCCGACATCGGAAAATGGATCAATCCCAAAAAGGCGGCCAAGGACACGCCCGAGGAGCAGTTCGCCTGGGCCCAGGATTTCTATCAGAAAAAAGACTGGGACCGCGCGATCGAGGAGTTTGAAAAACTGCCGGGGGCGTTTCCCAATTCACGCCTGGCCGCCGAGGCCGTCTACTACACCGGGCTTTCGTGGGAACAAAAACAGGACACCGCCAAGGCCGCCGACGCCTACCAAAAACTCATCGACCGTTACCCGTACAGCGACCGGATCAAGGACGCGGTCAAACGCGAGTTCGACATCGCCAATGAATTCGCCGCGGGCGGAAAGCTGAAAGTCCTGGGCGTGCCGGCCCTGCCGGGCCAGGAAAAGGCGCTTGAGCTTTACAAACACATCGTGAAGAACGCGCCGTTCGGCACTTACGGCGACCAGGCCCAATTCAAGATCGGCGAGCTTTACAAATCGCAGGGCGAGTACGAAGAGGCCCAAAAGGCGTTTCAGACCGTGGTCGACGAATACCCCAGCTCCACGCTCGTGGCGCAAGCGCGTTATCAGATCGCCTATTCCTCGATGCAGGCCTCGAAAAAATCCCAGTACAACGAAACCTATGCCGACCGCGCGATCGAGGAATTTCAGGGGTTTAAGGAAAATTTCCCCGCGAGCAAGCAGTCGGTGGAGGCCGAGGAGGCCATCAAGGCCCTGAGGAATAAAAAAGCGATGACCCAGCTTGACGTCGCGGATTTTTATGAGAAGCAAAATAAATTCGCCAGCGCCAGGGTTTATTACCAGGACCTCATCACCCAATACCCCGAGACTCCGGCGTCTGCCGAGGCCCGGAAGCGGCTGGACGGGATCGTGAAAGAAGGCAAATGACAAAAAAATTTTTTTTCTTAATGTTTGCGCTCGCGGCCCTTTTCGATGCCGGCGGCTGTGGCTACACGCAAAAATCGCTTCTGCCGGCGGACATCCAAACGATCAGTATTTTGCCGGTGAAAAACGCCATTGACCTGTCGAACGAGACGGACGACCGCACGCGCTTCCACACGTACCGCCCGGGCGTCGAGGCGGACCTGACGAACGCGATCATCAACCGTTTTATCTTTGACGGAAATTTAAAAGTCACTTCTCCGGAAAAAGCCGACGCGATCGTGGAGGCCAAGCTCACGGATTACCGCCGCGACCCGCTCCGCTACAGCGAGGGGGACGACGTGCAGGAATACCGCTTGAGCCTGGTGGTCAATGTCGCGGTCACCCGCGCGCGCGACCACAAGATCCTCTGGCGGGAGCAGGGCCTGACGGGGGACACGTCCTTTTTTCTTTCGGGCGCGCACGCGCTGAGCGAGGATGAGGCCGCCGCGAAGGCCGTCGAGGACCTGGCGCGCCGCGTGGTCGAAAAAACGATCGAATTGTGGTAGCCCCCGAAACCTACCTTCTCATCGGCAAAGATTCTTTTTTAAAGAAAGAATTTATTCAAGGCCTCCGCGACCGCTATTTCCCCGGCCGTTCCGATTCCGGGATCAATTTCCAGGAATTCACCGCGGGCGAGCACCCGCTCCGGTCAGTCCTCGATTTTTTGGACACCGTCCCTTTTCTGAGTGAAAAACGACTGGCCGTTTTGTGGGACGCCGGCGCCCTGGCGGAGGATGAGAAAAAAACGCTCCCCGCGAGGCTGGACGCCGGGCTTCTCTCCTCGAGCGTTCTCGTGATCGCCTCGGAGGAGACGAACACGAAAAAAAACGCGTTCGTGCGGGAGCTGTCCGGGCACTGCCGGGTCGTGCCCTGCCATCCGCCTTTCGAAAAGGATCTCCCGCAATGGATCGCCGCGCGCGCCAAACGTCACGGCAAATCCCTTGAAAGGCAGGCCGCGTTTCTTTTAATGGAGCGCGTGGGCGGCCAGACCTCGACGCTCGCGCCCGCGATCGAGCAGGCCGCCATTTTTACCGCCGACAAAGCGGGGATTCAGACACGGGACATCGAGGCCTTGTTCGGAAGGTCGCTCGCCGCGGACGCGTTTAGCCTCGTGGATTTATGGATCGAGAAAAATTTTGCGCGGCTGATTCAAATGACCGTCCATTTGCTGGACGAGGGGACAAGGGCGTTCGAGATCGTGGCGGTGCTCGCCGGGAGTCTGGACCGCCTGAAACAGGCGGCCCGGCTCACGGCCGAAGGGCTCTCCGCCGAGCAGATCACCGCGCGTCTCAAACTCCATCCCTTTTTCGCGGAGAAATTGCTGGCTCAGGCCCGCCGCGTGAGCGCGGAAAAAGTCGGCGGGGTCCTGCGCGAGCTTTTGATTTGCGATGAGGCGCTGAAGACCGGCGCTTTAGGCGAGCGCCTGGCGCTCGAGCGGTTTTTGATCCGGGTTACTTCTTTAGGGAATTGATCTTGAGCTGAAGCCGCGACTTTTGACGGGAGGCGCGGTTTTTGTGAACGACGCCTTTTTTGACGGCCCTGTCGAGCCTCGAAAAAAAATCACGCGAGGCGGATGCCACCTCCGCGACTTTTTTCTCGGAAATGAGGGCGCCCACTTTGCGCGCGAATGTCCGCAGTTCCGAAATGACCCGCACGTTTTGAATGCGGCGCCGCTTGTCGGTGCGGATTTTTTTGATGGATGACCGGCGATGAGCCATAACGTTCCTTTTTGAAAGAGCCCGTATTCTACAAAAAAGAGTTTGAGATGTCAACCCATCGTCATTTGGCCAGATCCGCGGGCATCATCGGCGTCCTAACCGGCGTGAGCCGCGTCCTGGGTTTTGTCCGGGACCTGGTCATCGCCGCGGCGTTCGGGACCGGGGTAAACGCCGAGGCCTTTGTCGTGAGCTTCCGGATCCCCAATACCCTGCGCGACCTCGTGGGCGAAGGGGCCGCGAATGCCGCGCTCGTGCCCGTTCTCACCGAGGCCTGGGAGAAGAAAAGGCACGAGTTCTGGACGCTCGTTTCCACTTTTTTTTATCTTCTGGTGATGGCGCTGGCGCTTTTGTGCCTGGCGGGCGTGCTCTTCGCGCCGCAGGTGGTGGCGCTCCTCGCGCCGGGGTTCCTGAGCTCTTCGGATCCCGATAAATTTCCGCTGGCGGTCCGGCTCACGCGCGTTTTATTTCCCTACATCTTTCTCATCAGCCTCTCGGCGCTGGCGATGGGCGTGTTGAACGCGCTCAAAGAATTCACAAGCTCCGCCCTGGGCCCCGCGCTCCTCAATGTCTGCATGATCCTGGCCGGAATTTTTTTTGAAAAAACCTACGGGCCGTTCGCGCTGGCCTTTGGCGTCTTGGCCGGCGGGGTTTTACAGTTGAGTTTTCAGGTCAGGCCGCTTCTGGCCAAGGGTTTTCATTTTTCAAAACCTTCGTTCAGGCATCCGGCCGTCGCCCAAATGGGACGGCTTCTTTTGCCGCGCGCGCTCGGATCGGCGCTTTATCAAATCAACGTGTTTGTCGATTCGATCCTGGCGTCTTTCGAATCTTTCGTGGGGACGGGCGGGCAGTCGGCGCTTTATTATTCGAACCGGCTTTTTCAATTGCCGCTGGCGGTCTTCGGGATCGCCCTGTCGCAGGCGATCCTCCCCACCTTTTCCGCGCAGGCGGTGAACGGCGAAATTTCGCGTCTCAAGGAGACGCTGTCCCTGGCCCTGCGCTCGCTGGCCCTCGCCGTCGTGCCCGCCTCCGTGGGCCTGGTCGTCCTGTCTCGCCCGATCGTGCGGATCATTTTTCAGCACGGGCGTTTTGACGCGGCCTCGACCGCGATCACGTCAAACGCGCTCTTTTTTTACGCGTTCGGCCTTTTGTCCTGCTGTTTCATTAAAATTTTGGTGAACGCCTTTTACGCGATGCGGGACACGCGCACCCCCGTGAAGGCCATGGCCGTGGCTGTTTTTTTGAATGTGGCCCTGAGCCTCATTTTGATGCGGCCGCTCAAGATCGGCGGCCTGACGCTGGCCTCGAGCCTCTCGGCGACGGTGAACGCGGCGCTTTTATTCATCGCCCTCCGGAAAAAAATCGGCCCGCTCGATGAGAAAAAAATTTTGTCGAGCCTCCTTAAAATTGCCGCCGCGGCCCTTCTCATGGGCGCGGCCGCGTGGTTTTACGACCGCGCGGTGCTCGGGGCGCATCTGTCGGATTCGCGGCTCGGGCAGTCGCTTTATTTGCTCACCGGCATCCTGTTGGCGCTTGCCGTGTATTTTGCGGCGGCCTTCGCGCTCAAGATCGAAGAATTGAAAAAATTATTTTTCCGTGATTAAACCCAACTTCGACGGACTGCCGAACGGCCCCGGCGTGTATTTTTTCAAAGACCGCCACAAAAAAACGATCTACATCGGCAAGGCCCTGTCGATCCGGAAGCGCGTCAGGGGCCATTACCGGTTTTTTGGGGAGCCTTTTTCCAAAGAGGGGAAACTCCTCCGCGAAACTTCGGCGATCGATTTCATCGAGACGCCGAACGAGGCCGAGGCGCTTCTTTTGGAGGCGAGCCTCGTCAAGGAATTCCTGCCCAAGTACAATCAGGAGCTGAAAGACGACAAGAGCTACCCGTTTTTGAAAATCACCGCGGAGGAATTTCCAAGGCTTCTCATCACCCGCGCGCGGAAACCCGACGGCGGAAAAATTTTCGGTCCCTACACGAACGTGCGGCTTCTGCGGCAGGCCGTGCGGATGCTCCGGCGCGAATTTCCGATGCGCACCTGTAAACAATTGCCGAAAAAAGTCTGCCTCATGTACCACATCGGCCAGTGCCACGCGCCGTGCGTGGGCTACATCGGCAAACCCGCGTACGACCGGATCGTGAAGGACCTTGAAAATTTTCTCTTGGGCCGCCGCGACGCGGTCGTGAAAAGTTTATTACGCCGCATGAAACAGCACGCCGAAAAAAGGGAATACGAAAAGGCGAAAACCCTTTACGAAGAGATCCGCGCGCTCGAATCGGTGCCGAACCCCGTTCTGCGCGATTGGCCCGGTGTTTTGCGTCAGTTGAAAGAGGCGCTGGGGCTCTCGGTCATCCCTGAGCGGATCGAGTGTTTTGACATTTCGAACATTTTCGGCGAAGAGGCCGTGGGCTCGATGGTGGTGTTCGTCTCGGGCGAGCCTGCGCGGTCCGGGTACCGGCGCTTTCGGATCCGCACGGTCACGGGGATCGACGATTACCGCATGATGCGGGAGGTGGTGCGCCGCCGCTACGCGCGGCTCTTGAATGAAAAAAAAACACTGCCGGACCTGGTCGTGATCGACGGGGGAAAGGGGCATCTGTCCGCGGCGAAAAATGTGCTGGATGAATTGGGATTAAAAAATCTGCCGGTTATTTCCATTGCCAAACAGCATGAGCACCTCTTCAAGCCCGGCCGCGAGGCGCCGTTTATTTTTCCGCAGAGTTCGCCGATTCTACAGCTCGTCCAGCGGCTTCGGGACGAGGCGCACCGGTTCGCGATCCGCTATCACCGGCACTTGCGCAAAAAAGAGGGGCTTTTCAAGTAGGCAACCGCTACAAATGCGGTAATACTAGCGAGGGGTGACGCGGAGGACGGGCGCCTAAATATTTTATGATGAGAATCTCATAAAATATTTGGGCTGTCCGCAGCGGCAGGACCCGTCGCCCTACTAGCGCGTTTGTGACATCTGTGTTATCATGCGGAGATATTTTCAGGAAAAAAATGAAACGCGAACTGTACGAACAATTGAAAGCCTCCGAAGAAAAGCTCGCCGCTTTGGGGAGGACTCTTTGACGTCCCCACTCTCGAGACCCGCATCCGAGCGCTCGAAGACCAGGTAGCCCGTCCCGATTTTTGGACCCACTCCGATAAAAAAAATCCCGTGATCCATGAACTGAAAAGTTTAAAAGGCCGGCTCGACCCTTATCTCAAACTGAAGGACGGATGCCGCGAGATCGGCGACCTTTTGTCGATCGTCGAGGAAGGCGACACGGCGTCGGTCCGGCATTTGGCGGAGGAAATGGCGAAGCTTGCCAAAAAAATTGACGATCTGGAATTTCAAAAACTGCTCGGCGGGCCAAACGATCCGAATAGCGCGATCCTGAGCATCAACGCCGGCGCCGGCGGCACCGAATCCTGCGACTGGGTGTCGATGCTGCTCCGGATGTACAGCCGCTGGGCCGAGGACCAAAAATACAAGGCCGAGATCATCGACATCCTTCCCGGCGAAGAGGCCGGCGTCAAAAACGTCACGCTACTCGTCGAGGGGAATTTCGCGTACGGTTATTTGAAATGCGAAAAGGGCGTGCACCGCCTGGTGAGGATCTCGCCCTTTGATTCCAATAAAAGGCGCCACACGTCGTTCGCGTCGGTCGACGTGATCCCCGAGGTGGAGGAGGACATCCGGATTGACGTGAAGCCCGAGGAGATCCGCATCGACGTTTTTCGTTCGGGCGGGAAAGGCGGGCAGGGGGTGAACACCACCGACTCGGCCGTCCGCATCACGCATCTGCCGACGGGCATCGTCGTCCAGTGCCAGAACGAGCGCTCGCAGTTGAAGAACAAGGCCACCGCGATGAAAGTTTTGAAAAGCCGGCTTTATGAACAGGAAATGAATAAGCGCCTGGCCGAGCAAAAGAAAAGTTACGGGGAGAAACAGGAAATCGCCTGGGGCAGTCAGATCCGCTCCTACGTTTTGCATCCTTACAATCTGGTGAAGGACCACCGGACGGATTTTGAGACCTCCGACACGACCGGCGTTTTGAACGGGGATCTGAATGAATTTTTGGAGGCGGTTTTAAAACAGCGGGCGATGCCGTCATGATCGGCTGGATCCTAAAAAAACTGATCGGCACGCAGAATGAGCGCACACTCCGCCGCATGCGGCCGCTGGCCGGGCGGGTGAACGCCTTTGAGCCGGAAATGGCCAAGCTCAGCGATGACGAACTCAAAGCCAAAACCCCCCATTTCCGCCAGCGCCTGAAAAACGGCGAAACAATCGACGCGCTTTTGCCGGAGGCCTTCGCCGTGGTGCGCGAGACGAGCAAGCGCGTCCTCAACATGCGCCACTTCGATGTTCAGATGGTCGGCGGCATCGTTTTGCACGAGGGTAAAATTGCCGAGATGGCCACCGGCGAAGGCAAGACGCTTGTGGCGACGCTTCCCGTTTATCTCAACGCGCTCACCGGCAAGGGCGTCCATGTCGTGACCGTGAACGATTACCTGGCCAAGCGTGACCGCGAATGGATGGGGCCGATCTACGAATTCCTGGGCCTGTCGATCGGGGTCATCCAGCACGGCTCGACTCCCGAGGACCGCAAGCTCGCGTACGCCAGCGACATCACCTACGGCACGAACAACGAATTCGGTTTTGATTTCCTGCGCGACAACATGGTCCGCCACATCGGCTTCCGCGTCCAGCGGCCGCTTCATTACGCCATCGTGGACGAGGTCGACAGCATCCTGATCGACGAGGCGCGCACCCCGCTCATCATTTCCGGGCCGAGCGAGGAGTCCACCGACAAATATCACGTGATCGACAAGATCATTCCGCGCCTGCAAAAAGACGAGGATTATCAGATCGAGGAAAAAACGCGCACCGTCGCGCTGACGGACAAGGGCGTGAAAAAAGCGGAGGCTTCGCTCGCGGTCGAAAATCTTTACGACCCGTCGAACGTCGAGCTCGTGCATCACGTGAACCAGGCCCTGCGCGCGCACACGCTTTTCAAAAAAGACGTGGACTACGTCGTCAAGGACAATGAGGTCCTCATCGTCGACGAATTCACGGGGCGCCTCATGCCGGGACGGCGTTACTCCGACGGGCTTCACCAGGCGCTCGAGGCCAAGGAGAGCGTCAAGGTCGAGGAGGAAAATCAGACGCTCGCCACGATCACGTTTCAAAATTATTTCCGAATGTACGAAAAACTGGCCGGCATGACCGGCACCGCCTCGACCGAGGCGCAGGAATTTCACGAAATCTACAAGCTCGGCGTCGTGTCGGTTCCCACGAACCGTCCGATGAACCGCAAAAATCATCCCGACCGCGTCTACCGCACCGAAAAAGAAAAGTACGCCGCGGTCGTGAACGAGATCGCCGAATGCCACAAGCGCGGCCAGCCGGTGCTCGTCGGCACGGTCTCGATTGAAAAATCCGAACACCTGAGCTCGCTTCTCAGGCGGGCGAATGTCCTGCACAACGTGTTGAACGCCAAGTACCACGAGATGGAGGCCGAGATCATTAAACAAGCCGGCCAACGCGCCGCGGTCACGATCGCGACGAACATGGCCGGCCGCGGCACGGACATCGTGCTCGGAGAGGGCGTGAAGGATCTCGGCGGTCTGCACGTCCTCGGCACCGAGAGGCACGAGGCGCGGCGCATCGACAATCAGCTTCGCGGCCGCTCGGGCCGCCAGGGCGACCCCGGCTCGTCGCGGTTTTATCTGGCGATGGAGGACGACCTCATGCGGATCTTCGGTTCCGAGCGCATCTCGGGGCTGATGCAGAAAATGGGCATGGAGGAAGGCCAGGAGATCGAGCACCCGCTGGTCAGTAAGGCCATCGAGACCGCGCAGACGCGGGTCGAGGGGCGTAATTTTGAAATCCGCAAACAACTCCTCGAATACGACAACGTGATGAACCGCCAGCGCGAGGTGATCTACGCCGAGCGGCGAAAAGTTTTGGAGGGCGAGGACCTGCGCGAGCATTATTTGGGAATGATCGAGGAATCGCTCGACAGTCTCGCGCAGGGGTATTCCTACAGCGACGAATCATTCAAGGAACTTTCCGAAGTCGTGAGGAAAATTTTTCCGATTTCACTTGAGGGGCTTGAGGGACAGGCGGGGGAGACTTTCATCGACGCGCTGATTGACCGCGCGCGCCGGGCCTACGAGGAAAAAGAAAAAGCGATCGGCGCCGAATTTTTGAGGCCGCTGGAAAGGATGATCCTTCTCGACGTGGTGGATTCGAAATGGAAGGATCACCTGCGCAGTATGGACAATCTGAGAGAGGGGATCGGGCTCCGCGCCTACGGCCAGAAGGACCCGCTCGTCGAATACAAACGCGAGGCCTTTGAGGCGTTTCAGGAAATGATTCAGGTCATCAAAGAAGACGCGCTTTCCTTTATCTTCCGCGTTCAGCCGGCCGCTTCCACAGAAGCCCCGCCCGCGCCGGTCGCCAGAAAAGAGACGCCCCTCCAGTTTCTTCATCCGGAGGCCGGGTCGGTCTTGGAGTCGAGCCCTGTCATCCCCGCGCAGGCGGGGATCAGCCTCGATTCCCGCATTCGCGGGAATGACACGCCTGCCCATGGCGCCGGTCATAAAGTCGGCCGCAATGAACCCTGTCCCTGCGGCAGCGGGAAAAAGTATAAAAAGTGCCACGGAAAATAACTCGGAATGTTTAGACGTGCCCGCAGTTTTCTTTTAGTTTTTTTATCCGCCGCTCTTTTGGTCCTGCCCTACCACATCGGCGCCTGCTGGCCGCTCGCGTTTTTCGCGTTCGTGCCTTATTTTTTCTCGCTCGGGAATCGCCCGCCCCTGGGCGTCTTCACCCATTCTTTTTTATTCGGCTCGCTTTTTTATATTTTCCTGGGCTACTGGCTCACCCACGTCTCGGTTTTGGGTTTCGCGCTCATGACGCTGTACCTGGCGCTTTACTTCGGCGTGTTCGGCCATTACGCGGCCGGATTTTTGAATCCCTCCGTTGAGTTCGCGGGCGCCCTTTTCCCCAAAAATATGAAATCGGTTTTTTTCACCGCGTCGGTGTGGGCGCTTTTGGAATATTTGAGAGGCTGGCTCATCGGCGGCATCCCGTGGGCGCTTTTGGCGTATACCCAATGGAAAAATATTCCGTTCATCCAGATCGCGGACCTCGTCGGGCCGTACGGCGTCTCTTTTTTCGTGATGGCCGTGAACGTCCTGGTGTTTAAAATTTTAAAAGCCCTTTTGGCGAAGACCCGGGCCGCGGCCGCCCTGCCGGAGGAGGCCGCTTATTCGCGGCGATACGTGTCGCGCCTGTTTTGGGTTTTGGCCGGGCTCATCTTTGCGCTCGGCGCTTACGGCTGGGCGAATCTTTCCCTAAGGGATTCTTTTGACCGGAAGGATCCCGACCGGAAATCCGTTTTGCGCGTGTCGGTCGTTCAGGGAAATATTCCGCAGGACCAGAAATGGAACGCCCAGATCAAGGACATCATTTTTGAAAAATACAAACGCCTCACGTTCATGAGCGCGGTCGAAAAATCGGACCTCATCGTTTGGCCCGAGACCTCGTTTCCGGGATACCTCGAGGACGAGCCGGTGATGGCCGCCGAGCTTCGCAGTGTCATCCGGCAGTCGCAGACCTGGGTCCTCGTGGGCGCGCCGACCCTGGGCGACCTCGACCGGGGTCTAAAGTTTTTCAACAGCGCCATTCTGTACAACCCCGTCGGCGAAGAGGTCAGGCGCTACAGTAAACTGCACCTGGTCCCGTTCGGCGAGTACGTGCCGTTCGAGCCCCTGTTCGGTTTCATCCGGCACTTTGTCGAGATCGGCCGCTTCAGCCCCGGCGCCGAGCGCACCATTTTTCAAATCTCCTCCCGCTACCGGAAAAATAAGGTCACGGTGAAATTCGGCGCGCTCATCTGTTACGAAGATATTTTTCCGGGGCTCGTGCGGGGTTTCTGCCGCGACGGCGCCGATTTTCTGGTGAACATCACCAACGACGCGTGGTTCGGAAAAACGGCGGCTCCCTACCAGCACGCCCAAGCCTCGGTGTTCCGCGCGGTCGAGAACCGCGTGAACGTCGTGCGCGCGACGAACACGGGGCTGTCCTGTTTTATCTCGCCCGAGGGCCGGATCCTCGCCACCGTGAACGACAAGGGGAGCGAGATCTTCGTCACGGGCCATCAGGGCCATGACCTCGCGCTGAAAAAGGACAGGACCTTTTACACGCGCTTCGGGGACGTTTTTCTGCTGGTGCCGGCCTTGCTCGCCTTCCTCGCCTTTAGGGAAAGATCCAGGCAAAACGCGTACGTGAAGGCCGATTAGATACTTGAAATTGTATCCCAAATAGGGTACACTTGTCTCAGGAGGGAATAACCATGGCCAGATCCGCGATGATCCGGGCGCGAACGGAGCCCGGTCTCAAGACCGAGGTCGAGAGGATCTTTCACAAATTGGGGCTTTCGTGTTCCGAGGCCATCAATTTATTCTTCGCGCAAGTCACGCTCAAAAAGGGAATCCCGTTCGACGTCCTTCTTCCGGGCAGAACGACGCTGAAGGCGATGAAAGAAGTCGAGGAAAGAAAATCCGTAAAAGCGAAGGACCTGAACGACCTGTTCAACAAGCTTGGAATATAGCTTTTGAAAGTCCCTCATTACACCCGTCAATTTAAGAAAGACCTAAGGCTTGCCCAGAGGCGCGGGAAAGACATCGGTGTCCTCAAGCGGATCATGACCCAGCTGGTGGAGGGCCACGCCCTGTCCGAAAAATATAAGGACCATCCGCTCCGCGGCGAGTTTGAGCGTTATCGCGAATGTCACATAGAGCCCGACTGGCTACTCATCTATAAATCCACGCCGTCCGAGATCCATTTTGTCCGCGCCGGCACTCATTCAGATTTGTTCGAATAGGCCGCATTTCCCCCCGGTTTGACATCCCCATTCCCGCCCGATATAATGCCCTTTCATTCGGTTATTAACATTCAGAGAATCAACAAGTTATGACAGACGAAACGAGCGACCTTCTGCGGGAACGCCTGAAGAAATTGAAGGCCGTCGAGGCCCTGGGGATGGACCCTTTCGGGGGGAAATTCCCCAAGGACGCGGCGATCGGGGCCATCGTCGCGGGTTTTGAGGAGAGAAAGCGCGCGCGCACGGCCGGGCGCCTGAGCGCGGTGCGGCTCATGGGAAAGACCGCGTTCTGCGACCTAAAGGACGAGACCGGCCGCATCCAGCTTTTCGTGAAAAGCGAAACGATCGGGCCCGAGGGGCTGAAACTTTTCGAGGCGCTCGACATCGGCGACATCCTCGGCGCGGAGGGCGAACTTTTTAAGACCAAGACCGGCGAGATCTCCATTCGCGTCGAAAAACTGACGATTCTCGCCAAAAGCCTCCGGCCTCTCCCCGAGAAATGGCACGGCCTGAAGGATGTCGAGACGCGCTACCGCCAGCGGTATCTGGACCTGGTCGCCAATGACGAAGTGAAGGCGATTTTTAAAAAGCGCTCGCTCGTCATCCGCTCGATCCGGAAAACCCTCGACGACAAAAATTATCTCGAAGTCGAAACGCCGATGATGCACCCGATCCCGGGGGGCGCGGCGGGCAAGCCGTTTAAGACGCATCACGAATCGCTCGACGCGGACCTGTACCTGCGCGTGGCGCCCGAGCTTTATTTGAAAAGGCTTCTCGTGGGCGGTTTCGACAAAGTTTACGAGATCAACAAAAGTTTCCGCAACGAGGGCGTTTCTACGCGCCACAATCCCGAGTTCACGATGCTCGAGGTGTACACCGCGTACGCCGACGTGAACGACGTGATGGACCTGACCGGGGAGATCATTCAAGCGGCCGCCGCTGAGGCCAAGACGGACGCGGATCTGTCCCGGTGGGAGCGGGTGTCGTTCGCCGACCTCATGAAGGACTCATTCGGCATCAAACCCGACGACCCGCTCGAGGTCTGGACGGAAAAATTAAAGAAAAAAGGCGTCGGGATCGAAGGCAAGGCGCTGTCGCGCACACAGCTCATCAACATCGTGGGCGAACTTTTGGAGCCCGGCGCCGGCCGTTCGAAAAAAGAAAGCCATCCGGTTTTCGTGACGGATTATTTCACCGAGCTCTGCCCTCTGGCGAAAAAAAATAAATCGAACCCTCTTTTAAGCGAGCGGTTTGAGCTTTACATCGGCGGTATGGAGATCGCCAACGGCTACTCCGAGCTGAACAATCCCATCGAACAGCGCGAGCGCTTTCTCGAGGACCTGCGCGAGAAGGGCAAAGAGGCGGCCTCGGGGGAAATCGACGAGGATTTTTTGACCGCGCTCGAATACGGCATGCCGCCGGCCGGGGGGCTGGGGATCGGGGTCGACCGGCTCGTCATGGTCCTGACGGGACAGCCGTCGATTCGGGACGTGATTTTATTTCCGCAGATGAAGCGCGAAAAATAATGCCCTACGAGTGGTTCGTCGCCAAACGCTACATCTGGTCGAAGCGGCGCCATCCTTTCGTCGGCGTCATCAGCACGATCTCGGTTTTGGGCATCGCCGTCGGCGTGGCCGCGCTCTTGGTGGTGCTGGCCGTGATGAACGGCTTTGACGAGGACCTGCAGAACCGCATCATCGGCACGCGCGCGCACATCGTGATCGAAAAAGACGGCGTGTTTGACGACGCCGAATCCGTGATCCAAAGGCTCGCGTCCGTTCCCGGGGTGGCGCACCTGTCGCCGTTCGTGGAGGGGCAGGCCCTCGTTCAAAAAAATGAAGCGGTGACCGGGGTTCTCGTGCGGGGCATTGACCCGGCGCGCGAGCGGAATGTCTCCAAATTTTATGACTATTTGAAAGAAGGTTCACCCTCCGAAGTTTTAGCGAAGGAGGGCGGCATCGTCCTCGGATCGGAGCTGGCCAAGCGCCTGGGTTTGCGGCCGGGGGCAGCGGTGGAGCTCGTCTCTCAGCCCAAAAAAAAGCCGTCCGTTTTCACCGTCGACGGGATTTTTTCATCGGGGATGTACGAATTTGACGCGAATCTCGTTTTTTTGAATATTGCCGACGCGCGGGATCTGCTCGATCTAAAAAACGGCGCCTCGAGCGGCATTTCCGTGGCGATCGGGGACCCGTCCCGCGCGAGGGCCGTGAAAAAAAGGATCCGCGAGGCACTCGGCTACCCGTACTTCGCGCGCACGTGGATGGAGATGAACCGCACGCTTTTCGGCGCGCTCAAGCTCGAAAAGACCGTGATGTTTCTGATTTTGGCGCTCATCATTTTAGTCGCCTGCCTCAACATCGCCGGCAGTCTCACGATCCTTGTGATGGACAAGACCAAGGACATCGGCGTCTTGAAGGCGCTCGGGGCGACGCCGTTCAGTCTGATGAAAATTTTCGCGCTCGACGGGCTTCTCATCGGCGCGCTCGGGGCGCTGTCGGGATTTCT
This sequence comes from Candidatus Omnitrophota bacterium, assembly GCA_016197155.1. Classification (GTDB taxonomy): domain Bacteria; phylum Omnitrophota; class Gorgyraeia; order 2-02-FULL-51-18; family 2-02-FULL-51-18; genus JACPWF01. The sequence goes on along the minus strand of JACPWF010000019.1, from coordinate 1,029 downwards.
CGCCGGGTCGGGGATCTGTTTTCTATTGAAAAAATATTCGTTCGTCGAACTGCCGAAAGAAATCTACTACCTGGACAAACTGCCCGTCCGCATGAACGCGGCGGACTCGGCGTGGGTGCTGGCGGTGGCGGTGATTTTGAGTTTTGTCTCCGCGTTTTATCCGGCCGTGATGGCGGGCAGGCTCGACCCGGTGAAAGCGCTTCGCTATGAGTGACGCGCCCGAGGAGGCGATCGGGGCCGCCGGCGTCGGCAAGGTGTACCTCGACGGCGCGCGGCGGCTCGAAATTTTAAAAGACGTTTCGTTTTCCGTGAAAAAAGGCGAGGGGGTCGCGATCCTCGGGCCCTCGGGGTCGGGGAAGACGACACTGCTCAATATTTTATCGGGCCTCGACCGGCCGACGAGCGGACACGTGAGGCTGGAGGGTGCTGACATCCACGCGCTCGGCGACAACGAGCGGGCCGCGTTTCGCGCGGCGCGGATCGGATTTGTGTTTCAGTTTTATCATTTGCTGTCGGAGTTTACCGCGCTTGAGAACGTGAGGCTGGCCGCGCTCATCGGCGGAAATAAAAAAACCCGTCCGGACGCCGAAGACCGGGCGAAGACGCTGTTGGAAACGGTGGGACTCGGCCGCAGGGCGTCCCATTTTCCGAGCGAACTCTCGGGGGGAGAACAACAACGGGTGGCCATCGCGCGGGCGCTAATGAATGATCCCGACATCCTTTTCTGCGACGAACCGACGGGCAATTTGGATATCGAAACCGGCCGGCAGATCGCGGATTTATTGAAAGGATTGTTTAGCCGGCGGCAGAAAACCGTAATCCTAGTGACTCACGACGAAAGAATTGCTAAAATGACTGATCGCGTGTTGAAAATAGAAGAACTGGGAGTTACTGAACTTTCACTATTTAATGGATACTAATCCTACTATGAGTTATCATGAGGGGTACACCGGAGGACTCTATGAGACCCCATGGCAAACCCCAAATGCTGGAAAAACGGCGGCGTCTGGCCGTCCGCTTGTTGAAACA
>JACPWF010000003.1 GCA_016197155.1 Candidatus Omnitrophota bacterium | reverse complement strand
GGCCAAAACGATCGACCGGACACAGCTCATCCTCGACATTTTCGCGCGGCGCGCCAAGTCCAGCGAAGGCAAACTGCAGGTGGAGCTGGCCCAGCTCAAATACCTTTTGCCGCGGCTTTCGGGGAAGGGGATCTATCTGTCGCGCCTGGGCGGCGGCATCGGCACGCGCGGTCCCGGCGAACAAAAACTTGAGGTTGACCGCCGGCGCATCCGCGATCGCATCGCGCGCCTGGGCCGGTCGCTCGGTGAATTGCAGAGAAGGCGCCTGGACAGCGTCGAACGGAAAAAAGAAAAGGGCCTGCCGATGGTGGCCCTGGTCGGTTACACGGGCGCGGGGAAGTCGAGTCTTTTCAACCGTCTCACGGGCGCGTCGGTGGCGGTCCGGCACCAGCTTTTTTCGACGCTCGACACGACGACGCGTCTTTGGGAACTCCCCGGCCGTCAAAAAGCGCTTCTCGTGGACACGGTCGGATTTGTGAAAGACCTGCCGCATCACCTCATTGAATCTTTCAAGGCGACCCTCGAGGAAGTGGCGTACGCGGATGTCCTGATCCACGTGATGGACGCCGCGCGCCCGGATCTTTTGGAGGTGGAAAGGGCGGTCTGCGCGGTGCTGGACGAACTCGGCGTGGACCGGAAAAAAATGATCGCGGCCTTTAACAAAATCGACCTCGTCACCCCCGAGGCCCGCGCGCGGCTTTTGGAAAGGGCCGAAGACGCCACCCCGGTATCGGCCCGGACGGGAGAGGGCCTCGACGGGCTTGTTTCCAACGTCACACAAATAGTCCTTGCCAGGCCGTTTGACGGGCACTATCTTGAATGAATTGAAATGACGACGCAAAACCCAGTCCCGCAATACCGCCTATATCTCGACGAGTCCGGCGATCATCGCTACGAAAATCTTGGGGACTTTTCTTATCGGTATTTGACACTCATGGGATGCGTGTTCGACCGTGGATCGGAATATCTCCGGATGAGCCGTTTGATGGAAGAAATCAAAAAGGAATTTTGGCCCAACGCCGATCCCGATAATCCGGTTATTTTTCACCGTGCCGATATAGTCAGAAGATACGGGCCTTTTCGGATTTTCAATGATCCGGCAGTAAGGCGGCGGTTTGATGAACGGCTTATGGAATTGTTCGCCGCGCCGGTTTATGCGATTATTTGTGTGACGATTGACAAACAGGGTCACAAGGAAAGATACGTTCATGCCGATCATCCCTACGCTTATTTGCTTCGCGTGATGTTGGAGCGTTACGCCCTTTTTCTGGAAGACATTTCATCGGTGGGGGATGTCATGGCTGAAAGCAGGCACACGGAAGACGCGCACTTAAAGCGGGTTTACCGGCACATTTGGACGGATGGGACAACTTTTCGTAGTGCCGATCTTTTTCAAAGAAGACTTACTTCCAGAGAAATAAAGATCGAGGCGAAATCACAAAATGTTACGGGATTACAACTGGCGGACTTGTTGGCTCATCCGCTTAAGCAAAGAATTTTGAGCGTGAGGCGTATCCATGATAATTTTAGCGGACGGTTTGCGGAAAGGGTTTATAACGCAGTGTTGGGGAAGATCAGAAAAAACCCGACAACAGGCAACACCGCCGGCTTCGGAGAAGTTTTCATTCCATAAAAAAAGGGCCGGTTTCCCGGCCCCGACCGAAAGACGGTCTACCTCCGATTGCTCGGATTGAGTAGATGATGCCTCAAAAAGCGGGAATATTCAAGATATTTCGTAACAAGCCAAAGATAATTTCTGGCCTGCAGTTTCCGACCTCACCGCTTGACAGAAACCTGAAATGTGCTAGACTACAAATTAGCACTCAATAGATTAGAGTGCTAATCACTCAAAATGAGGGGAATCATGAGAAACGAATCGACGGGCCGCCGCGATCAAATACTCGACGTCATTGTCCGTTCCTATATAGAGACGGCGGAGCCTGTCGGGTCGCGCGTCATTTCGCGCCGCCACGGTTTGGGCCTTTCGCCCGCGTCGATCCGGAACGTGATGGCGGATCTGGAGGAAGAGGGGCTTTTGGCCCAGCCGCACACCTCCGCCGGGCGCGTGCCTACGGACCGGGGGTACCGCTACTGGGTGGATTCGCTCATGGAACCCGAAGAACTTTCGGCCAAGGACAGAGACTGGGTGGTGAAAGAGCTTGCCCAGGCGCGGACCATCGAGGCCCTCGCGGAAAAAGTTTCGAAAGTCATCTCGGAGCTCACCGAGACCGCCGCGCTTCTTTACATTAAAAATTTAAAACGCGTGTCGTTCCTTCATCATCTCTTGGAGGAACTCGTCGAGGCCGAGCGGCTCGGGGATTTTTTCGAAGAGGAGCCGGAGCTTTTCATCGAGGGCGCGTTCCGCATTTTCGATCAGCCGGAATTTCAGGACGCGCGGAAGATCCGCCTCCTCCTGCGGGCCTTCGACGAGAAAGGGGATCTTTTGGAAATTTTGGTGAAAGACCTGGAGCTCGAGGGCATCCACGTTCACATCGGCCGCGAAAACCGGCAGGAGCCTCTCGAGAACGTGAGCCTCGTGGTGAAGGATTGCTACTGGGGCGACACGGCCGTCGGCGGCGTGGCGGCGGTGGGCCCGACGCGCATGCGTTACCCGAAGGTGATGTCGGTGGTGAGTTTTGTGGCCGACAGCCTGACGGAGGCGATGCGGAGGTTTTGAATGGAAACGGAGAATAAGGAAAATAAGGAACAAAAAGAGGGCGCGCCGAAAGAAGAGCCGCTGAAGGATCAACTGCTTCGCGTGCGCGCGGATTTTGAAAATACCAAAAAGCGCCTCGAGCGCGACAAGCTGGACGCGATCAAATTCGCCAACGAACGGCTCCTGGCCGAGATCCTGCCGGTCGTCGATAATTTTGACCGCGCGATGACCAGCCTCACCGAGGGCCATGAGCCGGAGAAAGTGCGCGAGGGTTTGAAAATCGCGCAAGGGGAACTGCATCAGATTTTGGAACAGCACGGGGTGGAAGTGATCCGGTGCGTCGGACAGACCTTTGACCCGCGCCTGCACGAGGCGGTGGCGGTAGCGGAGGATTCGAAGGCGAAAGACGGGACGGTCGTGGCGGAAATTCAAAAAGGCTATCTTTTGAATGGGAGACTGATCCGGCCGAGCCGGGTAAAAATTGCGCAGAAAAAGCAAGAACAATAGGAGGGGTTTCAGAAATGGCCAGTGAAAAAGTAATCGGGATTGATTTGGGAACGACGAATTCCTGTGTCGCGATCATGCAGGCCGGCGAGCCGGTCGTGATCGCCAACGCCGAGGGCGGCCGCACGACGCCGTCCGTGGTCGGGTTCGCGAAATCGGGGGAGAGGCTCGTGGGCCAGGCCGCCAAACGCCAGGCCATCACCAACCCCGAGAACACGGTTTTTTCCATCAAGCGTTTCATGGGACGCAAGCATTCGGAAGTGTTGAGCGAGGAGAAACTCGTGCCTTACAAAGTGGTGGAGGGCTCGGGCGGCGACGTGCGCGTGAAAATATCGGGGAAAGAATATTCGCCGCCGGAGATTTCGGCCATCATTCTTCAAAAAATGAAAAAGACCGCCGAGGACTACCTGGGCCATTCCGTGACGAAGGCCGTGGTCACGGTCCCCGCGTATTTCAACGACGCGCAGAGGCAGGCGACCAAGGACGCCGGAAAAATCGCGGGCCTGGACGTTTTGCGCATCATCAACGAACCGACCGCGGCCGCGCTCGCCTACGGTCTCGACAAAAAGAAAAACGAAAAGATCGCCGTTTACGATTTGGGCGGGGGCACGTTTGACATTTCCATTCTCGAAATCGGCGACGGCGTTTTTGAGGTGCGCTCGACCAACGGCGACACGCACCTCGGCGGCGACGACTTCGACCAGCGCGTGATGGATTGGCTGGCCGATGAATTCAAAAAAACCCAGGGCATCGATCTCCGGAAAGACCGCATGGCCTTGCAGCGGTTAAAAGAAGCCGCGGAGAAGGCCAAGTGCGAACTTTCTTCGAACGCGCAGACCGAGATCAACCTGCCGTTCATCACGGCGGACGCGAGCGGCCCGAAGCACCTGACGGTGTCGCTCACGCGCGCGAAACTCGAGCAACTCGTGGACGACCTGGTTCAAAAAACGATCACGCCCTGCCGGAAGGCCTTGGAGGACGCGAAACTGAAGGCCGAGGAGATCGACGAGGTCGTTCTCGTCGGCGGGCAGACGCGCATGCCCAAGGTCCAGGAGATCGTGAAACAGCTTTTCAAAAAAGAACCCCACAAAGGTGTGAACCCCGACGAAGTGGTCGCCGTGGGCGCGGCGATCCAGGGAGGCGTGCTCGTCGGCGACGTGAAGGACGTCCTGTTATTGGACGTGACGCCGCTTTCGCTGGGCATTGAGACATTGGGAGGGGTTTGCACGAAATTGATCGAACGCAACACCACCATTCCCACAAAAAAGAGCCAGACCTTTTCAACGGCCGCGGACAGCCAGACGGCGGTTTCCATTCACGTGCTTCAGGGCGAACGCGAGATGGCCGAATACAACCGCACCCTCGGGCGTTTTGACCTGGTGGGCATTCCACCCGCCCCGCGCGGCATCCCTCAGATCGAGGTCACGTTCGACATCGACGCCAACGGCATCACCCACGTCTCGGCCAAGGACCTCGGGACGGGCAAGGAGCAGAAGATCCGCATTGAAAGTTCCAGCGGCCTCTCCAAGGAAGAGGTCGCGCGGATGACCAAGGACGCCGAGACGCACGCCGAGGAGGACCGGAAGAAAAAAGAAACGGTCGAGGCGAAGAACCGTTTGGACAGCCTCGTTTATTCGACGGAAAAATCCGTCAAAGAGCTCGGAGACAAATTGGCGGCCGACGAGAAAAAGAAAGTCGAGGAGGCCCTCGCGAAGGCGAAAGACGCTTTGAAAAGCGAGGCCGTTGACGAGATCAAAAAAGCCGAGGAAGAACTCATAGCCGCTTCCCACAAAGTGGCCGAGGAGATTTACCGCGAGGCCCGCGCAAAATCGGGCGCGGGAAACGCGTCGGCCGAGCCAAAACCCGGCGGATCCGCCCCTGGCGGAGAGGACGTGACGGACGCCGAGTATAAAGTCGAGGACGACAAATAAGCGCTCAAAAAGATTTCTATGAAATTTTAGGCGTTTCGCGTTCGTCTTCCCTCGAAGAGATCAAAAAGGCTTACCGCAAATGCGCGCTCGCGCATCACCCCGACCGGAATCCGGGGGACAAGAAAGCCGAGGAAAAATTCAAGGAAGCGACCGCGGCCTACCAGGTCCTGTCGGACCCCGAGAAAAAAAGGCTCTACGACCAGTACGGTCATGAGGCCTTTACCGGCGCGGGGGGACCGGGGGCGGGTTTTGGGCCCGCGGCGGGGTTCGCGGATATTTTTGAAAACATTTTCGAGGATTTTTTTTCCGCCGCGGGCGGGGCGCGCTCCCGTAGGGCCGCCGTGCGCGGCAGTGATTTGCGTTATTCGCTTGAGATCTCTTTCAGCGAGGCCGCTTTCGGTGTCCAGAAATCGGTTTCGATCGACCGCGAGGAGGCGTGCGGTTCCTGCAAAGGCGAAGGCGCCGAGCCCGGCACGAGCCGCAAGACCTGCGCGACCTGCCGCGGCGCGGGGCAGGTCATGGCCTCAAGCGGTTTTTTCAGCATTGCGCGCACCTGCCCGCGCTGTCACGGAGAGGGGAGTTTCATCGAGCGCCCCTGCGCGACCTGCCGCGGCGCCGGGCGCACGGCCGTGACGCGAAAGATTGACGTGAAAATTCCCGCCGGCGTCGACAACGGCATGCGTCTTCGATTGAACGGCGAAGGCGAGGCGGGCCTGCGCGGCGGTCCGCGCGGCGATCTCTACGTCGATGTCGAGGTCACCCCGCACGAGTTTTTCACGCGTGAGGGTGGAAACATCCTGTGCGAGGCGCCGATCAGTTTTGTCCAGGCCTCGCTCGGCTGTGAGATGGACGTGCCGACGCTGACCGGAACGACGGCTCTTAAGATTCCCGCCGGCACGCAGAACGGGAAAGTTTTTAAATTGAAGGGCAAAGGCATCGCGTCCCTGAACGGCAAAGGCATCGGGGACGAGGAAGTGCGGATCGTCGTCGAGACGCCGGCGCATCTTTCGGAGAGGCAGAAAGAACTTCTAAAAGAATTCGCCGCGCTCTCCGGCGAAAAGGTGAATCCGGTTTCGGCGTCGTTCCTGCAGAAGGTGAAAGACCTGTTTTTAAAAGATTAAACGTATAACTGACATTGTATTATTCTTTTGATAGATTGAGAGAAATTTGATGATGCAAATAACCACTCGACAATTGATTCGTAATTTTTCAAAATATCTCAAGTTTATAAAACAAGGAGAAAGAATTATTCTTCTAGAGGGAAAGATCCCTGTGGCGGATTTTGTTCCTCACAATCAGAATTTTTCTGTACCCGGTTGGAAAAGAAAGATTTCCAAAATAAAATTAAAAGGAGTTTCTCTTTCAAAAATGGTGATTCATATGCGGAATGAAGCGCGGTTTTGAGGGAAAATAAAATGCCCACCTACGAATACAAATGCCTGAAGTGCAAAAAAGTTTTTGACCAATTGCAACCCATCACTGCCAAGCCGCTCAAGACCTGCATTCACTGCAAAGGAAAGGTCGAGCGCCTGATCGGCGCCGGAAGCGGCCTCATTTTTAAGGGCAGTGGTTTTTACGCCACGGATTATAAAAAACAGGGCGTTGCGACAGATAAAGCACCCTCCTCCAAGGAACCTAAGAAGGAATCTCCTCCGAAAAAATAAAATGTGGTATACTTTCCTTCGCAAAGGTGAGGCATGTCACGTTACAAGAATTTAATTGATCGTATTTTAAGCGGAGCGTCTGATCATAATATTTCGTTTGTTCAGCTCTGTCATCTTTTGTTGAAATTAGGATTTGAGAAAAGAATTCGAGGGAGCCATCATATTTTTACAAAGGATGGGACGGAAGAAATCTTAAATTTGCAATCCAGAGGCGGGAAGGCAAAACCCTATCAAGTAAAGCAAGTGAGAAACCTGATCCTCAAATATAAATTGGGAGGAGGAATCGATGATTCATTATGAAGTGATTATTTATTGGAGCGCCGAGGACAAGGCTTTTGTGGCCGAGGCCCCTGAGCTCCCCGGCTGTATGGCTGATGGGGCAACTTATCGGCAAGCGCTCGCAAATTTAGAAGTAATCATCAGACAATGGATCGAAACGGCGAAAGAACTGGGCCGTTCGATACCAGAGCCCAAAGGGCGCCTGGTTTTTGCTTAAGATTTAGACTCCGCCATGCCCGAGATCCAGGCGTTCAGAGCGTGGCGGTACGATTCCGCGAAGACCGGCGATTTGTCGAAGGTGCTGGCCCCTCCGTACGACGTCATTTCCGAAAAAGGGCGCGCCGCGCTCTACGCGGCGAGTCCTTACAACGTCGTCCGCCTGATTTTGGGCAAAGCAGAAGCGGGGGACAACGATTCTGCCAACAAATACACCCGCGCCGGACAATTTTTACGCGACTGGAAGTCTTCCGGCGTGTTGAGGCGGGACCCGGCGCCGGCGCTTTATGTTTACGTTCAGGATTATCCCGAAAACGGCAAAACCCTGACGCGGATCGGATTTCTCGCCGCGATGAAGATTGACGAGCGCGCCGTGCTTCGCCACGAAAACACGCTCGCCGCTCCCAAAAAAGACCGCCTGGCGCTTTTGAAGGAAGTGGAAACCAACCTCAGCCCCATTTTCGGGCTTTTTGAAGATAAAAAAGCCGGTGTTCAAAAAATTTTAAAAACAACGATCAAAAATAATCCGGCCATTGATGTCACGATCGAGGGCGTGCGTCACCGCGTGTTTGCGGAACAAAGGCCGGAGGCGCTCGCGCAGATCGTAAAAGATCTGAAACAAAAGCCGATGTTCATCGCCGACGGGCATCACCGTTTTGAAGTGGCCTGCCAGTACAAAAGATGGTGTGAGGGCCGGTCCAAAAATTCGGAGGCGGGATGGAATTATGTGATGACGTATTTTTCGGACTGCCTTCATAATCCGTTCACGATTTATCCGACGCACCGGCTTTTGAAAAGGCCTCCGTCGCTCAAAGACCCGGCGCGGGCGCTGGCCGCGCGCGGGACGGTTCTGGCGGCAAAAAATCTGGAAGGGATGCTTAAAAAATTGACCGGGCCGTACCGGTTCGGCGTTTACACAAAGGAAAAAGGCTTTTTTGTTTTGGCCTTGAATAAAAAATTCGCGCCGGACCCAAGCGCGTCGCCCGTCGAGAAACTGGACGTGGCGGTTCTCCACCGCGAGATCGTCGAACCTTTTTTTAAAATCAAGTCGATCGAGAAATCAAAGGCCATCGATTTTACCCGCGACGGGCGCGAGGCGGTCCGGCGCGTGGGGGAGGGCGAATTTGACGCCGCGCTGTTCCTCAGGCCGACGTCTCTCCCGGAGATGATCCTCGTTTCCAAAAAGGGCCTCAAGATGCCGCAGAAATCGACTTATTTTTACCCGAAGCTTTTGTCGGGACTGGCGTTTCATTCTTTCGAGGATTAAAAAATGATAAAACCGCGGTCGCTCACGTCGCTCACCCTCTTTTTTCCCTGCTACAACGAGGCCGCGAACGTCGGCGTGATGATCGCCGACGCCGTCAAGATCGGCGAGGAGTACGGCGTCGACTACGAGGTGCTCGTGGTGGACGACGGGAGCCGCGACGATTCCGCCGAGATCGTCCGCCGCGCGGCCGCGAAAAATCCGCGCGTGCGGCTTTTGCAGCATCCCGAAAACAGGGGCTACGGCGCGGCCCTGCGCACGGGCCTCGAAAACGCCCAAAAGGATCTGGTTTTTTTGACGGACGGCGACAACCAGTTTCAATTGGCGGACATCGAAAAACTCTTCTCCAAGATCGACAGCTGTGACGTCGTCGTGGGCTACCGGATCAACCGCCAGGACAAATCCTACCGGCGCCTCAACGGTTTTCTCTGGACGCGGCTCACACGGCTTCTCTTTGGACTTCCGGTCCGCGATGTCGACTGCGCGTTTAAATTATTCAAGCACAAAACCCTCGAGAACCTCGAGCTCAAGTCCAATCATCTCCTCATCCACGCCGAGATCCTGGCCCGCATCCAAAAAAAAGGCTTCCGCATCGAGGAAATCGGCGTCACCCACTACCCGCGCACGGCCGGAAAGGCCACGGCGACGGCCCTGGGGGCGATCCTTAAGACTTTCGGCGAGCTTTTTAAGCTCTATTGGCAAATCCGCTAAGGTGTGCTAACATTTCACGTTATGCCGTTTGATACCAAGCTGAAGGTCAATACCGTTCGCGCGACCGTCAGGCGCCGGGATATGCCCGGGGGCCTTTGGACCAAATGTGACGATTGCGGCGAGATCATCTACAATAAAACCCTCGAAGAAGATTTCAAGATCTGTCCCAAATGCGACACCCATTTCACCCTTTCGGCCCACGAGCGGGTGGCCCAGCTGATTGACGAGGGCACCTTCAGGGAAACGGATAAAAGCCTTTGCGCCTCCGACCCCATCAAGTTCCGGGGGCCCAAGTCGTACGTCGCGAAATTGAAAGAAGACCAGGACGCCACGGGCCTCACCGACGCGGTCGTGACCGGCGAGGGTTTTTTGAGCGGCCGCCGCATCCTGATCGGCGTCACCGACTCCCGTTTCATCATGGGCTCCATGGGGTCCGTGGTGGGGGAGAAGCTCACGCGGACCATCGAGCAGGCGACCGAACGCAAGTTGCCGCTGGTCATCGTTTCGGGTTCGGGGGGCGGCGCGCGCATGTACGAGGGGATGTTTTCTTTGATGCAGATGGCCAAGACCTCGCAGGCCCTGGCGAAGCATCACGAGGCGGGGCATCTTTTTATTTCGGTTCTCACCAATCCCACGATGGCCGGCATCATGGCGAGTTTCGCCTCCCTCGGGGATTTGATCCTGGCCGAACCGCGCGCGCTCATCGGGTTCACGGGCCCGCGCGTCATCGAGCAGACGATCCGTCAGAGACTGCCCGAGGGTTTCCAGACGTCGGAATTTCTTTTGGAACACGGGATGATCGACAAGATCGTGCACCGCAAACAGCTCAAGGCCTCGCTTCACCAATTCATCGATTCGCTGTGCCCTCTTTGAGATAACTCCGGGGATCTTCCGTGCCTCAAGTCGCTCTCGTCAATGTCAACAAGGTCTATCACCCTGGCAACATTCAGGCCGCGTTTGACGTCAATCTTTCCATTGAAAAAAGGGAATTCATCGTTCTGGTCGGCCCGTCGGGCTGTGGCAAGACGACGATCCTGCGCATGATCGCGGGGCTCGAAGAGGCCTCCAGCGGAAAAATTTACATCGCCGATAAGCTGGTCAACGACATCCCGCCCAAGGACCGCGACATCGCGATGGTCTTTCAAAGCTACGCGCTTTATCCGCACATGACGGTTTTTCAGAACATGTCGTTCGCCCTGCGCCTCCGGAAATACCCCAAAGAGGAAATTTTGGCCCGCGTGAACGAAGCGGCGGAGATTCTGGGCATCAAAAATCTCTTGGACCGCAAACCCAAGGAGCTGTCGGGCGGGCAGAGACAGCGCGTGGCTCTCGGCCGCGCGATCGTGAGAAAGCCGGCGGTGTTTTTGTTCGACGAGCCCCTGAGCAATTTGGACGCCAAACTGCGCGTGCAGATGCGCACCGAGATCAAAAAACTCCACCAGCGCCTGCAGGCGACGATGGTTTACGTGACGCACGACCAGACCGAGGCGCTCACGATGGGCGACCGCATCGTGGTGGTGAAGGACGGCCTTGTCCAACAGGTGGCCGATCCCATCGCGCTTTACAAGCGGCCCGTCAATAAATTTGTCGCCAGTTTCATCGGGAGCCCGCCGATGAATTTTTTGAACGGCCACCTGGCGCGCGCGGACCGGAAACTTTATTTTCAAAACGGCGCCTTCAAGGTGCGCGTGAACGACGCGGCGGCGGAAAAATTGGCGCCCTACGAGAACCGGGACATCGTGTTTGGGATCCGCGCCGAGGACATCTACGACAAACTTTTCGCCTCGGAGGCCTCGCCCGACAACACGGTGCGCGCCACCTGCGAGGTGGTCGAACCCATGGGCGCGGAGGCGTATCTCTATCTCCGCGCCGGCGCCCACTCGTTCATCGCCCGGGTCTCCGGGCACATCCGTCCGGGGGTCAATCAGGATTTGGACCTGGTCATCGACATGGGCCAGGCTCATTTTTTCGATCCGGAGACCGAAAAAGCCGTTCTTTAGGGAGAATTCACTGCCGCCTTTTTTCATTCCCCTCGCGGGGTTCCTTGTTTGGGCGTTTTTGGTCCTGGGGTACGCCCCGCTCCTCAAGCTCGATCTTTTTCTTCCCGAACAGATCCTTTCGTCCTATCTTTTTGTTTCCAACCTGATTTTGATCCTGGCCTGGGCCCTCTCGGGGCCGGTCGTCGCGGGCGTCCTGACGGCGCTGGTGTCGCTGGTGGCGCTTTACCTGTCTTTGAGCCTCAAGGCCCCTGAGATTTTTTTTCAGACGTTCGTCTACGCCGCGATTTTTGTCTGGATGATTTTTTACCTCCACGAAACCCAGAAGAAAACCAACCACAAGCGGATCGCAGGCGGAAAGATCGCCGAGGACCTGAATCTTCTGGGGGAGGAACTGCGCAAAAAAGACGAATTGAAAAAGGCGCTGGGGCACAAGATCGAACGGCTTCTGGAGCTTCAGAAATTTTCGGAGGAATTGAAGGACGCCAAAGGGGTTCCCGCGGCGGCGGCCGACATCGTCCGCGAGGTGCGGCGTGTTTTAGACCGGGCCGATGAGTGCGCGCTGTATCTGGTGGACGAGTCCCGCGAGGGCCTGGCCCTGGCCGCCGCCGAGTCGCGGCAGAAAGAAGCGGTGCGTGAAAAAACAGGCGGCGTTTTTGACCGGTGGGTGATGAAGCGCTGTCATTCGATCGCCGTGGACGACGCGCGAAGCGATTTCCGTTTTCCGGCGGAGGCCGATCGCCTGCGGTCGGTCTGCGCGAGCCCTCTCGTGACCGAAAATAAGGTCCTCGGCGTCATCCGCGCCGGCGCTTATGCGCCCCATGCCTTCACGAGCGACGACCTGCGGTTTTTGGATATCTTGTCGGGACTGGGCGCGGTGACGCTTCGCAATCTGCTCCTCCTTGAAAAAATGGAGGAATTGGCGATCCGGGACGGCCTCACCGGACTTTTTCTCAACCGTTATTTCCAGGAGCGGCTTGCCGGGGAAATTCAGAGGGCGCATCACAGCGGGTCGGTTTTTTCGCTGTTATTGCTCGACATCGATTTTTTTAAAAATTATAACGACGAATACGGCCATTCGGCGGGGGACCTGGTGCTGAAAAGCGTGGCGGGACTGGTCGCCAAATGCCTCGAGCACGGGGATCTGGCCGCCCGCTACGGGGGCGAGGAGTTTGTGGTCCTCCTGCCGGGCCGTTCCAAGTCCCAGGCGCTCGAGGCCGCCGAAACGATCCGGCGCGAGGTGGAGCAAAACCGGTTTTTTTTGAGACGCGTGGAGGGCCGCGTGACGGTCTCTGTCGGCGCGGCGGCCTTTCCCGGGGACGGGCGCACGCCTGAGGAGCTCATGGAAACGGTTGACAAGCGATTGTACGAGGCCAAACACGCGGGAAGGAACCGGGTATGTGGCGGTATCTGATCCTCAATAACCTGTGGTTCGCGATCCTGTTTCTGGTGCATTTTTTCGGGAGCCCGAGGAGCCGGCTTTTCATTCTGTGGAGCATCGGCCTGGCGGCGGCCGCGCTTTTTTTCCGGTCGGGCGCGGACCCTTTCGCGTGGCTCAATTATCTGGTTTTTTCGTGGCTGGTTTTTTGGAGCGCGGGCCAATTCAGGCGATGGGCGCTCGGCCCCTCGGCCGCGCTCGACGAGGAATGGCAGATGCTTTCCAAAAAATTGGAGGCGGAAAAATCCCTGCTTGAGCAGAAAACCCGCGAGGCGGAAAATTTGAATCAGACCGCGAACGAAATCTCGCATCTTTACGACAAGGTCACCGTTGGCCCGTCCCTCCGCTCGGTTTTGGAAAGGGCCCGTGGGGAAAAACGCCATTTTGATGGGGAGGGCTGGGTGGCTCAGCCGGCGTGGCTGGGCGACCAGCTCTTTGCGGCGCTGGTCGTGAGGGGCGGCGCGGCCAAAGACCGCCCACTCGTGTCGATTCTCACCGAACGCTTTGCCTCCGAGCTTCAGCGGATCCGGCTTTACCGGCACGTCGAGACGCTCGCCACGACGGACGGATTGACGGCGGTTTACGTGCGGCGGCATCTCATCGAGCGCCTGGAGGCGGAGATGGAACGTTCCAAACGTTTCGGGCTGAAACTCTCTTTTCTCATGGTGGACGTGGATGATTTTAAACATTTCAATGATAACTTCGGGCATCTGGTGGGGGACGTGGTGCTGAGACAGGTGGCGGAGACCATTAAAAAAAATATCCGCGAAGTGGACCTCGTGGGGCGTTACGGCGGGGAGGAATTCGGGGTCCTCTTGATCGAGACGGACGACGCCGGCGCCCTGTGGGTCGCCCAAAGAATCCGGCGCTCGATCGAGGAGCGGATTTTTAGGGCCTACGACGAAAGTTTGAGGGTGACCGTCAGTATCGGATGCGCGGCCGCTTCACCCGCGCTCTCCGGCGTTTCCTCGCTCGTGGAGGCGGCGGACGCGGCGCTTTACCGCGCCAAACACGGCGGCCGGAACCGCGTGGAGGTCGCAAAATTGTCCGTTTCCCCGTGAATTCAGGTATAATACCTCGCGTGAAAAAAGTCGCGATCGGCGTCGACATCGGCGGCACCAATATCAGGCTCGGAATCGTCGGTCCCGACGGAAAAGTGCATGACCGGGTCTCTTTTTTGACGGCCGGGCTCGGCCGGGCCCGGCTTCTCTCGCGGCTTGTCCGGCACATTTCCATTTTGAGAAAACTCGCCGCAAAAAAAGGGTGGAAAACCGCGGGCGCGGGCGTCGGGGCGCCGGGGCCGATCGATGTCGAAAGGGGTTTTGTTTATTTTTTTCCGAATATTCCCGGATGGAAAGACACGCCGCTTAAAGCCCTTTTGAAAAAGCGGCTGGGAATGCCGGTGGCCGTGGACAACGACGCCAATGCCCTGGCCCTCGGCGAGTTTTTCTTCGGCGCCGGCCGCGGCGCGAAAAATATCGTGGTGTTGACGCTCGGCACCGGCGTGGGCGGCGGAATCATTCTGGACGGAAAACTTTTTCACGGGCACGCGTATTCGGCGGCCGAGATCGGGCATCTGGTGATCAATGAAAACGGCCCCCGCTGTGGCTGTGGGAACCGCGGGTGCCTGGAGACGTATGTGGGAAACGGTTATTTTGTCCGCGAGGCCCAAAGGCGTCTTCGCGCCGGGCAAAAAAGCGTTTTGAGACAATGGACGGCCCGCGCCGGCCAAAAGCTCACGCCGCTTTTGGCCGCGCGCGCGGCGCGCGCGCGCGACGCCTTTGCCGTGGGCCTGTGGCGCGAAACCGCGGGGCACCTTGCCTCGGCGCTCGCGGGCCTGGCGAATGTCCTGAACCCCGAGCGGATCGTCCTGGGCGGCGGGATCGCGCAGAACGGCGCGGTTCTCTTTGGCCCGCTCCGGGCCGCCTTTCGCAAAAAAGCGTTTTCCGTCGCGACGCATTCGGCGAAGATCGTGCCCGCCGCGCTCGGGCTCGACGCCGGCGTCGCGGGCGCGGGCGCGCTGGTTTACGCCCGTCAAGGGCGGGGAGATTAGGAGCGGATGATTTTTCAAAAACGTTTTTTGCCGTGGGGCCTTTTTTTATTCCCGCTTGTCTGGGCCGCGGCCGCCTTTGCCGCCGAGACTCCGGAGCCGCCGGTCCAGGTGCACGGCGACACCGTGGAATATTACGACGCCGAGCAGAAAGTGATCGGCACCGGACACGTCTCGATCGATCACGGCGGCGCGCGCCTCACCGCGGACAAGATCACGTTTTATCTGGCGACAAAAAACGCCGTCGCCGAGGGCCGCGTGACGCTCATCCAGCGCGGAAGCGTTTTTAAAGGGGACCGCGGCGAGTACAATTTCGAGAAAAAATCCGGAAATGTCTCGCGGATGGATGGGGAGACGCCGCCCTATTACACCAAGGCGAGGGCCGTTGAAAAAATTTCCGACACCCATTACCGCGCGACCGACGGGAGCATCACCACCTGCTGTGGGGACAGCCCGTTTTACAAAGTTCAGGCCCACCACATAGACGTGTACCCCGACGACAAGGTGGTGGTCCACAACGCGGTGCTCTACGTGAAAAATGTCCCCATCCTTTTTGTGCCGTATTATGAACAGCGCGCCGCCGACGTCGGGCGTTTTCCGGTTCAGATCGTGCCGGGCAAGAATCAGGAATGGGGATTTTTTGTTTTGAGCAAGTGGCGTTACTATCTGTCCGACACGCCCGCTTTTCATTCCAAGGGAAACGTCCTCCTTGACTACCGCCAAAAGCGCGGGTTTGGTTGGGGCGCGGAAAATTTTTATCACGGCGAAAAAATCGGCCACGGCGCCCTCAGGGGGTATTCCATTGACGACCGGGCCGTGTCCCCCGGAGGCATCAATCCCAACCGCTACCGCGCGCAGTGGCGCCATCAGGCGCCGCTCACTCCCTCGACGACGCTGACGACCGAGGTCAATAAACTCAGCGACGCGACGGTGGTGAAGGATTTCTTTTTCCGCGAAGAATATGAGCGGAACGCCTTTCCGGACAATTACGTTTCGCTTGTCACGGCCCGCCCGGAGTACACGCTCACGATCCTTGACCGCGAGCGGCTCGACGATTTTTTCACGGTGGTGGAACGCAGTCCCGAGGTCCGCCTCGATACCCATAACCGGGAATTTGAGGACATGCCCTTTTATTTGAGAGAGGAATACCAATTTTCCAATTTGAGAAAAGAATTCGCCGACACCGACGTGGGCCTCAGCGCGACGCGCTTCGACACCAACCACACGCTCACCTACGCGGGGCACGCGGGGGCCGTGTCGATCGACCCGCGCGTCGGCACGCGGCAGACGTTTTATTCGCATGACGCCGACAGCGGCCGGGATTTCGTGCGGGGGACCTTTGATCCGGGGCTCGATGTCAGCACGCGTTTTTACAGGACCTACGACGTTTACGTGAAGGCCCTGGGCCTGGATTACAACCAGATCCGTCATGTCTTCACGCCCACGGCCAGCTACAATTACCGCCCGACGCCGACCGTGCCGCGCACGCTCCTTCAGCGCTTCGACGGGATCGACGATTTGGACAAGCAGAATTTTATCCGCTTCGCGTTTGAAAATAAATTCCAGACCAAAGAACACGCCAAGGGCGAAGTCCTCACGCCCCGCGAGATCGCGCGGGTCATCCCGTTTTTTGACACGGACCTTCACACCGGGCATCTGGAAAATACCGGCATCGACGTGGAACTGCGGCCGTACACGTGGATGGGGATCGAGGCGGACACCACGTACAACTCCCACACGCGCGACTGGGAGACGTTCAACACGGATTTCTATCTTGAGCGCGGACCCGCAAAGATCGCGCTCGGCGAGCGTTATGTGCAAAACGAGTCCAGCCAGACGACGGCGCAGGTCAACTGGAACGTCCGGCCGGATTTGCAGGTCAAAGTTTATGAGCGCTATGAATTTGAGGATAACAAGTCCAAAGAATTTGAGTTGGCGCTCTCAAAGGCCTTTGAATGCGTGATCGTGGATTTCACCTACAACCACCGAGCCGGATCCGGCGACACCTTTTATTTTGTATTCCGTTTGAAGGCGTTTCCCAGGGCCCCGATCGGCCTGAGCCAGTCTTACAACCGGCCAAAGGCGGCCACGGCCGTGCCGCGCCGGGCGTTATTTTAATCCGGAGAGGATGAGCGCGTGAAAATCACGGTGGTGGGATCGGGATACGTGGGGTTGGTGTCGGGCGCGTGTTTCGCGAATTTGGGGAATGAGGTCACTTGCGTCGACATCGACGCCAAAAAAATAGCGCTCCTCAAAAAAGGCGTCACCCCGATCTACGAGCCGGGCCTGGAGGAACTGGTCCGTCACAATTTAAAAGAGAAAAATCTCTCTTTCACGACCGATTTGAAAGGGGCGGTGCGGCGGACGGACGTGATCTTCATCGCGGTCGGGACCCCGCCGAGGCCGAACGGCGAGGCGGACCTGAGCTTCGTGGAAGACGTCGCGCGCACGATCGCCAAAGACTTGCGCGGCTACAAACTCATCGTCGAAAAAAGCACGGTGCCCGTGCAAACGGGCGAGCGCCTCGCGCAGACTCTTCGCCACACCGTCAAAAAGGGCGCGGATTTTGACGTCGCCTCGAACCCCGAGTTTTTGCGCGAGGGGAGCGCGGTGCGCGACTTCATGAATCCCGACCGGATCATTTTGGGCGTCGAATCGAAAAAGGCCGAGCGGATCTTAAGAGAGCTGTACGCGCCGCTCAAGGCGCCGATCGTCGTGACGGACATCAACAGCGCCGAGATCATCAAGCACGCCTCCAATTCTTTTTTGGCCACGAAGATCTCGTTCATCAACGCGATCGCGAACGTCTGCGACGCGGCCAAGGCCGATGTGGAGCAGGTGGCGATCGGCATCGGCCTCGACAGGCGGATCGGCAGGGGTTTTTTGGATGCCGGCATCGGCTTCGGCGGGTTCTGCTTTCCGAAGGATCTGGCCGCGTTCATCCGTATCTCGGAAAAATTGGGCTACGATTTTGAGCTCCTGCGGGCCGTCGAGAGGATCAACGAAAATCAGAAAAAAGTTTTTTTGAAAAAAGTGGAAGAGGCGCTGTGGAATGTTTCCTCAAAGACGATCGGCGTTTTGGGGCTTTCATTCAAACCCAACACCGACGACATGCGCTACGCGCCGAGCGTCGAGATCATCGCCGCGCTCCAGGCCCAGGGCGC
Organism: Candidatus Omnitrophota bacterium; assembly: GCA_016197155.1. Lineage (GTDB taxonomy): Bacteria > Omnitrophota > Gorgyraeia > 2-02-FULL-51-18 > 2-02-FULL-51-18 > JACPWF01. Next base: position 30,647 of record JACPWF010000003.1, on the reverse strand, counting down.
GCGGGTGAAGGCGTTTGACCCGCACGCGATGCCAAAGGCGAAGGGCCTCCTTCGAAACGTCGAATTTTGCAAGGACAGTTACTCGGTGTCGAAGGGAAGCGATTGCCTTCTCATCCTCACCGAATGGGACGAATTTAAGGAACTGGATCTCGCGCGCGTGAAAAAAGCGCTCCGCCAGCCCATCGTCGTGGACGGGCGGAATATTTACGACCCGAAAAAAATGCGGAAGCTCGGTTTCAAATATTTCTCGATGGGGAGGCCGTGACATGAACGATTTGAAAGGGATCATTCTCGCCGGGGGTCTCGGCAAGCGCCTGGGCCCGCTCACGAAGATCACGAACAAGCACCTCCTGCCGGTTTACGACCGGCCGATGATTTATTATCCGATCGAAACCCTGGTGAAGGCCGGCATCCGGGATATTTTAATCGTCACGGGCGGCCAGCACGCCGGAGAGTTTTTGAGGCTTTTGGGAAACGGGCAGGCGTTCGGCCTTCAGCACATCAACTACACGTACCAGGAAGGCGAGGGCGGCATCGCCGAGGCCTTGGGCTTGGCGCGGCATTTTGCCCATGGGAAAAAAAGTGCGGTGATCCTGGGGGACAATATTTTCGAAGATGATTTAAAAGAATCCGTCGGCCGTTTCCGGAACCAAAAAAAAGGGGCGAGGGTGCTTTTGAAAAAAGTGCCCGACCCTCAGAGGTTCGGGGTCGCGAATCTGAACGGAAAAAAGATTTTTGAAATTGAGGAAAAACCCAAAAGACCCAAATCGGACCTGGCCGTGACAGGCGTTTACCTTTACGACGAGCGGGTGTTTGAGATCATCGACACGCTCAAGCCCTCCGCGCGCGGGGAGCTCGAGATCACGGACGTGAACAACGCCTACCTCCGGAAGGGCGAGCTCGAGTACGACATCTTGAACGGCGCGTGGACGGACTGCGGGACCTTTGATTCGCTTTTGCGGGCGAACACGCTCGCGGCCAAGAGGGCGAAAAAATAATGAAGGCCCTGGTGACGGGCGGGGCCGGGTTCATCGGCTCGCACCTTATCCGGTTTTGGCTTCGCGAGGACCCGGACATTTCCGTCGTGAATCTGGATAAATTAACCTACGCCGGCGATTTGGCCCGCCTTCTCGAAATCAAAAATCATCCTCGGTACCAGTTTGTGAAAGGCGATGTTTGCAATCGTTCAGACGTTGAAAAGGCGCTAGTGGGTTGTTCCGCCGTGATTCACCTGGCGGCCGAAACGCACGTGGACCGCTCGCTTCTCGACGCGAAGGCATTTTTCGACACGAATCTGTACGGCACTTACATTCTTTTGGAAACGGCGCGGAAAAAAGGGATCAAAAAATTTCTGACCGTCAGCACCGACGAGGTTTACGGAAGCCGCGAAAAGGGTTTTTTTAAGGAAACCGACGCGCTTGACCCCTCGAGCCCCTATTCGGTTTCCAAAACCGCCGCGGATCTTTTGACGCTCTCTTACGCCCGGACGCACGGGCTCCACGCGATGGTCACGCGCGGCTCGAACACGTTCGGCCCCTACCAGTATCCCGAAAAAGTGATCCCGCTTTTTGTGGCGCGCGCGCTGTCGGACGAGCCGCTGCCGCTTTACGGCGACGGGCGCCAGGTGAGGAATTGGCTTTTTGCCGAGGACCATTGCCGCGGCATTCTCCGCGCGTTTGACAAAGGCAAGAGCGGCCAGGCCTACAATATTTCTTCCGCGACTTCTCTTGAAAACAGCGATCTCACGCGCCAAATTTTAAAAATTCTCGGAAAGCCCGAGTCACTCATTCAAAAGGTGAAAGACCGGCCGGGCCATGACCGGCGCTACGCCATCGATTCGGCGAAACTGCGGAAGTTGGGCTGGAAGGAAAAATGCCCCTTCGACGAATCCCTCCGTGAAACCGTTTTGTGGTACAGGGAAAACGAGGACTGGTGGCGCCGGATCAAGGAAAAGAATCCGGATTTCAAGGACTACTACGCGAAGGCCTATGCCGCCAGAGTCTGAAATTTTGGTGACCGGCGCTTCGGGGATGTTCGGCCGGGCGCTTCTCAAGCGATGGGCCTCCGCCAAAAAAGCCGAAGGCGTTTCGCTGAGCGGCCGGCACGACACCCGCGCCTGCGATCTGACGAGTCGCGCGGCCGTCGCGGATCTGTTTAAAAAAAATTCCCGGAAGCTCGTGATCCACGCGGCGGCCTATTCCGACGTGGACGGCTGTGAGCGCGACCCCGCGCGCGCCCACGCGGCCAATGCCCTGGCGACCCAAAACCTCGCGCAGGTCTGCGGGTCAAAAAATATTCCGCTTGTTTTCATCAGCACCGATTACGTCTTTGACGGCCGGAAATCCTCGGCCTACGCCGAAGCGGACCGGACCTTTCCGATCAATATTTACGGGATGACCAAACTCGAGGGCGAAGTCCATGCCCTGCGATGCGCGGCGCCCTCGGTGGTCGTCCGCACGAGCTGGCTTTTCGGGGCGGAGAACCCGAATAATTTCGTAAACGCGATCCTCGCGCGGCTCAGGCGCGAGGCCGTGGTGGCGGTCCTCGACGATCAGGAGGACGCGCCGACGTTCGTGGAGGACCTCGCCGCGGCGGTGGAAGTGATCGCCGATTCTCTTTTAAAAAAACCCCTTCGCGGTATTTTTCACGTGTGCAATTCGGGAAGCGCCACGCGCCACGGGATGGCGCTCAAAATGAAAGAATGGATCGGGCGCGGACCTGCCCGGGTGGAGAAGGCCGATCCGGGCCAAGTGAAGGGGCGCCTGGCCGTGCGGCCCGGACATTCGGTTCTTTCGACCAAACATTTCGAGAGTTCCTTCGGCATGAAACTGCGTCCCTGGGAAGAGGCCTTGGAGGAATACGTCCGGTCATGCGCGTCCTAGTCACCGGAGCGGGAGGTTTTGTCGGCGGCCACATGACCGCGTTTTTGCGCGGGACGGGAGCCGGGGTTTGCACCGCGCCGCACCGGAACCTGCGCGGCGGTTTTTTGGCCGTCAAAGTTCTTTTAAAAAAATTAAAACCCGACCGGATCATTCATCTGGCCGCTCAGTCTTCGGCCTCTCTGTCCTGGAACGCGCCGCGCGAGACCATTTTGACGAATGTTTTATGCGAGCTTAATATTTTGGAAGCGGCGCGGCAGGCCGGTCTTTCGCCGTCCATTTTAATCGCGGGCTCAAGCGAAGAATACGGCCTGGTTCAACCGGAAGAGATTCCCATTAAAGAAAAAACGCCGCTCCGGCCGCTCAGTCCCTACGCGGTTTCAAAAATCGCGCAGAGCTACCTCGCCTATCCCTACCACAGGGTCTGCGGAATGCGCGTGATCCGCGCGCGCGCTTTCCCGCACACGGGCCCGGGCCAAAGAGCGGATTTTGCCCTCAGCAGTTTCGCCAGGCAAATCGCGCTCATCGAGGCGGGGAGGCAGAGGCCCGTGATCGAGACGGGCAATCTCGGAGTGGTGCGCGATTTCACGGACGTGCGGGACGTGGTGAGGGCTTACTGGCTTCTCCTGGAAAAAGGGAAATCCGGAGAGGTTTACAATGTCGCCTCGGGGCGCGGGGTGGCGCTGAAAGAAATTATTCGGATTTATCAAAAGCATGCTAAAGTGAAATTCCGGTTGCATCGCGACCCGAAAAGGGTCCGTCCCCTCGAGCCGGCGGTGGTCGTCGGCGACGCGTCCAGGCTCAGGGTCCGGACCGGCTGGAAGGCGCGGATTCCATTGGAAAGAACGCTCGCGGATCTTTTAAATTTTTGGAGAAATCAGATTGGCCCTTGACGAATTGAGAAAAAAAATCAGAAATAAAGAAGCCAAAGTCGGCGTCATCGGCCTGGGCTACGTCGGCCTGCCGCTGGCCGTCGCGTTCGGCGAGGGCGGTTTTTCCGTGACCGGCATTGACCTCGATAAAAATAAAATCGCCCTTCTCCGCCGGGGGCGGTCCTATGTCCAGGACGTGCCTTCGGGCGCCCTGAAGCCTCTTTTAAAAAAGAAACGCTTTTATCCCACCGATGATTACAGCGCTCTGTCCCACGCGGACGCGATGATCATCTGCGTGCCCACGCCTTTGAGCAAAACCAAAGAGCCGGACATCTCTTTTGTGATCGACGCGACGCAGAAGATCGCCAAGGTCCTGAAAAAGGGCGCTCTCGTCGTGCTCGAGAGCACCACCTATCCCGGCACGACCGAAGAGGTGATGCGCCCGATCCTCGAGGGCCCGGGCCTGCGCGCCGAAAAAGATTTTTTTCTGGCCTTTTCGCCCGAGCGCGTCGACCCGGGCAATCCCGACTACGACACGGTTTCCATTCCGAAAGTGGTGGGCGGCGTCGGCCGGCATTCGGCCCTCGCGGCGACCGCGCTTTACGGGTCTGTCTTGAAACAAGTCGTCGAGGTGTCCTCCGCGAAAACCGCGGAGATGGTGAAGCTTCTGGAAAACACGTTTCGCAGTGTCAATATCGGCCTCGTGAACGAGATCGCGATGATGTGCGACCGCCTCGGGATCGATATCTGGGAAGTCATCGAGGCCGCGAAGACCAAACCCTTCGGGTTCATGCCGTTTTATCCGGGGCCGGGCCTGGGGGGCCATTGCCTGCCGATCGACCCGCTGTACCTTTCGTGGAAATCGCGCCTTCACGGTTTTGAGGCCAAGATGATAGACCTGGCCGCGCGCGTGAATGAGGGGATGCCGCTTTACGTGGTGAAGCGCATCGCGCATGTTCTCAATCTGCGGCGCGTCCCGCTCAAAAAATCAAAAATCCTCATCCTCGGCGCGGCCTACAAACGCAACATCGACGACACGCGCGAGTCGCCGGCGATGGACGTGATCCAGCACCTTCTGGAGGAGGGGGCCGAGGTCAGTTATTCGGACCCGTTCGTCCCGTCGGTGCGGCTCGGCCGGACGACACTCACCTCAAAAAAATTGACGCGCGAATGGATCCGCAAACAACAGTGCGTCGTGGTGCTCACGGACCACGCGGCCTTCGACTGGCGGCTGGTCGTAAAAAACGCGCGGCTCATTTTGGACACGCGGAACGCGCTCCGGCGCTTTCATCCGTTAAAAAATCTTTATTTTCTGTAATGATGAAAAAAATTTTAATAACGGGCGGCGCGGGGTTTGTCGGGAGGCACCTCGTCGAGGCGCTGGCGGCGCGGGGGGCGCGTCCGCGCGTGCTCGATAATTTTTCCGGCAGTTCGAGGGAAAGTTTTAAACCTTTTCTCAAAAAAGCGGCGCTCGTCGAGGGGGACGTCCGCCGCGCGCGGGATGTCCGAAAAGCGGTGGCGGGCATGGAGGCCGTGTTTCATCTGGCGGCGATCCGCTCGGTGGTAAAGACGGTCGAGGACCCGCTCCTCTCGCACGAGGTGAACGCGACCGGCGCCCTTCTCCTTCTTCATCATTCGCAAAAGGCCGGCGTCAAACATTTTATTTTCACGTCCACAAGCGCGGTTTACGGCGGGGCGCCCGCGCGTTTTCAGAAAGAGGAGGGGGATTTGAAACCCATTTCTCCCTACGGGATCGCCAAGCTCGCCGCCGAACATTACGCCAAAATTTATTTTGACGAAAGAAAACTGCCGACAACCGCCGTTCGGATATTCAATGTTTATGGCCCTCATCAAAATCCGGAGTCGCGCTATTCGCTCGTCGTCCCCGGCGTGTTGTCGCGGATCGGGAAAAATAAACCTCCGCTGATCGACGGTTCGGGAGAGCAGACGCGCGATTTTGTGTACATTGACGACGTTCTGGACGCGTTTTTTAAAATTGTGGGCAACAAAAAAACTTTCGGGAAAGTTTACAATCTCGGCGCGGGGTCGGCGGTTTCGATTAACCGGATCGCCGCGACGCTTTTGCGGCTTTCGGGATCGAATCTCAAGCCCCTTCACGGCCCGCGCCGGCCCGGCGACCCGCTCCGCACCTGCGCGGACATTTCGAGGATCCGCCGCGAGCTGGGCTGGCGGCCGAAGGTTTCGCTGGAGGAGGGATTGCGGCGGACGGTCGAAGCATACCCAAATTTAAGGACGGGTATCAGGTGATCAGGTTATCAGGAGGCAGGGTATCAGATTATCAGGGTATCAGGGACAAAACATTCCTGATAGCCTGGTCTCCTGGTATCCTGCATCCTGATCCTCCGATGTCCTGATACCCGCTTTCGGAGGCTTTTTATGAGATTGCTCATTACGGGCGGGGCCGGGTTTCTCGGCTCTCATCTTTGCGAGCGCTTTGTGAACGACGGGCACGAGGTGCTCGCGGCCGATAATCTGATCACGGGCTCCAAAGAAAATATCCGGGCGTTACTCAAGCGAAAAAAATTCCGCTTCATCCGCCGGGACGTCTCGGAGGCGTTTGTGGTTCCCCAAAAATTGGACGCGATCCTTCATTTCGCCTCGCCCGCGAGCCCTCCCGATTATCTGAAGCGCCCGATCGAAACGCTCAAGGCCGGGGCGATGGGCACGCATCGCCTTCTCGAAATCGCGCGGCAAAAAAAATGCGCGTTTCTCCTGGCGTCCACGAGCGAAGTCTACGGCGATCCGCTCGTGAATCCCCAGAAGGAAAGCTACTGGGGAAATGTGAATCCCGTCGGCCCGCGCAGTGTCTACGACGAGGCCAAGCGCTTCGCCGAGGCGCTCACGATGGCGTATCACCGGCGGCACGGCGTGGACACGAAGATCGTGCGCATCTTCAACACCTACGGCCCGCGCATGAACCCCGAGGACGGCCGCGTGATTCCCAACTTCATCACGCAGGCGCTCGCCGGCAAGCCGCTCACGCTTTACGGCGACGGCAGTCAGACGCGCAGTTACGCTTATGTCGACGACCTCGTGGAGGGGATCACGAGGCTTCTTTTTTCGAAGTTTCACGGCCCCGTGAATGTGGGGAATCCCAACGAAATGACCGTGAAAAAACTCGCGGACCTGATTTTGGAGATCACCGGATCCAAAAGTAAAAAAGTGCACAGGCCTTTGCCGGTCGACGACCCCAAGCGCCGCCGGCCCGACATCGCGCTTGCGAAAAAAATTTTGAACTGGACTCCCGCCGTGCCTTTGAAGGAGGGCCTGGCCAAGACCATTTTCTATTTTGAAAAGAAGATCCGTGGCTGATCCGGTTTTTCTTTCGGTCGTGATGCCGGTTTACAATGAGGAAAAGTGCATCCGCGAATCCCTGCGGCGGATCGAGGCGTTTCTTTCGCTCAAAGGTTTGCCGTGGGAGGTCCTCGTGTCCAGCGATGGCTCCACCGACGGCACGGACACGGCCGTCCGTTCTTTTATTCAGGAAAAAGAAGGCCGGCAATCGCGTGTCCGGCTTCTTTCTTCCGCCGGGAATAAGGGAAAGGGGGACGCGGTCCGGCGCGGCGTGCTCGCCGCGGAGGGAAAATTTATCCTCCTCACGGACGCGGACCTGTCCGCGCCGATCAAGGAATCGGACAAACTGATCGCCGAGCTCGAAAGCGGCGCCGACGTCGCGATCGGTTCGCGCGCCATGCGCGAGAAAGGCTGTGACGTTCAGCAAACGCTGAAGCGGCGTTTGGCGGGGCGCGTGTTCAATGCCCTCGTGCGCGCGGTGGCGCTGAAAGGCATCCGCGACACCCAGTGCGGTTTCAAATGTTTCAAAAAAGAAGCCGCGAGGGATTTATTCGCCGCGCAGACGCTGGACGGGTTCAGTTTCGACGTCGAGATCCTCTACCTGGCGAAAAAAAAGGGTTATCAAATAAAAGAGACGGCCGTGATGTGGAAAGAGGGGGCCGATAGCCGCGTGCGGCTTTTCCGGGATTCTCTCCGGATGGCGAAGGACCTTTTCATTATCCGGAAACGCCATGGATAACGCGTCTCTTTTTCAAACGGTTCTTTTCTTGCCGCTGGTCGTCTTGGGAACCGCGGGCGCCGCTGGCGCTCATTCCAACCGTCTCATCCACGAGAAAAGTCCCTACCTTCTTCAGCACGCGCACAATCCCGTCGATTGGTACCCGTGGGGAGAGGAGGCGTTCGAGAAGGCGAGGAAGGAAAATAAGCCCATCCTTCTCTCGATCGGCTATTCGACCTGCCATTGGTGCCACGTGATGGAAGAAGAATCCTTCGAAAATCCCGAGACAGCCGCGCTCATGAACGCCCGTTTTGTTTCGATCAAGGTCGACCGCGAAGAGCGGCCGGACATCGACAGCGTGTACATGAATTACGTGACCGCGACGACCGGCTCCGGCGGCTGGCCGATGACGGTTTTTTTGACGCCGGACAGAAAACCGTTTTATGGCGGCACGTATTTTCCGCCCGAGGACCGCTACGGCATGCCCGGATTTCCCTCGCTTTTGCGTTCGCTGGCGGAGGCCTGGCAAACGCGCCGGGACGAAATTTTAAAATCCGCCGACTCCGCGGTAAAATTTTTATCCGAAGCCAAGGCCGCTCCGCCCGGCGCGCTTTCCCAGGAAATTTTTTTCTCGGCGTTTGAGCGTTACCAATCCGCGTTTGACGCCGAGCGCGGCGGATTCGGCCCCGCGCCGAAATTTCCGCGCCCGCACGCGCTTTCGATGCTCCTCGGGTACTGGGATCGAACGGGAAACACGCGGGCCCTCGCGATGGCCGAAAAAACCCTGACGGAAATGGACGAAGGGGGCATCCACGACCAGCTCGGCGGCGGGTTTCACCGTTACTCGACGGACGCGCGGTGGCGCGTCCCTCATTTCGAAAAGATGCTCTACGACCAGGCGCTTTTGGCCCGGGCATCCCTTGAGGCGTATCAGGCGACGCATAAGGCCCGGTACGCGCGGGTCGCGCGGGACATTTTGGATTATGTTTTGAGGGAATTGACAGACCGGGCGGGCGGATTTTTTTCGGCCCAGGACGCCGACAGTCCCGACCCGGCGGACCCTTCAAAAAAAATCGAAGGCGCGTATTATGTTTGGAAGAAAGAAGAAATTGAAAAGATCCTGAGCGAAGAAGAGGCAAAGGAATTTTTTTCCCGCTACGGCGTCGACGAAGTTTTGTTTGTCGCGCACCCCCAGGCGCCTCCGTCCCCGGAACCGTTGTTAGGAAAATTATGGGACGCGCGGAATAAACGCCCCGCGCCGCACTTGGACGATAAAATTTTGACGGACTGGAACGCGCTCATGATCTCGGCGTTTTGCCTGGGCGCGGACGTTTTGGACGAGCCGCGCTACCGCGAGGCGGCGGCAAAGGCCGGGGAATTTATCTGGGATCATCTCCGGGATAAAAAAGGAACGCTCCTTCACCGCTGGCGCGACGGCGAGGCCGCGATCGGCGCGACCCTGAACGACTACGCCTTTTTGATTCAGGGGGCGATCGACCTGTATGAAACGACGTTTGACGAGAAATGGCTGTCGCGCGCGCTCTCGCTCACGGACGAGATGCTCGCGCGTTTTTGGGACGACGCGCGCGGCGGATTTTTTCTGACGGGAAAAGACGCGAAGGACCTGTTTTTGCGGCCGACGGAAATTTACGACGGGGCCGTGCCGTCGGGGAACGCGGTGGCTACGCTCGACCTTTTGCGCCTGGCGCGCTTCACGGGCCGCGAGGCCTTCCAAAAATACGCCGAGCGGACCTTCGGCGCTTTTTCGCGCGAGATCACCGCCGAACCCACCGCTTACCCGCAGATGCTCGTCGCGTTTGACTTCGCCGTCGGGCCGTCGAGCGAGATCGTGATCGCCGCGGGCGAAAAAGACCCTTTCCTGAAGGAGGTTTTAAAAGAAATTCATTTGCGCTTTCTGCCGAATAAAATTACCATACTTCATCGAGAGGGCCCGGCGGGCGAGGCGATGGAAAAAATATCGCCGTTCATCCGCACGCAGACCGCGCTGAACGGCCGGCCGGCGGTTTATGTCTGTCAAAATCAGGTCTGTCAGCTCCCCGTCACGGAAACGGCGGAATTGAGAAAATTATTAGGAAAAAAATCCCATGTGGCTTAAGACGGCAAATCCCCTGAAAGAAATTTTGAAATACGGGCAGAGCGTTTGGTACGACGGGCTCGTGTCGGAGGAGGAATTCGCGGCGATGATCCGCGAGGACGGCATCCGCGGCGCCACGACCAATCCCACGATTTTCGAAAAAGCGCTTTCGGGGAGCGAATACGACGCGGAGATCGCGGCGTTTGGCGCACGCCACGCCGAAGATGAAATTTATCGGACACTCGCCGTGCGCTCCGTTCAGAAAGTGGCGGATCTTTTCCTGCCGGTTTACGACCGGACGCGCGGCTGTGATGGTTTTGTGTCGATAGAGGTGAGCCCGCTTTTGGCCTACGACACGGCGGCCACCGTCGAAGAGGCGAGGCTCCTTTACCGCGCGGTGGACCGCAAAAATATCATGATCAAGGTCCCGGCCACGCCGGCGGGGATCCCCGCGATCGAGACCTTGATCAGCGAAGGGATCTCCGTGAATGTCACGCTCATTTTTTCCGTCAAACGCCACGAGGAAGTGATGCTCGCCTATCTTTCGGGCCTGGAAAAAGGCCTGGCCGCGGGGAGGCCGGTTTCCGAACCCGCTTCCGTCGCGAGTTTTTTCGTGAGCCGCGTCGACACGCTGGCCGACAAGGAAATCGAGGCGAAGGGCGAGGCGTTCAAGGGGTTTTTGGGAAAGACCGCGATCGCCAATTCCAAAATCGCCTACGCCAATTTCGAGCGCATTTTTTCGGACGAACGTTTCAAAAAGCTGAAGGCGCGCGGCGCCAAGGTCCAGCGTCCGCTTTGGGCGTCGACCGGCACGAAGAATCCCGCGTACGGCGACGTCCTCTACGTCGAGAGCCTGATCGGCCCCGACACGGTGAACACGATTCCTCCCGCCACACTCGCGGCTTTCAGGGACCATGGAAAGGCGGAGCCTCTTTTGAAAACGGACCTCGCGGACGCCGAAAAAACGCTTCGGGCGCTTCGCGGGGCCGGCGTCGATTTGGATCTCATCACGCGCGAGCTCGAAGACGCGGGAGTCCGGCTCTTCGCCGATTCCTACACCCGGATCCTCGAAGGCATCCGCCGAAAAATCAAATGAGTTCATGGGGTCCCTATGAAGCGGTCCTGGAGGAACGGACCCGGAAAACGCAAAAATCGCGCCTGATTGAGAGACTGCGCGAAAAAGACCCTTCGCTCTGGAAAAAAACTCCCGCCGATCAGGCCGGGATCCGCGACCGCCTCGGCTGGCTTGACGCGCCGCGCCTGGCGAAATCCCGCGCGCGGGAATGGATCTCTTTCGCCGAGGAAATAAAGAACGAAGGTTTCGCGCACGCGATGCTTTTGGGGATGGGCGGTTCGAGTCTGGCGCCCGAGGTCTTTCAGCGCATTTTCGGAAATAAAAAAGGGTTCCCGGAGCTCGTCGTCCTCGACAGCACGGACCCCGCGCGGATTCTCGGGCTCGAGGGCCGTGTCGAACTTTCGAAAACGCTTTTTGTCGTTTCCAGTAAATCCGGCGGGACGGTCGAGGTCGTCTCGCTTTACAAATATTTTTTTGAAAAAATAAAATCAAACCGGCCGGACCCGGGAAGGCAGTTTATCGCGATCACCGATCCCGACACGGCGCTGGCGCGCCTGGCCCGGGAAAATCATTTTCGAAAAATCTTTTTGGCACCCCCGGACGTGGGCGGCCGGTTTTCGGCGCTGACCGCGTTTGGCCTGGTGCCCGCCGCGCTCATCGGCGTCGAACTTGAAAAGATATGGGCGGGCGCTGACGGCCGGATAGACGAAGGCCCCGCCATTAAACTCGGCATCTCCATGGCCGTTTTGGCCGAAGAGGGAAGGGACAAATTGACGCTTCTCTTGCCCAAACCATTTGAGGCCTTCGGCGATTGGGTGGAACAGCTCGTGGCCGAGAGCACGGGGAAAGAAGAAACGGGAATCGTGCCGGTGGTCGGCGAGTCCCCGGAGGATCCCGGATTTTACGGCGCGGACCGTTTTTTTGTTTCTTATCTTCCGCAAAACGAAAAAACGAAGGCTCTCGAGAAGGCGGGACACCCGGTTTTTTACCTGCCGTGGGACGACGCGCGCGCGCTCGGCGCGGAATTTTTCCGCTGGGAGGTCGCGACGGCCGTCGCGGGGTCGCTTTTAAAGATCAATCCCTTCGATCAACCGGACGTGCAGTCGGCCAAAGACCGCACGCGCGCGCTTTTGAAACGCGCGGAGGCGGGGGAAAAATTGTCCATCCCCGCGCCGGGCGGGACGCCGGAGTCCTTTTGGAAAGGCCGCGGACCCGGCGGCTACGCGGCGATCCTCGCGTTTTTGCCGGGATCGGAAAATGTGAAAAAGAAACTGGCGCGGCTCGGGCGGGAAATTCGAAAGGCCACGAAAATGGCCGTGACCATCGGCATCGGCCCGCGCTATCTTCATTCGACGGGCCAGCTTCACAAGGGCGGGCCAAACAAAGGGATTTTTCTTTTGATCACGGCCGGAGGGTCGCCTGATCTGGCGATCCCCGGCGAAAAATACGGTTTCGCGGATCTGGAACTGGCGCAGGCGCTCGGCGATTTGGAGGCGCTCGAAGAAAAGGGCCGTTCGGTTTATTCCGTGAGACTCAAAGAAATTTCCGACGCGGCACTGGACGATTTGACGGAAAAAGTGAAAGAGGCCTTAAAATGAAATTCACAAAAATGTCCCTGCCGGACCTTATTTTAATCGAACCCGATCTCCATAAGGACGCGCGCGGATTTTTCTTTGAAGATTATAATAAAGAAACCTTCGCCGCCGCGGGTGTCCTTGCGGAATTTGTGCAGGACAATCACAGCCTGTCGAATAAAGGGGTTTTGCGGGGGCTTCACTTTCAGGTTTCCCCGCGCGCGCAGGACAAACTCGTCCGCGTCGTCCGCGGCGAGGCCTTTGACGTGATCGTCGACGTCCGCGAGGGTTCGAAGACGCTCGGGAAATTCGTGACCACGGCGCTCAGCGCGAAAAACCGGAAGATGATCTTTATCCCCGAGGGATTCGCGCACGGGTTTCTGGCGCTCGAGGACGGCACCGAGTTTCTCTACAAAGTTTCGCGCGTCTATTCGGCCCCTCACGAGCGCGGGATCGCCTGGGACGATCCGGACTTAAAAATTCCCTGGCCGAAAACGGGCGGCCGTTATTTCCTTTCCGAAAAAGACGGAAGGCATCCCTCTCTCAAAACATTTTTGAAATCCGCCCGTGCGACTGGTTGATTCCCCATCCGCCCTGGAGGAGGCGACGGCCCTCATCGCCGCTTCGCCCTGGGCCGCCGTCGACACCGAGGCCGACAGCCTGCATCACTACATTGAAAAATTGTGCCTCGTGCAGGTGAGCACCCCCTCGGATGATTTTGTAATCGATCCCTTGGCGGCCATCGAACTGGGCGGGCTCCTTCAACTATTGAGCCAAAAGCCGCTCATCCTTCACGGCGCGGATTTTGACATCCGGATCCTTCACCGTTTCTTCGCGTGGAAGCCGAAAGAGGTTTTCGACACGGTGATCGCGGCGCAAGTGTTGGGTTATCCGCATCAGGGCCTCGCGGACCTGGCGAAGATTCATTGCGACGTGACCCTTTCCAAAAAAAGCCAGAAGGCCGACTGGTCCGTGCGCCCGCTCGGGCCCGAGCTTCTCGAATACGCGGCCAACGACACGCATTATTTGAAGACCATCCGCGAGATCATGGAAAAGGAACTCGCGGAAAAAGGGCGGACCGAGTGGCACCGGCAGTTTTGCGCGAAATTGATCGAGACCGCGACGGCGGTTCCCACGGACGATAAAAAAGAAAATTGGCGGATGAAGGGCTCGAAGGCCATGAAGGGCCGGGGGCTCGCGCTCGTGAAGGCGCTCTGGGAATGGAGGGAGGAACAGGCCGCTCGGCGGGACCGGCCGCCGTTCAAGGTCATTCAATCCGAAACGCTCGTCGACATCGCCCAGTGGGCCGACGCGCACCCCACGCAGGACGTGGCGCTCATGCCGGACGCGCCGAGGAACGTGAAAGGCGAACACCGCGAGGCGCTGAACGCCCTCATTCAAAAAATGGACACCCTGCCCGCGCCCAAACCTTTTTTGGCCAAACACAAAACCCCCTACAAAAAATGGGGCGAAAAGGAGAATAAAATTCTGGACGAACTGAAGGCCCAGAGACAAATCCTGGCGTCCGAGCTCAATATTCATCCGAGCCTTTTGGCGAACAACGCCTCGCTCGAGACCGTCATCACGGCGTCTCCGAAAAATGGGGAGGATTTGCGGCGCGCGGGTTGTCTCCTGCCCTGGCAGGCGGAGGTTTTTGGGGGGAAGATTTTGAAGGTTTTTGATATAATCGATCCCACGGAAGAGGCGATGCGGTGACTCCGATCGATCTAAGGCCTGTCGCGCGCCTGGCGCGGCTTCATCTGACGGACGCCGAGCTTAAAACGCTCGAGCCGCAGGTGGCGCGGATTTTGGATTTCATTGAGAGCCTGAAAGCCGTCAAGATCGAGGGGGTGGAGCCCACGAGCCATCCTCTTTCGCTGTCGAATGTCTTCCGCGAGGACAAGCCCGAGGCCTTTGACGGAGCGGCGCTCGAGGCGTTCATCAAACGCTCTCCCGGATCGCGCGGAAATTTTTTCGAAGTGCCCAAGATCATCGAGGATAAATCCTAAAAAACCCGCCGTGATCCTCTCCGAAAAAACCGCTTCTCAGCTTTCCGCCCTTTACAAAGAAAAAAAATGCGCGCCCGACGAGACGCTAAAATCTTTGGGCGAGGCCGTGCGCGCCAAGGACGCGAGGACGCGCGCCTACATTCAATTTGATCCGTCAAGAGCGCGCCGCCGCGATGTGTCGAAAGACGCGCCGCTTTGGGGGGTGCCGATTGCCGTGAAGGACAATATCTGTGTCGCCGATGAGGAAATCACCTGCGCCTCCAAAATTCTTCAGGGGTTCATTTCTCCGTATCACGCGACTGTGATTGAAAAACTTCTGGCGGCGGGGGCCGTGATCTGCGGACGCACGAACATGGACGAGTTCGCGTTTGGTTCCAGCTGTGAGACTTCTTTTTACGGGCCGACGCGGAATCCGCGCGACCCCGGGCGCGTGCCGGGCGGCTCAAGCGGCGGCTCGGCGGCTTGTGTGGCCGATCACACGGCGATCGCCGCGCTCGGCTCCGACACCGGCGGCTCGATCCGTCAGCCGGCCTCGCTTTGCGGCGTGGTCGGGATCAAGCCCACTTACGGCCGCGTGTCGCGCTATGGCCTCGTCGCATTCGCCTCGAGTCTCGATCAGATCGGGCCGATCACCAAAGACGTGCGCGACGCCGCGCTCCTTTTGGGGGTCCTGGCCGGCCATGACCCCAAGGATTCGACCTCGGCGAATCTGCCGGTGCCGGATTATCCGGAGGTTTTGGGACGGCCCATTAAAGGAATGAAGATCGGCATCCCCAGGGAATACCTTTCGTCCGGTTCCGGCCAAAGCGGCATCAGTCCCGCCGTGCAAAAAGCGGTGCGTGAGGACGCGGTGCGCGTGCTCGAGCGGCTCGGCGCGTCGTGCCGCGAGGTGTCCCTGCCGCACACCGCCTACGCGGCGAGCACCTATTACATCATCGCGCCCTCGGAGGCCAGCTCCAATCTCGCGCGCTTCGACGGCGTCCGCTTTGGATTTCGCCACAGGGGCGGAAAAAATCTTCTCGAGATGTACGAAAAAACGCGCGGGGAGGGTTTCGGCGCGGAGGCCAAAAGAAGAATTATCCTCGGGACCTACAGTTTGTCGAGCGGTTACTACGACGCGTATTATCTGCGCGCGATGAAGGTGCGGACGAAAATTAAAAATGATTTTGACGAGGCGTTTAAACAGGTGGATGTGCTTCTCACGCCCACCTCGCCGTCGACCGCGTTTAAATTGGGCGAAAAATCCACGGACCCCGTCGAGATGTACCTTTCGGACATTTACACGATCTCGGCGAACCTGGCGGGCGTGCCGGCGATCTCGATCCCTTGCGGCATCGAGGAGCGCGCGGGCAAACCCCTGCCGATCGGGCTCCAGTTCATGGCCAAACCCTTTGACGAGGCGGCGCTTTTTCAGGTCGCGCATGCCTTCGAACAACACACGGATTTTCACAAAAAATTGGGGAATGTGAAAGAATGATCCCGACCATCGGCCTGGAAGTGCACACCCAGCTGGCCACGCGCACGAAGATTTTTTGCGCGTGCGCGGTCGAATTCGGCGCGCCGCCCAACAGCCGCGCGTGTCCCGTGTGTCTGGGCCTGCCGGGGGTCCTGCCGGTTTTAAACCGCGAAGTGTTTCGCCTCGGCCTGCGCGCGGTGCTGGCTTTGAAGGGGACGCCTTCGGCGGTGATCCGTTTCGACCGGAAAAATTATTTTTATCCCGACCTGCCCAAGGCTTATCAGATTTCCCAGTATGCCGCGCCGCTCGGGCAGGGGGGATTCATCGAAATCGCCTCCGGTGAAAAAATAAAAAAAATCCGCCTGAACCGCCTGCACCTGGAGGAAGACGCGGGAAAATTGATCCATGACCAGTCGCCGGACACGAGCCACGTGGATTTAAACCGCGCCGGCACGCCGCTGGCGGAGATCGTGAGCGAGCCGGATTTGGAGAGCGCGGAGGAGGCCGTTATTTATTTGACCGGTTTGAAGGCGATCCTAAAAGCGATCGGCGTCTCCGACTGCGATATGGAAAAAGGGCACCTGCGCTGTGACGCGAACGTGTCGGTGCGCAAAACCGCCTCCGATCCGCTCGGGAAAAAAGTGGAGATTAAAAATTTAAATTCTTTCAGGGCCGTGAAACTCGCGATCCAATACGAAATCCGCCGGCAGTCCGAGGCGCTGGAAAAAGGCGAGCCGCTTTTTCAGGAAACGCGCCTGTGGGACGAGGCCAGGCAAAAAACATTCACCATGCGCTCAAAGGAAGAGGCGCACGACTACCGTTATTTTCCGGAGCCGGACCTCGTGCCGTTTTCGGTGAGCGCGGAGGAAATTGAAAAGGAGAGAAAGGCCCTGCCCGAGCTTCCCGCCGAAAAAAAAGAGCGGTTTGTCAGGGAGTACCGGCTCTCGGCCTACGACGCGGGGCTTCTGACGCAGGATTTGAAAATCGCGGAACTGTTTGAGGAGGCCGCGCGGATCGCGCGCGACAATAAAACCGTCGCCAATTGGATCACCGGCCCGGTTTTTTCCTATCTCAATGAAAAAGGCAAGGCGATCGAGGATTTGAAATTGACGCCGGCGCTCCTTTCCGCCGCGGCGAATCTCGTCAAAGAGGGAAAGGTGAGCCTTCAGGTCGCGAAGGAAAAAATATTTCCCGAAATGGCCGAGACGGGCCGCGCGCCCGAGGCGATCCTGAAAGAAAAGGGACTGGCGCAGGTCTCCGACGACCCATCGCTCGAAGAGTGGGTCGTTCAGGTTTTGAAGGAGCATCCGAAAGTCGTGGACGATTTCAAATCGGGCAAAGAAACGGCGGCCATGTTTCTCGTGGGCCAGGTGATGCGCAAAAGCCGGGGCAAGGCCAACCCGGGCCGGGTTCAGGAATTAATAAGGAGAAAGTTAAAGGCGGATAGGACGTCCTGATACCCGTTTTCACATGCGTATTGTCAAAATTGTTTTAGCCATTGTATTCGTCATCATCGTCACATTTTTTGTGGTCCGTTCCTGCGCGCCCACGCGGCCCGGCACCGTGCTTCGGCATTTGCCGCGCCCCATCCTTTTGGAAAATGTCCGGCCCGGAAAACCCGTCGCCCGCCCGGCGCCCAAGGCCGCGCCGGAGGCGAAGATGGCGATCATCCTTGATGATTGGGGGAATAATTTTCCGCTCCTTTCCGACGCGATCCAAATCCACCGCCCGCTCACCGTTTCTATCTTGCCGCACCTGGCGCACAGCCGCCGGATTGCCGACGAGGCTTTTTCGAAAGGCCTCGGCGTCATGCTCCACATGCCGATGGAGCCGGAAGGCCGCAATGAACCGCTTGAGCCCCAAACGATCATGGTGAACTTCAGCGACAGCCAGATCACCCGCGCCCTCGATGAGGCGCTCGACAGCGTGCCGCACGCCGAAGGCGTGAACAATCACATGGGTTCGGCCGCCACGAGCGACCGGCGCGTGATGCAGGCCGTGATCGCGCATCTGAAGGAGAAGAATCTTTTCTTCGTCGACAGCAATGTCATTCCGAAAACCGTGGGCTGGCGCGTCGCCCAATCGCTCGGGGTGCGTTTCGCGCGGCGGGACGTTTTTATAGACAACGATCCTCATCTGGCCGCCGTCGAACGCGAACTGCGCAAGGCCGCGAAAGCGGCGCTCGCACGCGGCCGGGTGGTCGTGATCGGCCACGACAAAAAAGCCACGCTCGAAGCGATCAAGGAAATGGCGCCGGAGATCGAAAGGGCGGGAGTGAGGCTCGTGCTGGTGAAGGAATTATTGGAGTGATCACGCTCGGGATCGAAACCTCCTGCGATGAAACGGCCGCCGCGGTCGTGAAAAACGGCAAGACCATTCTCTCGAATGTCGTGTTTTCCAGTCTTTCCGAACACAAAAAATACGGCGGCGTGGTCCCCGAGATCGCGTCGCGCTCGCACGTGGGGTCGATCTTGGAATGCCTGGACGCCTCTCTCAAAAAAGCAAAGGTTTCCCTGATCGACATCGATCTCGTGGCCGTGACGCAGGGCCCCGGCCTCATGGGTTCGCTGCTGGTGGGCCTTTCGGCGGCCAAGACGCTCGCGTGGGTCTTAAAAAAACCGCTCATCGGCGTCGATCACGTCCTGGCGCACGTCCACGCGGGGTTTTTGTCGGCGGATTTAAAATTTCCCTGCCTGGGCCTGGTCGTCTCCGGCGGCCACACGATGCTTCTCAGGATGAATTCGCCCGCGCACGTCCAAATCCTGGGCCGCACGATCGACGACGCGGCGGGGGAGGCATTTGACAAAGTTGCAAAAATCCTGGGTTTGGGGTATCCTGGGGGTCCAGCAATAGACCGCTTAAGCCGCGGCGAAGACACGAAGAAATTTTTTTTCACGCGGCCTTTTCTTTCGACCCATTCGCTCGATTTCAGTTTTAGCGGGATCAAAACAGCCGTTTTTTACCGGACGCGGGAATTGAAGAAACCTCTGGGTCTCAAAATCAAAAAAGAAATCTGCGCCGGTTTTCAGGAGGCCGTCTGCGACACGCTCGTCAAAAAGACTGTCCGCGCGGCCGGAGAGAACAGGCTGAAAAACGTGGTGGTCGGCGGCGGGGTGAGCGCCAACACGCGCCTGCGGGAAAAATTTAAAACCGCGGCCGAAAAAGAATCGCTGAACGTTGTTTTTCCGAAGACGGCCCTCTGCCAGGACAACGCCGCGATGATCGCGGGGCTCGGGGCCGCCCTTTACCGGATCGGCCAAACCAGTCCCCCGGACATGGCGGCTTATTCCGATTTCTCGAAACGGGACTCCTTTCAATGACGGAAAAAACCAAGCCCCATCCGGACGCCGCCGAAGAGCAACACTTAAGCGTCCGCGAGGCCGCGGCACTTCTCGAAATCAGCGAGGAGGAACTTCGCGGGCTTGTCGCGCGCCATCAGATCCCGCGTCACACGGTGGCCGGGGCCTTCCTGCGCCTTCGGAAAAAAGACATCGAGGGCCTGAAAAACAGGTGGCGGATCCAGCGCGAACTTTTCCCGAAGATCGAGCCATATTTTTCACACAAAAGCACGGTGGCCAGACCCACCGTTCTCGAGAAGTGGCGCGATTTCTGGTATTTCAATGATTTTTACGTGATTTGCGCGGTGATCGTGGTCGTACTTTTTTATTTTATCCTTTCTTCTTAAAAATCCATTTCAATGAAAATCATTCTGGTTGACGGCAATTCCTTTTGCTACCGCGCGTTTTACGCCATCCCCTCGCTGCGCACATCGAAAGGCGAGCCGACCAACGCCGTGTTCGGTTTTGTCGCGATCCTCGAGCGCCTCTTAAAGGAAATCCGGCCCGAGGGGGTCGCCCTCACCTTTGATTTGAAGGGCCCCACGTTCCGGCACAAGCGCTACGAGGACTATAAGATCCAGCGCCAGCCGATGCCGGAGGACCTGGTGAGCCAGATGCCGGTGATTAAAGAAGTGGTCCGCGCAATGCGGATTCCCATTTTTGAGAAAGAAGGCTACGAGGCCGACGACGTGATCGCGACCCTCGCCCGGAAACTCGAAAAGGCGGGCCACGAGATCTTCATCGTCACCGGCGACAAAGACGCGCTTCAGCTGGTGAACAAAAAGATCAAGGTCCTGAATCCGCAAAAGGAAAATTTCATTTACGACGCGGCGGCCGTGAAAAAACGCTACGGCGTGGGGCCCGAGGCCGTCGTCGACCTCATGGCGCTCATGGGCGACGCCTCGGACAACATTCCCGGCGTGCCCGGCATCGGGGAGAAAACCGCTTCACGACTCATGGTCGAGTTTGGGTCGCTCGACGGCGTTTACGGGAATCTTTCAAAAATTAAAGGAGAGGCGCTGAAACACAATCTCGAAAAATACAAAGACCAGGCGTTTTTGTCGCGGGAGCTGGCGCGGGCGCACGAGGAGGTGCCGCTCGCGTTTGAAGCCGAGGCCGTGAAACGCCGCGAGCCGGACGTCCCGGCGCTCGTCGAAATCTACAAGCGGCTCGAGTTCAGGGCGTTTTTGAAAAACTTGCCGGACGCCGAGGAAAAAAATTCCGATGACAAGGCTCTCCGCTACACGCTCGTGAACGACGCCGGGGCCTTTCGCGCGCTCGTGAAAAAATTGTCCGAAAAAAAAGAGTGGACGTTTGATTTTGAGACCACCGGCACGGACCCGCTTTTGGCGGAGCCGATCGGCATTTCGTTTTCCTTCGGCGACCGCGAGGCCTTTTACGCCGCTTTCAAAAAAGGCAAGGGGGGCGCGCTCGACGCCGGGACTTCGCTCGGGGCCTTGAAAAAATTATTTGAAGACGGCCGCATCCGGAAGATCGGCCAGAATTTGAAATACGAGTACCTGATCCTGAAAAATTTCGGGATCGGCCTCAAGGGCATCGCGTTTGACACGATGATCGCCTCCTACTGCCTCGACACCGCCAAGCCCAATCACAACCTCGACGACATCGCGATGGAACACCTGGGAGTCCGCATCACGCCGATTGAGGAACTCATCGGCGGCGGCCGCGGCCGGATCAACATGGCGGACGTCGAGCTTGAAAAAGTTTACCCCTACGGCTGTCAGGACAGCGATGTCACACAGCGTCTCGCCAAAATTTTGGGAAAAAAACTCGGAGACGCCGAGGGCCTCACGGCGCTCTTCGAAAAAATCGAGATGCCGCTCGTGCCGGTCTTGGCCGAAATGGAGGCCGCGGGGGTCGCGATCGATCAAAAACTTTTGAAAGAATTTTCCTCGGAGATGGAAAAACAGCTCGCCGCGCTGACGCGCGACATTCACAAGCAGGCCGGGCAGGAGTTCAATATCCATTCGCCGAAACAGCTCAGTGAAATTTTATTTGAAAAACTGCGCCTTCCTGTGGTAAAAAAGACCAAGACTGGCGCATCCACGAACGTCGAGGTGCTCTCAGAGCTTTCCGAAGTTCATCCGCTTCCCCGAGAGATTTTAAAATTCAGAGAACTTTCGAAGCTGAAATCGACCTACGTGGACGCGCTGCCGCTTCTGGTCAATCCCCGGACACACCGCGTTCACACGAGTTTCAACCAGACGGTGACCGCGACGGGCCGGCTTTCTTCGAGCGACCCGAACCTGCAGAATATTCCGGTCCGGACCGAGGAGGGCCGGCGGATCCGCCGCGCGTTCGTCGCCGGATCGAAAGACCGGTGCCTGGTGTCGGCGGATTATTCCCAGATCGAGCTCCGGGTTCTCGCGCATTTTTCCGGGGATGAAAATTTGATCCGCGCGTTTCGGGAAGGGCAGGACATTCACCGCCACACCGCGAGCCTGATTTTCAACGTGCCGCTCAAGGGCGTCACCGACGAAATGAGAAATTCGGCCAAGACCGTGAATTTCGGCATCCTCTACGGAATGGGACCGTTCAGCCTGTCGAAGGGCCTGGGGATTTCGCTCGACGCGGCGCGGGATTTCATCAAGGCCTATTTCGACCGTTACCCAAAGGTGAAAAAATATCTGGACGGGACGATCGAGTTCGCGCGGAAAAACGGGTACGTCGCCACTTTTTTTGACCGCCGCCGCTACATTCCCGAGATCGCGTCGAGGGACCCGCGGCTGAAAAGTTTCGCCGAGCGCACCGCGATCAACGCGCCGCTCCAGGGCACCGCGAGCGACATCATCAAGATCGCGATGAACCGGATCGCGGCGCGGCTCGAAAAAGAGGGACTCCGCTCGCGGATGATCCTCCAGGTGCACGACGAACTTTTGTTCGAGGCGCCCCGGTCCGAGACGCGGAAGCTTGTGGGCCTGGTCAAAGAGGAAATGACGGGGGCCGCCGAGTTCAAGGTCCCGATGGACGTCTCGGTGAAGGCGGGGCCGAACTGGCTCGACATGAATCCGATATAAAGCCAAGAAGCGCTATCGGCGGGTGACGCGGAGGACGGGCTGTCCTCAAGCGGCAGCCTGCCTGCCGGACAGGCAGGGACCCGCCGGGGCTAGGGAGTGATCGCATTAAAGTTTTATTTTTAGCAAGTGAAGTGGCCCCGTTCGCATCGACGGGGGGCTTGGCCGACGTGGCCGGCTCTCTGCCTTTGGCGCTCGGGAAGCTCGGCGTCGAGGTTAAAATTTTCATGCCGCGTTACCGCGGCGTCAAATTTTCCCGGAAGCGCCTGTCCGAAAAAGTCGGCATTCATTTCGTTGAAAACGAGGCGTACTTCAACCGCGCCTCCCTTTACGGGAATGAGCGGGGCGATTATCCGGATAATCTCGAGCGGTTCGCGTTTTTCTGCCGCGCGGCGCTCGAATCGGCCAAGGGACTCGGTTTCCGGCCGGATGTCGTTCACGCCAATGATTGGCAAACGGCGCCGGCGCCGGTTTATTTGAAAACGCTTTTCGCGGGCGATCCATTCTTTGAGAAGACAAAAACGCTTTTGACTGTTCACAACCTCGCCTACCAGGGCCATTTTCCGCACCGGCTTTTTCCGGCGCTGGGTTTGAATGAAGGTCTTTTTTCGACGGAGGGATTTGAATTTTACGGCAAGGTGAATCTGCTAAAGGGCGGGCTCCTTTTCGCCGACGCGCTGTCGACGGTGAGCCCCACGTACGCCCAGGAAATGCAAACCCGCGAATACGGCTGGGGCCTCGAGGGCGTCATTCAAAAGCGCCGCGACAAATTGAGAGGCATCCTGAACGGCATCAACCGCGCCCTCTGGAATCCGGCGCGGGACCGGTTCATCGCCGAGCGTTATTCGGCCCGATCGCCGGGCGGGAAGGCGGCCTGCAAGGCGTTTTTGCAAAAAGACTGCGGATTCGCGGCGGATCCCGCCACGCCGGTTTTCGCGATGGTGTCGCGCTTGGCCGAGCAGAAGGGGATCGATATTCTGCTGGAGGCCGCCGATGATTTTTTATCCAAAAAGGTGAATTTCGTTCTTTTGGGCGAAGGGGACGGCGCCTACGCGACGCCGATTCAAAATATGAAACGGCGCCATCCCGGAAAAACGGCCGCGTTTCTCGAGTTTGACATTCGAAGGGCCCATCGGATCTACGCGGGCGCGGATTTTTTTCTCATGCCGTCGCTTTTCGAGCCCTGCGGGCTGGGCCAGCTCATCAGCCTCGCGTACGGGACCCTGCCGATTGTCCGTCGGACGGGCGGCTTGGCCGATACGATCACGGACATCGACGCCGACAAAAAGGCCGGCAGCGGCCTGGTGTTTGAGGAGCGGTCAAGCGCCGACTTTCTTTCCGCCATCGACCGCGCGCGCGCGGCGTTCGGGGACCAAACGCGTTTGGCCTCGCTCCGGCAGTCGGCGATGAGGCGGGACTTTTCCTGGGAGAAGAGCGCGGGGGAGTACTTGAAATATTATCGGGAGATGGCCGGGTCATGATCGTCGTGGGAGTGACGGGAAATTTGTCCTCTGGCAAAACCGCCGTGGCGAAAATTTTTAAATCGCTCGGCGCGGTCGTTTTTGACGCGGACCGCGCCGCCGCGCGCGCGCTCGAAAAAGGCCGGCCGACCGCGCGCGCCGCCGTCAAAATTTTTGGAAAGGAATATCTGGGCGCCGGCGGCTGGATCGACCGCGGGAAACTCGCCCGTCACGTGTTTGGCCATCCGCGGGATCTGAAAAAATTGAATATCCTGATCCACCCCGGCGTCATTTTTGAGTGTTTGAAGCTGATCGAAAAAAACCGCGCGAAAAAAGGGATGCTCGTTCTCGACGTGCCGCTTTTGTTTGAATCCAAAATGGAAAACATCGCCGACGTCACGGTCGTCGTGCGCGCGCCGGTGCGCCGCCTCCTCGCGCGCTCGCGCCGGAAGGGGATCGGGAGGGCACTCGCGCGGAAGATTCTTTCCACGCAATGGCCGGGCGAACGCAAGGCGCGCCTCGCGGATTTTATCATCGACAACGACGGGACGCGCCGGAGTCTCGAAAAAAAAGTCCGGGAAGTTTTTGGCGAAATCATAAAAAGGAATTAACCCAAGGAGGAAAGACCATCGATGGACATTGATCTGGCGAAACTGAAGAAAATGAAAATGTCGGAGCTGAACGCCCTGGCTCACGAGATGAAGGTGAACGGGGTGAGCGGCCTGAAAAAGCAGGATCTGATCTTCAAAATCCTGCAGGCCCAGCCCGAGAAAGACGGCGGGGTGATGACCGGGGAGGGGGTGCTGGAAATCCTGCAGGACGGGTTCGGTTTCCTGCGTTCGCCCAATTACAATTACCTGCCGTGCCCCGACGACATCTACGTTTCGCCGTCCCAGATCCGCAAATTCAATCTGCGCACCGGCGACACCGTGGCCGGCCAGATCCGTCCGCCCAAAGAGGGCGAGCGGTATTTTGCCCTGCTCATGGTGAACAAGGTGAATTTTGACCAGCCCGACGAGGGCAAGGAAAAGATCCTCTTTGACAACCTGACACCGCTCTACCCGCAGGACCGCTGGAAACTTGAGTCCGCCCCGAACGAGGTTTCGACGCGGATCGTGGATCTTCTCACGCCGATCGGCAAAGGCCAGAGAGGCCTCATCGTGGCGCCGCCCTACAGCGGCAAAACGGTCCTGCTTCAGAAAATCGCCAACTCCATCACCACCAACCACCCCGAGGCGGTTTTGATCGTGCTCCTCATTGACGAGCGGCCCGAGGAAGTCACGGACATGCAGCGTTCGGTGAAGGGCGAGGTGATCAGCTCCACGTTTGACGAGCCGGCCGAGCGCCACGTCCAGGTCGCGGAAATGGTGATCGAAAAAGCCAAACGGCTTGTCGAATCAAAAATAGACGTGATCATCCTTCTCGACAGCATCACGCGCCTTGCGCGCGCGTACAACACGACCGTGCCGCATTCGGGAAAAATCCTCTCGGGTGGCGTCGACTCGAACGCGCTTCACAAGCCCAAGCGCTTCTTCGGCGCGGCGCGCTGTATCGAGGAAGGCGGCTCGCTCACGATCATCGCGACCGCGCTCGTCGACACGGGCAGCCGCATGGACGAGGTCATTTTCGAGGAATTCAAAGGCACCGGCAACATGGAGCTTCAGCTCGACCGGAATCTCTTCCAGCGCCGCATCTATCCGGCCATCGACATCAAGCGCTCCAACACCCGCCGCGAGGAACTCCTGACCGACAAGGATGATCCACACCCGCTCCACAAAGGCCAACATCCGCGTCGAGATCTGCTCGGCCTGCCACCCGCTCTTTACCGGCAAGCAGAAATTCATCGACAGCGCGGGCCGCGTGGAGAAATTCCAGAAAAAGTACGCGAAGAAAAAAACATAACCGGGTCATCCCGAGCGAAGCGAGGGATCTGTGCGTTTTTTAAAAAAAGTCGAAGAGAAGGTCCGGCGCTTCGAAGAAGTCAAAAAACTTCTGGAGGATCCGGCGATCGGCCGGGACCAGGCGCGCCTTCGCGATCTCGGGAAAGAATTCCGCGCCCTTGAACGCGTGACCGTTTTGTACTGCGAGGTCCTGCGCGTTCAGGAGGAAATCGCCGAGGCGCAGAAAATGGCGCAGGACAAAACCCATTCAAATGAGCTTCTTTCTTTGGCGGGCGAGGAACTCGCCGCTCTCGAGGCGAGGAAAAAGGCGCTGACGCGCGAGATCGAGGGCCTCCTCATCCGGGAAGACCCCCTGCTCGCCAAGAACGTGATCCTGGAAATCCGCGCGGGCACGGGCGGTCTCGAGGCGGGACTTTTCGCCGCGGATCTCTTCCGGATGTACACGCGCTTCGCGCAAAGCGGCGGTTTCAAAGTCGAAATTCTTTCCAGTTCCCCGAACGAGGCCGGCGGGCTGAAGGAAATCATCGCCGCCGTCAACGGCCCGGGCGCCTACGGGCGTTTCAAATTTGAAAGCGGCACGCACCGCGTCCAGCGCGTGCCGGCCACCGAGGCCTCCGGGCGCATCCACACCTCGGCCGTCACCGTCGCGATCCTTCCCGAGGCCGAAGAGGTGGACGTCGAGATCAAACCCGAAGATTTAAAGATCGACGTGTTCCGCTCCGGCGGACCCGGCGGCCAGAGCGTGAACACCACCGACTCGGCCGTGCGCGTCACGCACGTGCCGTCGGGACTCGTCGTGTCCTGTCAGGACGAAAAATCGCAGTTGAAGAACAAGCAGAAAGCGCTCAAGATCCTGCGCGCGCGGCTTTTTGAGAAAATCACAAGCGACCGAAACGCCCAGATCGCCAAACAGCGGAAAGAGCAGGTGGGGTCGGGCGACCGGAGCCAAAAAATCCGCACCTACAATTTTCCCGACCGGCGCGTGACCGACCACCGGATCGGGCTCACCGTGTACAATCTGGAAGCCGTGATGGACGGCCGGATCGAGGAATTCGTCGACGCGCTTTTTGAGGCGGCATTGGAGAAGGAATAAATGGCCATTGCCGGAAACGCGCTTCCGCCTCATGAGACCGAGAGGATCGTCCGCCACTTTGGGCGCCTCGGCCGGATCGATTATTTCACGGGCCGGTACTCCCTTTCCGCGCGCGCCAAAAAATCCATTCAAAAAACCACGCGGGCAAGACTCGCCGGTAAACCGCTCCAGCACCTTTTGAAAGAGGCCCCTTTTTTCGGCCATTCGTTTTTTGCGTCGAAGGAGGCGCTCATTCCCCGGCCGGAGACGGAAATTTTGGTCGAGGAGGCGCTTCAAATGCTTCGCGTCACCCGCGCCACCCGTCCGCGAATTCTGGACCTGGGGACAGGATCGGGCTGTGTCGCCATTAGTTTGACAATTGCCCGCCCTGACTGTAGAATGACCGCTCTCGACGTCTCGCCGAAGGCACTGGCGGTTGCTCGTAAGAATAGAGACAGCCACGGGTTACGGTCGAAAATAAAATTGGTTCAAAGCGATCTTTTTAATGTTTTTCGCGGAAAAAAAGGGACGGCGTGGGACGTCATCGTTTCAAACCCTCCTTACATCCCCGGTCCCGACATCCGTTTCTTACCCGGCGACGTGCAGGCCGAACCGCGTTTGGCGCTGGATGGCGGCGCGGACGGGCTTTCCATTGTGCGGCGGCTTTTGAGCGAAGCGCCGGATTATTTGCGAAAAGACGGCTTTATTCTCATTGAAATCGGAAAAGGCCAATCCAAACAATTGGCGAAAGAAATGAATCGGGATGAGCGGTATAAAAATTTGAGATTCGCGAAGGATCTGGCCGGCACCGAGAGAATTTTGGTCATTCAAAAAAATGGATAAGATCCTCATCGAAGGGGGCAGGCGCCTCGAAGGCACGGTCACGGTGAGCGGCGCCAAAAACGCGTCGCTTCCGATTTTGGCGGCGGCGTTTTTGTCCAAAGAACCTTCGGTGATCAAGAACGTCCCGCAGGTGGCCGACGTCTTCACGATGGTGAAGATTTTAAAGTCGCTCGGCGCGCGCGTTCAGCACAGCGGCAACACCGTCGAGATCGATCCGTCGGGCGCGCGGAATCCGGTCCTGCCGTACAAATTGGTCAGCACGATGCGCGGCTCGATCTGTTTTTTGGGGCCGCTCCTGGCGCGTTTCGGGATGGCCGAGGTTTCCTTCCCGGGCGGATGCGTGATCGGCCCGCGGCCGATCGATCTGCACATCAAGGGAATCAAATCCCTCGGCGCCGAGGTCAGGCTCGATCACGGAAACATCGTGGCCAAGGCCAGGCGGCTCCGCGGCGCGCGGATTTATCTCGGGGGCGCCTTCGGTTCGAGCGTTTTGGGAACGGCCAATGTCCTCATGGCCGCGACCCTCGCCCGGGGGCGCACGGTCATCGACAACGCGGCCTGCGAGCCGGAGGTCGTGGACCTTGGGAATTTTCTGAAGAAAATGGGCGCCAGGATCGAGGGGCTCGGCTCGCCGTCGATCGAGGTCGAGGGCGTGAAGCGCCTGAACGGCGCGGCCTATTCGGTGATCCCCGACCGCATCGAGGCGGGCACGTACGTGATCGCCTCGGCGATGACCAAGGGCGACGTGACGCTGAAAAATATTAATCTCAACATGCTCGGCGCCGTGCTTGATAAACTGAAAGACGCGGGCGTTCTCATCACCGAAAAAAACGGGCACGCGCGCGTGCGGCGCCGGAAGGTTTTGCGGCCCGTGTCGGTGACGACCCTGCCGTATCCGGGTTTTCCGACGGACCTCCAGGCGCAGATGATGGCGCTCATGTGCATCGTGCCGGGGATCAGCGTCATCACGGAAAAAATTTACCCCGAGCGCTTCATGCACGTGAGCGAATTAAACCGCATGGGCGCCAGCATCATGCTCGAGGGCCACAGCGCCATCGTGAGCGGGCTGAAGAAATTGAGCGGCGCGCCGGTGATGGCATCCGATTTGCGCGCCAGCGCGGCGCTGGTGCTGGCGGGCCTGGTGGCCGAGGGCCGGACCGAGGTCTCGCGCGTGTACCATTTGGACCGCGGGTACGAGAATTTGGTCGCGAAGCTCCAAAATTTGGGAGCCAAAATCAAAAGGGAGAAAGAGGTTCGTTAAAGGAGGCATCGATGGCAGTCGTGATTCGTCTAAAGACAATGGGAACCAAGAAAAAAATCAAGCACCGCATCGTGGTGACCGATTCCAAATTCCCGCGCAACGGGCGTTTTCTGGAAGAGGTCGGGATCTGGGATCCTTCGAAGGAGCCGCCGGTGATGCAGGTGAAGACCGAGCGCGTGTCGCATTGGATAAAGGTGGGCGCCAAGCCCTCAGACACCGTGCGTTCCATCCTGAAAAAGGCCGGCTTAAAGTTTTAATTGAAAATTCATATCCTGACTTTATTTCCGGGCGCGTTTGATTCGTTTTTGTCCCATTCGATCGTGAAGCGCGCGATTGAAAAGCGCGTCGTGGAGGTTTCTGTTCACAACCTGCGTGATTTCACGCACGACCGGCACCGCACCTGCGACGACCGGCCGTTCGGCGGCGGGCCCGGGATGCTTTTGAAGCCCGAGCCGATCTACGAGGCGGTGGAAAAATTATTCCCTCAAACCCCGCGCGCCGCCCGCGGAAAAAAGCGTTTTATTTATTTGACGCCGCAGGGGAAACGCTTCGATCAGAAAAAAGCGCTCGAACTTTCGCGCGAGAAGGAGCTCGTGATCCTGTGCGGTCACTACGAGGGCGTGGATGAGCGCGTGATCGAGGAATTTGTGACCGACGAGGTCTCGATCGGCGACTATGTCCTGACCGGCGGGGAGCCGGCGGCCATGGTCGTCACCGACGCGGTGGTCCGGCTCCTCAAAGGGGCGCTCGGAAACGACGCCTCCAAGGAATTTGAATCTTTTAGCGGAAATCTGTTAGAATACCCGCAATACACAAGGCCCGCGGTTTTCCGCGGCCGCAAAGTTCCCCCGGTTCTTTTGTCCGGAAACCACCGGGCCATTGAGTCGTGGAAGAAGACGCAGGCCGCCCGAAGAACGAAAAAGAGGCGGCCCGACCTTTTAAAGAAGAAGGAGAAATCCCGTGCACCCCGTGATTAAGGCCATTGAAGAAGAACAGATGAAAAAGGACCTCCCGAAATTCAACGTCGGCGACACCGTGCGCATCTCCGTCAAAGTGGACGAAGGCGACAAGACGCGCACCCAGCTTTTTGAGGGCGTCGTCACCAAAAAGCAGGGCTCGGGCATCCGTCAAAGTTTTACCGTGAGGCGCGTTTCCTTCGGCGAAGGCGTCGAGCGGAATTTTCCCATCCATTCCCCCACCGTGCAAAAAATCGAGATCGTGCGCACCGGAAAGGTCCGCCGCGCGAAGCTTTACTATTTGAGGAAACAGGCGGGCAAGAAAGGGAGAATTGAGGAAGGCAAGCGAGAAGAGGCGCCAACAGCTCCTTCTGCATGACCGGTCTTTTTTAAGTCGGGGCTTCTTGTCCCTGGCGGGCGTAGATGAAGCGGGGAGAGGTCCCTTGGCGGGGCCGGTCGTCGCTTCGGCTGTGATCGTCAGGGATTTTTCTTTTTCGTCGCCTGTCGACGATTCAAAGAAAATGACGCCGCGGACGCGCGCGGCCGCCTGCGCGGAGATCCTGGACAAGTGCTGGGTGGGCGTGGGCGTGGTCGAGCACGACGTGATCGACTCGGTCAATATTTTTCAGGCGACGATGCTGGCGATGCGCGAGGCCGTCGCGAAACTGCAGGTCGCGCCCGACTGCGTGCTCGTGGACGGCGGCCGCGCGCCAGCGTTCGCCGGGACGGCGAAGGCCTTCGCCGTCGTCCGCGGCGACGCGAAGTCGTTTTCGATCGCCTGCGCGTCG